>NZ_JAAOTI010000003.1:0-448702 GCF_011297315.1 Catellatospora chokoriensis
TGGTGCCCAACCGCCCGGGCACCCCCACCCCCACCCGCGTGGCGGCGATCTTGCGTGGACTGTGGGTACGACACACTCGAATGCCGCGAAACGGCGACAGTTCGCGCAAGATCGTCGTGATCAGGGGACGAAGGAGAGGAAGAGGAAGACGCCGAAGATGGTCAGGTGGACCATGCCCTGCATCAGGGTGGCCCGGCCGGGGGCGACGGTCAGGGTGGTGACCACGACGGTGATCACGAGCAGCACGATGTCCTTGGGGTCGAGGCCGAGGACGAGGGTGTTCTGCAGCCAGATCGAGGCGATGGCGATCGCCGGGATGGTGAGGCCGATGCTGGCCACGGCCGAGCCCAGGGCCAGGTTGAAGCTGGTCTGGATCTGGTTGCGGGAGGCCGCGCGGACCGCCGCGGCGGTCTCCGGCAGCAGCACCAGCAGGGCGATCACGACGCCGACCACGGCCCGGGGCGCGCCCGCCACCGCCACCACGTGCTCGATCGCCGGCGACTCGACCTTCGCCAGGCCCACCACGGCGACCAGGCAGAGCAGCAGCATGACCAGGCTGACCGCGGCCGCCTTCCGGCCCGGCTCGTGGCCGTGGTCGTCGTCGCCGGTCTCCAGCGGCAGGAAGTAGTGGCGGTGCCGGATCGTCTGCACGAAGACGAACGCCGCATACAGCACCAGCGAGGCGATACCGGCGAAGGCTAGCTGCGGTCCGGAGTAGGTCGGCCCGGGACTGCTGGTGGTGAACGACGGCAGCACCAGCGCGAGGGCGGCGACAGTGCTGAGCGTGGCCAGGGTGGCCGTGACACCTTCGACGTGGAACTCGACCTCGCGGTGACGCAGGCCGCCGACCAGCAGGCAGAGTCCCACCACGCCGTTGCACACGATCATGAACGCCGCGAAGACCGTGTCCCGGGCGAGTGTGGAGGGGCCTTCCGGACCGGAGGTCATCAGCATGATGATCAGGCCGACCTCGATGGCGGTGACCGCGACCGCCAGGATCAGCGCGCCGAACGGTTCGCCGACGTGGTGCGCGACGACCTCCGCGTGGTGCACGGCGACCACGACGGCGGCGACCAGCGCGATCCCGACGATCACCAGGCCCACGCCGCCGACCTTGTGCCCCCAGGCCGCCACGAGCACGATCACGCACAGGGGCGGGATCAGCGCCCACCACGACAGCGCGCGTGCGGCTTTGAGCATGTACCGAGGTTACGCGGACAAACCTCACCTATCGGCCATAATCCCTGCAACGAGGCAGTGGGGTGTGCCCGTACCGCATGGTGGCACTAGATTCTGCGCGTGCGCTCACGATCTCTGGCCGCGGTGCCGCGGCGACTTGCCGCGCTGACCGCCGTCCTCGGGCTCGCCGCCTGCGGCAGCACCACGCCGAACGCGGTGGGACCGGCCGAGCCGGGCTTCGTGACACCCGCCGGCACGACCGCGCCCTCGGTTTCCGCGACCGCGACCGCGAGCCCCAAGCCCACGGCGTCGCCCTCGGCCACCGCCGGCCCGTGCGGGGTGTTCCCCGCGAACAGCGTGTGGCGCGCCGACGTGTCCAAACTGCCCGTGCACCGCTCGTCGGGCGCGCTCGTGAACAGCATCGGCGCGGCCGCGCACATGCATCCCGACTTCGGCGCGGGTCTGTGGGAGGGCGCGCCGATCGGCATTCCCGTCACGACGGTCAAGCCCGGCCAGAAGACCGTCAAGGTCACCTTCGAGTACGCGGGCGAGAGCGACAAGGGCCCGTACCCCGTGCCCGCCGACGCCAAGGTCGAGGGCGGGCGCAGCAGCGACGGCGACCGCCACGTCATCCTGTACGACGCCGCCGGCTGCAAGGTGTACGAGCTGTACGCGGCGTACCCGGCCGGCGCGGGCTGGCGGGCCGGCTCCGGCGCGATCTACGACCTGCGCTCGAACAAGCTGCGCCCGGCGGGCTGGACCTCGGCCGACGCGGCCGGGCTGTCCATCTTCGCCGGGCTGGTCCGCTACGACGAGGTCGCCGCCGGGCGCATCACGCACGCGCTGCGCATCACCGTGCCGCGCTCGCGCAACACCTACGTGTGGCCCGCGCGCCACGCCGCCTCGGACAGCGCCGACGCGAACCTGCCGCCGATGGGCCTGCGCCTGCGGCTGAAGGCGGGCGTCGACACCTCGAAGATGCCCAAGCAGGCCCGGATCATCGCCGAGGCGATGAAGAAGTACGGCGTGATCGTCGCCGACAACGGCTCCCCCTGGTACCTGTCGGGCGCACCCGACGACCGCTGGTCCAACGACGCGCTGCGCGCGCTGAAGAACCTGCAGGGCTCGAACTTCGAGGCCGTCGACACGGCCGGGCTGATGGTCGACAAGAACTCCGGCGCCGTCCGCGGCTGACCGGGGCACGCGGCGGCTCAGAGCAGGGACGTGGTGACCCTGGCGGGCAGGCCGAGGAAGCGGCCGTGGTGGTCGGCGGCGGCCCGCACCGCCGCGGCCCGGTCGGCGTCGAGCGGGGCGTAGACCAGCACCTCGACCGCGACCTCGGTCCGGCCGACCGTGCGCTTCCAGTGCCCGGCGACCTGGCTGTCGATGATGAGCACGCCGTTGTAGACGGGCCGGTCCAGGCGCTGCCCGCCACCGACGCCGGCGACGTTGAGCAGGTGCTTGCTCTCGGTGTAGCCCACGATGTACTCGTCGTAGCCCTGCAGCAGGTGCGCCACCGGACCGTCCGAGGTGTGCGGCTGCGCCGGCTCCCCGGCGAACCAGTAGGTCAGCCCGCCCGCGTCCAGGCTGTGCAGCTGCCCGCGGACCATGTCCAGGCCGCGGCGGATCTCGGCCTGGGTGAGGCTGGACCACCAGCGGAAGTCCTTCACGGTGGCCGGCCCGTGGCTGGTGAAGTAGCGCAGCGTCAGCTCGGCGAGCGCCTCGTCGGGGTCGAGCTTCCGCGCCTGCGGCGCGCGGTCGGCCAGCAGCGCGTACGTGTGCTGCTTTCCCTTCATCGCGCCGCTGCAGATCAGTCCGTTGAGCTCGGCGTTCATCAGGATGTACGCCATCCGGAAGCCCTCGGTGCCGATGCCCGCCGCCTGGCACAGGGCGGTCAGCTCCTTGCGGGTGAGCTGCGTGCCGGCCAGCGCCTCGACCAGCAGCGCGTCGCAGCGTGCCCGCAGCTGCTCGTCGAGGCCGAGCTGGCGGTAGTAGTAGGCGTTGAGCTGGTGCACCCGCGGGCCGGTCAGCGCCAGCACCCAGGCGATGTCGTCCGGCGTGACGAAATGCCACGTCGGCCGCAGGACGTGGGTGCGCAGCAGCGCGCCGTCGGCGAAGTCGCGGTGCACCCGGTCCTCGTGGGCGGCGGTGATGCGCTCGCCGAGCGACCAGGTCGCCGGGCCGTAGTCCTGGGACTGCACCGCGCCCAGCCGGCCGACCACGTCCTGGGGGGTGGCGTCGGCGGTGGCGTGCAGGCCGAGGTTGCGCATGCGCCACGAGGCCAGCTGAAGTGCGTCCATCGCCGCGATGCTAGCCGCGCAGTACGACAGGATCGCCGAACCGGACCGTGCCCGGGCGCTCGACCTGGGCGAGCACCCCGAGCGTCAGCTCGTCCGCGGTGGCGACGGCGCGCAGGACCCGGCCGTCGTGCGGCAGGTCCTCCTGCGCGTTGTTGACCATCACGCAGCGGGTCATCCGGCGGGTCACCCGCAGCACCACCTCGTCGCCGACGTGCAGGGTACGGCCCGGCCAGCCGTCCTCGAGCCGCGCGGGCGGGCCGGACACGTCGAGCAGCAGGTTGGCGCGGAAGCGCCGCGGGTCGACCGGCCCGCCGAGCAGCCCGCCCAGGTGCCGCAGCGAGGCGGTGGTCAGCACGTGCAGCGGGCCCTCGTCGAAGTGCGACACGTCCTCCTCGGCGGTCAGCGTCACCGGCTCGCCGACGTGCCGGCTCAGCGCCGCGTGCACCGCCGGGTCGTCGCCGCGCAGCCGCTGTCCGGACGGAAAGCGCAGCACCGGCACCGCGCCGTCGTAGCGCGCCGCGAGCTGGAACAGCCCGTCCATCTGCCGGAACCTGCGGGTGCTCTTGCCGCTGCCGAACCGGCCGTCCGCGCCGCGCACCGCCCACCGGCGGTCCCCGGCGAGCCCGCGCGGCTGCACCACCGCCTCGGTGAGCATCTCGCCGAGCAGCGACTTGACCGGGAACCGGCGCAGCTCCCCGATCGTGCCGACCATCATGATCCGATCACGTCAGCAGTATGCCCGGCGCGGTGGCGTGCGGCAGGATGGCGTGGTGGAGCTGGAGCCCTTTCTGCGTACGGCCGAAGAGCTGCTCGCCGTGCCGTCGACCGCCGACCGTCCCGACCAGCTGCACCGCGCGCTGGACCTCGTCCTCGACGCGGTCGGGCCGGGCTTCGCCGTGGAGCGGTTCGAGTCCGCGGGCAAGCCGAGCGCGCTGCTCTACCGCGACACCGGCGCGGGCCGCCCGGCGTTCCGGGTGATCCTCAACGGGCACCTGGACGTGGTGCCCGCCGCGCCGGAGCAGTTCACGCCGCGCCGCGAGGGCGACCGCCTGTACGCGCGCGGCGCGCAGGACATGAAGATCTCGGCGCTGGTGATGGCGCACGTGTTCGCCGAGCTGGCCCCGATTCTGCCGTACCCGCTGGCGTTGCAGCTGGTCACCGACGAGGAGATCGGCGGGCGCAACGGCACGCTGCACCAGCTGGAGCAGGGCGTCACGGGGCAGTTCGTGGTCATCGGCGAGTTCAGCGGGCTGGAGATCGTCACCGACTCGAAGGGCATCCTGCAGGCGCGGCTGACCGCGACCGGCCGGGCCGCGCACAGCGCGTACCCGTGGCAGGGCGACAACGCGCTGCTGCGGCTGACGAGGGCAGTCCAAGCGCTGCACGCGGCATATCCGCTGCCGACCGCCGAGGCGTGGGCGACGACCGTGAACCTGGCCCGCCTGGACACCCCGAACACGGCGTTCAATCAGGTCCCGGCGCTGGCGGAGGCCTGGCTGGACATCCGCTTCCCGCCCGGCGAGCCCGGCTTCGACGGGCGCACCGCCGAGCAGATCGCCGCGCACCTGCGCGACATCTGCGGGCCGGGCGTCGCGGTGGCGGTCGAGCACGCCGACGCCCCGCACCACGCCGACCGGGACCGGCCCGAGGTGCGGGCCCTGCAGCAGGCGGCGCAGGCGCAGGGCTACCCGGCCGGTTTCCTGCGCAAGCACGGCGCGGCCGACGGGCGCTTCTACTCCCAGCGCGGCGTCGACGCGGTGATCTTCGGCATCGGCGGGGCGGGCCTGCACGGCCCCGACGAGTACGCCGACCTGACCTCGATCGAGCCGTACCACCGGGCGCTGCGCGCCTTCCTCAGCGCGATCTGACGGCTGACCGGTGACGCCGGCGGCCTGACGCGGCACCACGTCGGACGGCGTGCCGTGGGACGGCAACGGGGTGCCCCGGGGCCGATCGCGGCGCTGGTTAGGGTGGCCGGATGCAGAAGGTGGCGTTGGTGACCGGCTCGGCGTCGGGCATCGGGGCGGCGACCGCGCGGCGGCTGGCGGGCGACGGGATGACCGTGGTGGTCCATTCCCGATCGAGCCGCGCGGCCGGGACCGCGCTGGCCGCCGAGCTCGGCGGGACCTACCTGCAGGCCGACCTGGCCGACGACGACGCCGCGGCCGGATTGGTCCCGCGGGTGCTGGCCGAGCACGGCCGGCTGGACGTGCTGGTGAACAACGCGGGCATCAGCTGGCCGGTCCCGCACGCCGAGCTGGACGCGCTGACCGCCGCCGACTGGCGCCGGCTGCTCGACGTCAACCTGATCGCGCCCTGGCTGCTGTGCACGGCGGCACTGCCCGCGCTCCGCGAGTCCCACGGCTGCGTGGTGAACGTGACCAGCCACGCTGGCGTCCGCCCGAAGGGCAGCTCGATCGCGTACGCCGCCGGCAAGGCGGCCCTCAACCACGTGACCAGGCTGCTGGCCGCGGCACTCGGCCCCGACGTGCGCGTCAACGCCGTCGCCCCCGGGCTGGTCGACACGCCGCTCACCGCCGACTGGGCCGACGCGCACGCGCTGTGGAACACGGCCAGCCCCATGCGCCGCCCGGCCCAGCCGTCGGACGTCGCCGACCTCATCGCCGCCGTCATCGGCAACTCCTACCTGACCGGCGAGGTCATCCTCCTGGACGGCGGCCTGAACCTGCGCTGACGACCCGCCCACACCGACGCCGTCCGATGAACATCGACGGACCGGCCCTGAGGGAGGATGGCACGGTGACCGACGTACCGATCCGTGATGACATGATCCGCCTGGGCCAGTTCCTGAAGCTCGCCTCCGTGATCGAGACCGGTGGTGAGGCGAAGCTGCGCATCACCGCCGGTGAGGTGACCGTGAACGGCGAGGTGGAGGTGCGCCGCGGCCGCCAGCTGCACCGCGGCGACGTGGTCGTCATCGACGGCGAGAGCCTGCGCGTCGCCTGAGCCCGTCCGCGCGGCGGTCAGTCGCTCGCCGGTGCCGGATCGACCGCGCTCGGCCGCACCGGTATGAGGGCGGTCGCCGCGGCGGCGGCGCCGAGACCGAGCGCGACGCCGAGCAGCAGGCGCGCGCCCGTGGTGTGCGGCAGGAACGCCCCAGGCAGCTGTGCCGCGGTCACCGCGCAGGCCGTGGTGACCGCGCCGGCGACGGTCCAGAACAGTCCGGGGCGTGCCGGCCGGTCCGGTGGTGCGCCGTGCCACGCCCGCAGCAGCCGGTGGCGGCCGACGTGCACGGCGAGTGCCAGCGCCGCCAGCACGCCGCCTGCGGAGGACGCGTAATCCAGCACGGGCACGGGCCCGGTGAGCTCGTCCCAGACCAGGTGGCTCGCGGCGGCGAGCAGCGCGGACCCGGTGCTGACCACGAGCGCGGGCCGCGTCGTGCCGAGCACGCCGTAGTCGCGCAGCGCCAGGGCCGCGGGCCGGGCGGGCAGGTGCGCGGCGACCACGGCCGCCGCCCGGCGCACCAGCAGCGCGCCGACCAGCGTCACCGGCAGGCAGAACAGCACCACGCCGGGCCACTGGTGCGACAGCGGGAACACGGGCAGGCCCGAGCCGTCCAGGGCGTACGCGAGATCGGGCGAGGCCGCCCCGACGGTCAGCGCCACGCCGTCGAACCAGCGGGGACGCCACAGTTTCAGCGGCAGTGGCAATGCGGCGTGCGAGGGGAACGTCAGCGGCACCGCCGCAGGCTAGCCCGTCGCGGGCCGCGGCATCGCCCGCAAACCATTTGATGATCATCACGGAGCGGGACAGGATGGCCGGATGAGAATTCGCACCGCCCGACCCGAAGACGCCGCGGCCGTGGTCGCCCTGCGTGCCGAGGTGTATCCGTACCTGGTGCGCGGGGTCGCGTCGACGCGGCAGATGATCGCCGAGCCGCCGGCCGGCGACTGGACCGCGTTCGTGGTCGAAGACGGCGGGCAGCTCGTCGGCTGGACCTCGGCGTTCCGGAACATCACCACGTCCGAGGCCGACTTCGGCGAGATCTCGCTGCTGCACGTGCACCCGGCCCACCGCCGGCAGGGCGCGGGCAAGCTGCTGTTCGACGCTGCCGCCGGGCACCTGTCCGCGCTCGGCGTGCGGCGAGTGCGCGCCTGGGTGCAGGGGGAGTCGCTGGACTTCGCCCGCGGCCGCGGCTTCACGCCGAGCCGCGAGCTGCGCTACTCGATGCTGGAGACCCGGCTCGCGCCGCCCGCCCCGGACGCGCCGCCCGGTGTCACCGTGGTGCCGCTGTCCGGGCTGGACGAGCACGTGCTCTACACGGCGTACGTCGCGGCCAGCTCCGACGAGCCCGGCGACGTGCCCTCCGACGCGCTCTCCTTCGACACCTGGCGCTACGAGGTGTGGGACAACCTCGGCCTGGACAAGGACGCCAGCGTCGCCGCCCTCGACGGCGGGCAGATCGTGGCGTTCACTCTGGTCAAGCGGGATGGGGAGCGGATGTGGTCGGACATGACCGCGACGCTGCCCGAGCACCGCGGCCGCGGCCTGGCCCGGCTGGCCAAGACGGTGGCGCTGCACCGGGCCGCCGCCGGTGGCGTGACGGCCGCGTACACCTCCAACGACGAGTCGAACGCGCCGATGCTCGCCGTGAACGCCCGCCTGGGCTACCGCCCGGTAACCGTCCAGTGGTCCTGCCTGGGCACGCTGCCCGAGCAGGCCGCCGCGTAGGGGCCGACTGCCGTCCACGTATGACGCGGTCGAGCCGGTGACATCGCACCGGCACGACCGCGTCCCCCCGTCGGCCGCCCGTTCACCCGGCGACCTGCGTCATCTCACTGCTGGTCGTACTCGTCGTGGCGGCGCCACCAGAAGCCCTGCTCGTTGCGCCCGAGCGGGGCGCGGTCGAGCCACTGGTACATGCCCCAGACGGCGTCGACGCCACGCTCGTAGGTCGAGTACGTGTGGTAGACGACGCCGTCGTCGAGCACGAACGCGCTCATGCCCGGCCCCTGCTGCCGGTACGTCGGCCAGTCCGTGCCGACCGACGCCGAGATCTGCGTCATCATCGGATGCAGGTCGGTCGCGCCGATCGGGGTCACCTCCATCGCACGGAAGTTGTACTCGACCGTGCCCGTCCGCCACTCCTGCTCGGTGTGCGTGACGTGGTAGTCGTGGTTGAAGTCGCCGCCGTTCGACGACGCCCACGGGAAGCCCCACCCCATGCGCTTCTTGTAGGCCTGCAGTTTCGGCAGCGGGGCCTGGGACACCGCGCACAGGGTCACGTCGTGATTGGCGAGGTGCACGACCGAGCCGTCGAAGCCGTCGGCGATCGCCGAGCAGGACGGGCAGCCCGCCTCGTACTCGGGACCGAACATGAAGTGGTACACGAGCAGCTGCGAGCGCCCCGCGAACAGGTCGGCCAGCGAGGCGTCGCCGTCGTCGGTCGCGAAGCGGTAGTCCTTGTCGACGCGTACCCACGGCAGGTTCTGCCGCTGCCGCGCCACCTCGTCGCTGCGGTGGGTCAGCTCCTTCTCCGCGGCCAGCAGCTCCAGCCGGGCCGCGAGCCACTCCTGCCTGGTGCCTGTCCTGTGATCGATCATCGTTGCTCACCTCTTCTGTCGTCAGTGGTGCGAGTGGTGGTGGCCACCGCCGTCCAGGGGAGACGGCGGCGGGTGAAGACCAGGCACGACCTCGGGCGCGGTCAGGAGCACCAGGCCGAGCGCCACGACCGCCAGTGCCAGCGGCACGTCGACGGCGGCCCGCGCGGGCAGCAGCTTCTGCGCCAGGCACAGCGCCGTGATCACGCACATCCAGCCGATGTTCATGAGCCCGACCGCGACCAGCACGAGCATCAGGCCGATGCTCGACCCGACACAGTGCAGCCCGTACCCGAACCCGGAGTGCCCGCTCTCGCCGCACCGCCGCCGGAAGTGCCGCTTGACCGGCGTCAGCTCATAGCCGCCCGCCGCGATCACGAGCACGCCCGCGGCGGCCGGCCCGTGCGGCCGGTACAGCGCGAAGACGGCCACCCCGACGAGCGTCCAGACGCCGAGGTACGCGGCGACGAACAGCGCCGCCATGCCCGCTCCGGCACGGGCCCGGCGCACGACCGCCGGGACGGTGCCAGGCAGCATCATCGCCGCGATCATCGACGCCCACCCGGCGACGAAGATCGCGAACGGGCCGAGCGGGGTCGCCGGGCCCATGTCCATGCCGTCCATGAGCCAGATCATCAGGACCCAGCCGGCGACGGCGAGCCCGAGCGTCGCCGCCGTCACCGCGTGCCGGAGTCGCATCGTGCCCCTCCCCCCGTTCAGGCTCCGCCGGGTTCGACCTTTCCTGCGGCCGCTTCCCGCTCCGCCGCTTCGGCGAGGCGTTTGATGGTCGCCAGGCGGCGATCCCAGTCGGAGGCGAGCGCGGCCATCCACCGCGCCGTCGTGTTCAGCGCCGCGGGCCGCACCGCGTACCGCACCTCGCGCCCGGCTCGGTGCCCGCTGACCAGCCCGGCGGCGTCCAGCACGGCGAGGTGCTTGACCACCGCCTGCCGCGATACCGGTAGGCGCTCGGCGAGCGCCGTCGCGGTCGTCTCGCCCAGTTCGGCGAGCAGGTCGAGCAGCTGCCGCCGGGTCGGGTCGGCAAGGGCCGCCAGCACGGCGTCGACCGGCGAGGCGTCGCCGTGGTGCTCGTCTGTCACACGGAGGATTCTTCCGCCCGTGCCTTGAGCGCCTCCAGCTCCAGCGGCCACCCGCCGGAGTTGTCCCGGAACGCCCCGCTGCGCCGCTCCTCGGGCGCGGCCAGCGCCACGAAGCCGCTCTCCACCACGCGCAGGCGCGTCCTCGCACCCTCCGCGGTCAGCGTGAACTCGACCAGGGTGCTGTTGTCGTCGCGCAGCTCCTCGCCCGGGAAGGCGCTGGCCCAGCGGTAGGCGAGGTAGTGCGGCGGGTCGACCTTCTCCACCCGGACCGGGAAGTCGCCGTGATGGGGGTTCTTCGCGATCATCGACTCCCCCGCCACGGCCACGGTGCCGGGCAGGCTCGCCTTGTCGGCCACCCAGAACCCGGGCTGGGCGACCAGCGACCAGACCCGCTCCAGGGACGCCTCGATCAGGGTCTCGCGTTCGATCCGGTCCTCACTCATGAGCAGACTCCTTCAGCGCCGTCGACTTGATGTGCAACTCCAGAGTTGCACATCAGTTGTCGAGGCGCAACCCACGAGTTGCACATTGTCGCGACCAGCGGCGTGTCTCGGGACGGGCCTAGACGACCCGGGTGAGCGCCACCGGGCCGGGCTCGTCCGGCACGGACGCGAAGTCGTAGCGGACCAGGTCGGGGCCGATCGCGAGCAGGGTGACCGAGCTGGAGCCGTAGCGCAGGTCGTCGCCGAAGGTGTGCCGCAGGATCAGCGCCCGCGGGTCCTCACGGTCGATCCCCTCCCCCGCGGCCAGGGCCGGCCAGGCGCCCCAGCCGGCGGCCGGGTGCGGCCGCGGCACGGCCCGCAGCGCCGCGAGCAGGTGCGCGGCGCGCGGCTCGGCGGGATCGTCACCGCTGTTGACGATCACCGTGTATCCCTGCGGCAGAGCCGTCTCGGTGCGCGTCTCGCCGTCCCAGCCGACCATCACCGCCCCGCCGAGATCAGCGGCGATCAGGTAGAACGGGTCGAAGGCCCCCAGGTCGTCGGGCACGGGCAGCCCGGCTGCGGCGAGCAGCGGCAGGTCGCCGCGTGACCGGCGGCCGTGCTCCGGCGCGAGCCGTCCGCGCCCGTTGAGCACGAACCCGGCCCGGCGGGCGGCCGGATCCACGGCCAGCCAGGTGCCCCCGGCGACCAGGTCGATCCCGCCGAGCACCCCGGGATGGCGCGGCCAGTGCTCGGCCGGCGGCTCCCACGGGCGCACCAGCAGCTCGTCGCGTACGGCCAGCACCAGTAGCGGCACCGGCGACGACGGCTCGAAACTGACGGCGACCGTACACATGATCGGCACTATATGCCGGTGCGCCTGGCCCTGGGCGCCAGCTGCGTCACCGCCGTCGAGGCCAAGCTCGGGGAGGTCGCCGCGGACCTCGGGCAGGTGGCGCGACCTGTCCGCATCCACGGACTTCGCTCAGCGTACGTAGCGGACGAGCCAGTCGCGGGCCAGGACGGCGGCCTGCTGGAGGGTTCCGGGCTCCTGGAACAGGTGGGTCGCGCCGGGGACGATCTCCACGGCGTGCTCGCAGGTCAGCTGGGCGGCGGCCTGCTCGTTGAGCTCCAGCACGATGCGGTCGAGGCCGCCGACGATGAGCAGCGTCGGGGCGCGCACCTCGGCGAGGTGACCGCCGGCCAGGTCGGGGCGGCCGCCGCGGGAGACCACGGCGGCGACGTCGGCGTTTCCGTTCGACGCGGCCCAGAGCGCGGCGGCCGCGCCGGTGCTGGCCCCGAACAGGCCGACCGGCAGACCTTGCGCGGCGGGCCGGGCCCGCAGCCAGGCGAGCACCTCGCTCAGCCGACCGGCGAGCAGCCCGATGTCGAACACGTTGCCCCGGTCGTTCTCCTCGGCCTCGTTGAGCAGGTCGAACAGGAGCGTGCCGAGGCCCGCGTCGCGCAGGAAGCGGGCGACGTACTGGTTGCGGGGGCTGTGCCGGCTGCTGCCGCTGCCGTGGACGAACACGACGATGCCGGCGGCCTGCGGGGGTATGGCCAGGTGGGCCGAGAGTGCGGCTCCGTTCACGGGGATGACGACCTCGGCCGCTGTTCCGTTGTCTCCGGACGTCATGTCGTCCACCTCTCCATCCTTGCTCGCCCGGCGGCCCGCCGCTCGCGTTGGGGGCAGTTGGCGCATCTTTACGCGCCTGAAACTTCCACGTAACCTAGGTCACACTTTGCAAGAAGTTTCACTCGCCGCTCCCCCGGCCACCACCCCCTGTTCCGGGAAGGAAGACCATGCGTCGCCTATGGAGGTCCGTGCTCGCCGCCGCGCTGGTGGCAGCCGGGTTGTCCCTCGTCTCCCCCACCGCGCCCGCCCAGGCCGGGATCGACACGCTGACCCTCGGCGGTCGCTACTCCGGCAGCAATGTGAACTTCCGGGTGTACTCGTCCGGGGCCACCCGCATCGCGGTCTACGTCTACTCCGCCGCCACCGGCGCCCAGGAGAAGGCGTCCTACCTGCTCACCAAGGGCACCGGGGATGTCTGGGCGACCACCGTCAGCGTGGCGACACTGCAGGCCGCAGGCGTGACCGGCACCGTCTACTACGGCTACCGGGCCTGGGGTCCGAACTGGCCCTACAGCGCGAGCTGGACGAAGGGGTCGACGGCCGGGTTCGTGGCCGACGTGGACGCCGCGGGCAACCGGTTCAACCCGAACAAGCTCCTGCTGGACCCGTACGCCCGCGAGATGAGCCACGACACCGCGCTGCCCGACGGCGTGGCGAGCGACTACGCATCGGGACCGGCCAAGCGGGCCGTCGACACCGGCACGATCGCGCCCAAGGGCATCGTGCTGGCCGCCGACAGCACGAGCTTCGGCACCAAGCCGACCCGGGCCTTCAAGGACGACATCGTGTACGAGGTGCACCTGCGCGGCCTGACCAAGGCCGACCCCTCGATCGCGGCCGCCGACCGGGGCACCTACAAGGCGGCCGGGCAGAAGGCGGCGTACCTGGCCGCGCTCGGGGTCACGGCGGTGGAGTTCCTGCCGCTGCAGGAGACCCAGAACGACGCCAACGACGTCAACCCGAGCAGCACCACGGGCGACAACTACTGGGGCTACATGACCGAGAACTACTTCGCCCCCGACCGGCGCTACGCCGCCGACAAGACGCCGGGCGGGCCGACGAAGGAGTTCAAGGCCATGGTGAAGGCGTTCCACGACGCCGGGATCAAGGTGCTCGTCGACGTCGTCTACAACCACACCGCCGAGGGCGGCGCGATCGGCGACAAGTTCACGTACAACATCTTCTCCTGGCGCGGGCTGGACAACCCGACGTACTACTCGCTGACCTCCGACATGCAGGGGTCGATGGACAACACGGGGCTGGGGCACAACTACAACACCCGCAACCCGACGGCCCAGAACCTGATCGTGGACTCGATCGCCTACTGGAAGAACACGCTCGGGGTCGACGGCTACCGGTTCGACCTGGCGTCGGTGCTGGGCAACACCTGCCAGCACGGGTGCTTCAGCTACAGCCGCACCGACGCGAACACCGCGCTCAACCGGCTGACCGCCGAGATGCCGGCCCGGCCGGCGGGCGGCGGCTCCGGCGTCGACTGGATCGCCGAGCCGTGGGCCATCGGCACGGGCACCTACCAGGTGGGCAACTTCCCGGCGGCCTGGTCGGAGTGGAACGGCATCTACCGGGACACGCTGCGCCGCGACCAGAACAAGCTGGGCGTCGACGCGGTCACCCCGAGCGACCTGGCCACCCGCTTCGCCGGGTCGTCCGACCTGTACGGCGACGACGGCCGCAGGCCGTGGCACTCGGTGAACTTCATGGTCGCCCACGACGGGTTCACGCAGAAGGACCTGTACTCGTGCAACGGCAAGAACAACGGCCAGGCGTGGCCGTACGGGCCGTCGGACGGCGGCAGTGACGACAACATCTCCTGGGACCAGGGCGGCGTCGCGGCCGACCAGCGCAAGGCGGCCCGCAACGCGTTCGCGTTCCTGATGCTGTCGGGCGGCACGCCGATGATGACCGGCGGCGACGAGACGCTGCGGTCGATCAACTGCAACAACAACCCGTACAACGTCGACTCGTCGGCGAACTGGCTGGACTGGTCCTTGACCACGGACGAGACCAACTTCCAGACGTACACGTCGCGCCTGGCCGCATTCCGCAAGGCGCACCCGGCGCTGCGGCCGGTGAACTTCTACACCGCGGCCGACGGCAACGGCAACGGCCTGGGGCAGCTGGAGTGGTTCACCCCGGCCGGGGTCGCGCCGGACGGGGCCTACTGGGGCAACGCGAACAACCACGCCCTCGCGTGGCGCATCGACGGCACTGAGTTCGGCGACAGCGCGAGCGCGCTGTACACCGCGTACAACGGCTGGTCCGGGGACGTGGTGTTCACGCTGCCCGCCCCGCCGGCCGGAAAGCAGTGGCACCGGGTCACCGACACGGCCGCCTGGGCGGAGGGCGCCAGCCAGGTCGCCGCACCGGGCGCCGAGGCGGTCATCGGCGGGACGGGCACGGCGTACACGCTGCGCGCCCGGGCCGTGCTCCTGCTCATCGCGAAGTGAGCTGAGCGCCGGTCCCGCCCGCAGGGGCGGGACCGGCGCTCAGCCGGCCGGGAAGGCGAACGACGCCGTCACCGCCCGGTGGTCGGTGCCCGGCGCCCGCCGCACCCCCGCGTCAGTGGCGGTGAGCCCCCGGTAGAGGACCTGGTCGGGGCGCAGCACGGGCAGCGTGGACGGCCAGGTGAGGCCGAATCCCCAGCCCGCGTCGGCCTGGGCGTCGTGCAGCAGCGCGGACAGCGGGGCGAAGGCCCGGTCCTCGGCCGAGGTGTTCAGGTCGCCGAGCACCAGCACGCGGCTCGCGTCGTCGCCGCGCACGGCGTCGGCCAGCGCCCGGATGTTGCGGTCGCGGCTCGCGGTCTCGTTGATGCGCGCCGAGCGCAGATGCGCCACGTACACCGCGACGTCGCCCTGCGGCGTCTCGACCACCGCCCGCAGCCCGCGGATCCAGCTCGTCTCGCTGTCGAGGCTGCTCACCCGCGTGATCGGGTGCTTGCTGAGCAAGCCGACCGTGCCCTTGATCGCGTGGTGCGGGTAGGACTCGCGCAGCCGCTCGGCGGCCGTCGCGGCGACGCCCTCGATGGCCTCCTGTATCGCGATCAGGTCGGGCGCGTCGGCGGCGAGCGCCTCGACGGTGGCCGCCGGGTCGGGGTTGTCCGCGTAGAGGTTCTGCGAGACGACCCGCAGTTCGGCCGGCCCGTCCTGGGGCGGCAGCAGCGCGCCGCCGAACTGCGCCGCCCAGACGGCAGCCGGCAGCGCGACCGTGAGCAGCGCCGCCCGTGAGCGGGCCGCGAGCGCGGCGAGCGCCAGCACGGGCACGGCGAGGCCGAACAAGGGTGCGACCGAGTCCAGCAGGCTGCCCGCGCTGTAGACGTTGGGCACCAGGCGGTGCCCGGCCAGCACCGCCGCCAGCGCGAGCGCGGCTAGGACGACGAGGGCGGCGCGCCATCGCGGTCGGGTGCGGGTGCCGGGTGCCGGCTTCGCCAGTTGAGTCGTCACTGTGCGTACGCTACCGGCGGGACGCTCGGATTCCCGTTCCCCGTCGGAAGTCTGCCGTGTGACAAGAATCCACGCCTGATTAACGGTGCCTTAACACTGCTCCCGGTATGAAGATGGCCGGACACCGCCGTCCCCGCGTGAGCCTGCGCGATCGATGCGAGCACCGCCAGGCGGTCACTTAACGTGATCATTCGCGCGGGATCTGTACCAGTAAGTCCGATAAACCCCATACAGCGGATATGCCGATTACATAGCATCGGCTGCATGAGGCCCGTGATCGTCGGCATCGTCACCGCTCTGGTGCTCTGCGCGGCGATCCACCTGGGCAGCAGAGGACTGCGCAACTTCGACTCAGCGCTGGCCCCGTACGCCATCGCCAGCGTTTTCCTCGCCTTCGGCATCGCCTACCGCTACACGGTGTGGATCTCCTCCCCCGGCGCCCGGCGGCTGTTCCGCAAGGGCTGGGGCGCCGCGCTGTCCTGGCAGAACCTGCGCCGCACACCGACGGCGCTGCCCCGCATGATCGCCACCTACCTCGGCTTCCAGAAGTTCCTCGGCGCGCGCTCGCGCGCTCGCTGGACCGCCCACCAGCTGATCTTCTGGGGCTGCCTGCTGGCCGCGGCGATCACCTTCCCGCTGACCTGGGGCTGGTTCACCTTCACCGCGAACACCGGGGCCGGGCCGGAGTACACCATGAACATCTGGGGCTTCGGGGTGGTGAAGTTCGACGCCCTGTCGCTGCTCGGCTGGCTGCTGTTCCACGGCCTCGACGTCGCCGCGGTGCTCGTCGTCGCGGGCGCGACGTACTTCCTGATCCGGCGCATGCGCGACCGGGAGGCGAGCACCGGCCAGCGGTTCGGCTACGACCTGGTGCCGCTGCTCGCACTGATCATCATCTCGGTGACCGGGCTGCTGCTGACGTTCTCCAGCGTCGCGCTGCACGGCGGCGGCTACGAGTTCCTGGCCGTGCTGCACATGGCAGCGGTCGTGCTGACCCTGCTGTATCTGCCGTTCGGCAAGTTCTTCCACATCGCCCAGCGCCCGGCCGCGGTCGGCATGCAGCTGTTCAAGTACACCGAGCACGGCGAGGTCCGGCACTGCCGCAACTGCGGCGAGCCGATCGACACCACGGCGTACGTGGACAACCTGCGCGCCACCATGCGCGACCTGAAGCTGGACTTCGATCAACTCGCCGAGGTGTGCCCACGGTGCAAGCGGCTGCGGCGCGGGCAGGCCTACCGCACGACCGTGAAGCCGGGGTTCTGACTTGACCGTCCCCCTCGACCCGGACATCACCCCACCCGGCACGGGCCGTTTCCGGGACGCGGGCGGGCTGCCCGCCGACCGCTGGCGGGCCATCCGGGGCGAGGAGACGCTCGTCGCGACGCACTGCTGCTTCTGCGGCGTGCAGTGCGGCATGTACCTGCGGGTCCACGACGGCAAGGTGTTCGGCGTCGAACCGCGCGACCACGACATCAACCGGATGCGGCTGTGCCCGAAGGGCCTCAACGCCTACCAGCAGGTCAACCACCCGGACCGGCTCACCGCGCCGCTGTTGCGCAAGAGCCGGGCCGACGACCTGCGGCCGGTCTCCTGGGAGCAGGCGCTCGACGTGACCGCCGAGCACATCCAGCGCATCCAGGCCGAGCACGGCCGCGACGCGTTCGGCATGCTGGGCGGGGCGAGCCTGTTCACCGAGAAGACGTACCTGGTGGGCAAGTTCGCGCGGGTGGCGCTGCGCACCCGGCACGTGGACTACAACGGCCGGCTGTGCATGGTCAGCGCGGCCGGGGCGAACAAGCTGTCGTTCGGCATCGACCGGGCCGCGAACCCGTTCGCGGACTGCCTGCTCAGCGACTGCCTGCTGATCGCGGGCTCCAACGTGGGCGAGTGCTTCCCGGTGATGACGCAGTACCTGTGGGGGGCGCGGGACCGGGGCGCGAAGCTGATCGTGGTCGATCCGCGGGAGACCAGCATCGCCCGCACCGCCGACCTCCACGTCGCGCTGCGGCCGGGCACCGACGCCGCGTTCTTCAACGCCGTGCTGCACGTGATCGTCACCGAAGGCCTGACCGACGAGGTGTTCCTCGCCGGGCACACGACCGGCTGGGACGAGGTGCGGGCCGCAGCGGCCGAGTGCCCGCCGGAGCGGGCCGCCGAGATCTGCGGCATCCCCGCCGAGCAGGTCACGCAGGTGGCGCGGATGTTCGCGACCGCGAACCGGGCGATGGCCTGGCACGCGCGCGGCATCGAGCACCACACCCAGGGCGTGGAGAACTGCCTCACCGTGATCAACCTGTGTGTGGCCACCGGCAATCTCGGCAAGCCGGGCGCGGGCTACGGCACCATCACCGGGCAGGGCAACGGGCAGGGCGGGCGCGAGCACGGCCAGAAGTCGGACATGCTGCCGGGCGGGCGGTCCATCAGCGACCCCGTACACCGGATGCAGGTCGCCAACATCTGGGGCATCGACGTCGAGGACCTGCCGCACGCGGGCACCTCGATGATGGAGATGGTGCACCAGATGCGCCGCGGCGAGATCCGCGGGCTGTTCGGCATGTGCAACAACCCGTTCGTCTCGCTGCCGAACTACGCCGTGGTCAAGGAGGGCTACGACAAGCTCGACTTCCACGCCCAGTGCGACTTCTTCCTGTCCGAGACCGCCGCCAACGCGCACCTGGTGCTGCCGGTGACCAGCTGGGCCGAGGACGACGGGGTGATGGCCAACGCCGAGGCCCGGGTGGTGCGCCACCGCAAGGCCCAGGAGCCGCTGCCGGGCGTACGCACCGACACGTGGGTGCTGTGCGAGCTGGCCAGGCGGCTCGGCGTCGGGGACAAGTTCGACTACACCGGGTCCGAGCAGGTGTTCGAGGAGCTGCGGATCGCCTCGCGCGGCACGGTCAACGACTACTACGGCATCACGTACGCGCGGCTCGACGAGACCGGTGGCATCGCCTGGCCCTGCCCGAGCCTCGACCATCCGGGCACGCCGCGGCTGTTCGAGGACGGGCGCACCTACCACGCCGACGGCAAGGTCCACATGCAGGCGGTGCGCTGGCATCCGCCCGCCGACCCGTACGACGACGAGTTCCCGATCACGCTGACCACGGGCCGGACCGTGGCGCACTTCCTGTCGGGCAACCAGACCCGGCGGCTGGGCGGGCTGGTCGAGCAGACCCCGCGGCCGTGGGTCGAGGTGCACCCGTCGCACGGCTTCAGCAACGGCGACGCGGTCACCGTGGTCACCCGGCGCGGCGCGGCGACATTCCCGGCGCTGGTCACGGAGGCGATCCGGCCCGACACGGTGTTCGTGCCGTACCACTGGCCGTATCCGGTGGCGGCCAACGAGCTGACCATCGACGCCCTCGACCCGCGCTCGAAGATCCCGGAGTACAAGGTGTGCGCCTGCCGGATCGAGGCGGCCACCGCGGTCACGCCGGTGCCCGCCCCGCCGATGCCGCCCGGGCGGGAGCCCTACGCCGACACCCAGCGCTCGCGCGGCGAGCCGCTGCCACCGACCTCATCGCAGGGAAGGGGCACGTCGCAGCCATGATGGGACGCACCATCGTGATCGACCCGGGCCGCTGCATCGGCTGCCAGGCGTGTGTGTCGGCATGCCGGGAGTGCGACTCGCACCGCGGCAAGTCGATGATCCATCTGGACTACCTGGACCAGGGCGGCAGCGTCGCGTCCAGCCCGACGGTGTGCATGCACTGCGAGGACCCGGTCGCGCCGTGCGCGCAGGTGTGCCCGGCCGAGGCCATCCTGGTCACCCCGGACGGGGTGGTGCACGACGCGGACAAGAGCCGGTGCATCGGCTGCGGGAACTGTGTCAACGCCTGCCCGATGGGCGTGCCGAAGATCGACCTGGCGGCGAAGCTCCAGTTCAAGTGCAACCTGTGCTACGACCGGACGTCGTACGGGCTGGCCCCGATGTGCGCCACCGTCTGCCCGACGGGCTCCATCTTCTACGGCACCCTGGAGGAGCTGCGCACCGAGCGCCCCGGCGTCGAGGTGGCCAGCACGTTCGACTTCGACGGGTCGATCATCTCGACCGGGGTGGCGATGGTGGTGCCCCGGGGACGGCCCGTCGACGAGCCGCTGCCCGGCGGGGCGGGCGAGCACGCCCGCGTCACCGGCAGCCCGCAGCCGGCCGGTCACCTGGAGCCGTCGGCGGACAACGTGCTCGGGGAACCGCTATGAGTATCGACGAGCGTACCGAGCAGGACGTCGCGGCGCTGCGGGAGCGCATCGCGGCGGACTCGCTGACCAGCCGCCGCGACTACCTGCGCCTGGCGGTCACCATGTCGGGCGGGCTGGCGGCGGGCGGCGTCGCCGTCGCGGCGGGCGTCTTCCACCGGCACGGCTCGGGCACCGCACCGCCGAAGCTGGTCGCCGAGCAGCTGCCGCCGGGCCAGTCGGTGGCGTTCGCCTACCCGGGCGCGGAGGACCGCGCCGTCGCGCTGCGGATGGCCGACGGGACGCTGGTCGCGTACTCGTCGATCTGCACGCATCTGGCCTGCGGGGTGCTCTGGCGCGCCGACCGCGGCGAGCAGGGCGAGCTGTACTGCCCGTGCCACGAGGGCGTGTTCGATCCGCGGACCGGCGCGGTGACCGCCGGTCCCCCACCGCGGCCGCTGCCCAGGGTGCTGCTGGAGGAGCGCGCCGACGGCATCTGGGCCGTGGGCACCCTGGAATCCGGCGAGGAGCAGCCATGACCGACGCGCGGTATCCGCATATCAAACCCACCAGCGGGTACGGCGACCCGCGTGTGCGCTCGACCGGGCCCGGACCGGGCGCCGGTGGCGAGACCGATCCCGAACGCTCCTCGATGCTGTCCGGGCGGCTGGCGCTGGTGCTGTCCATCCTGGTCGGGCAGCTCTGGGCGATCGGGGTCGGGCTCAACGCGTGGATGCAGGGCCAGACGGCGGTCGCCTGGTGGGCGGCCGCGTTCGGGGTGGCCTCGTTCGGCGTCGCGCTGTGGGCGTGGCGGCTGGGCGAACGGCGCGACCGGTGAGCGCCGCGGCGGCCGAACGCGTGCCGCGCGGGGCGTACGTGAACCTGATCCTCGCCGCGCTGGGTTTCCTGCTCACCGCGTGGGCGTGGGGCCTGATCTCGCCGCTGTCGGCGTTCTACAAGCAGCACCTCGGGCTGTCGTCGGTGCAGCAGTCCGTCCTGGTCGCGGTGCCGGTGCTGGTCGGCTCACTGGGCCGGATCCCGGTCGGCGCGCTCACCGACGTGCTCGGCGCACGGGTCATGCTCCCCGCGATCGCGTTCCTGACCATCATCCCCGTGCTGCTGCTGACCGTGGCCGGGGACTCGTACCCGGCGATGCTGGCCGTCGGTTTCCTGCTCGGCATCGGCGGCACGCCGTTCGCGGCGGCGATCCCGCACGGCAACGGCTGGTTCCCGCCGAGCAGACGCGGGGTGGCGCTCGGGGTCATCGGCATGGGCATGGGCGGCACCGCGATCGCCGCACTGCTGACCAAGCCGATGCGCGAGATCGGGCCCAACGCGCAGTTCTACCTGTGCGCGGCGGTGCTCGCGGTGTACGGCGTGGTGGCCTGGCTGGTGCTGCGCGAGCCGCCCGGCCGCACCGTGCCCGCCGAGCCGTTCGCGCACCGCTTCACCGAGGCCGCCCGCCAGCCGATGACCTGGCCGCTGTCGGCGCTGTACGCGGTCACCTTCGGCGGGTACGTGTCGTTCGCCGTCTACCTGGTCACCTACCTGCAGAGCCAGTACGGCCTGGAGCAGGGCGACGCCTCGCTCAAGGCCGCCGGGTTCACGCTGGTCGCGGTGGTCTTCCGGCCGCCCGGCGGCTGGCTGGCCGACCGGGTCGGCGGCGCGAAGGTGCTGTCGTTGTGCCTGGCCGTGCTGGCGGTGATGGCCGTCTGGCAGTCGTTCGCCCCGCCGCTGTACCCGTGGGCGACGATCACGTTCCTGATCATGGCGGCGATGCTGGGCGCCGGCGCGGGCGCGGTGTTCTCGTTGCTGGCCCAGGTGGTGCCGCGGCCGAAGGTGGGCGCGGTGACCGGCATCGTCGGCGCGATGGGCGGGCTCGGCGGGTTCGTGCCGCCGCTGGTCATGGGCGCCGTCTACGGGGCCACCGGCCACTACACCATCGGCCTGCTGCTGCTGGCCCTGGTGGCGCTGGCCGCTCTGGCCTACACCTGGACCCAGCGCAACCGGCGGCCACCCGTGGACGCGGCGGTGAAGGCACCGGCCCGGCCCGACTTGAAAACGCGATAAAAGCACTCGAAAAGTGCATCCCGGGTACGCTCAGAGCACATACTCGACGGGTCCGCGCGGCACCGACGCGACCGAATCGGACCGTGACGGCCGCCGCCTCATCGCCGCTCCGCCGCGCCTGGGGACCCGCCCCTCGCAAGGAGATGGTGCGCATGCCCACGGCGACCGACCAGTTCTTCGCCGATCTCGCCCAGCGCGGCGAGGAACCGCTGCTGCGAGGCAGCTCCGGCAGCATCCGGTTCGACATCGGCGCGAAAGGCCATGTCCAGCGCTGGTTCGTCACGATCGACCACGGCACGTTCGCCGTGTCGCGGCGCAACCAGAAGGCCGAGTGCTCCATCGAGGCCGACACCGACGTGTTCGAGAACATCGTCACCGGCAAGGACAACGCGTTCGCGGCACTGCTGCGCGGCGCGATCGAGGCCGACGGCGACCCGGAGTTGCTGCTGCTGTTCCAGCGCGTCTTCAGCGGCCCGTCGCGCACCACGCACCCGACGGCGGCCGGCCGTGGCTGAACAGGTGCGCATCCTCAACGGCAACACTTTCGTCGTCAGCGACGAGCGGGGCGACATCGAGGCGTCCCGCACCGACCCGTCCGGGCTGTTCGCCTGGGACACCCGGTTTCTGTCGACCTGGGTGCTCACCGTCGACGGCCAGCGGCTGGGCACTCTGTCGGTCGACGACCTGCAGTACTTCGAGACCAGGTTCTTCCTCGCCCCCGGCGGCGGCACCGTCTACATCGACGCACAGCTGTCCGTCATGCGGCAGCGCACCGTCACCGAGGGCTTCCGGGAGCGGCTGGCGGTGCTCAACCACGGCGAGAAGGCCGTGGAGCTGACCGTGCACATGGCGGCGGACAGCGACTTCGCCGACCTGTTCGACGTCAAGAACGACGAGAGCAAGAAGGGCGAGCTGTACCACAGCGTCGAGCGTGACCGGCTGGTCTACGGCTACCGGCGCGACACGTTCCACCGCGCCACGGAGATCACCTCGGAACCGCGCGCGAAGATGGACAAGAACGGCCTCACCTACAAGATCCGGGTCGAGCCCCAGTCGCACTGGACCTGCGAGCTACGCGTCACGCCGATCCTGATCGGCCGCAACGGCAAGCGCACCCGGCTCGGCGGCCCCAAGGCCGCCGAGGACATGGGCGACGACCTGGACCGCTGGCTGGAGAGCGCGCCGAAGCTGGAGTGCGAGTGGGGGCCGCTGCGGCGCACCTACCGACGCAGCCTGATCGACCTGGCGGCGCTGCGCTTCTCCCCGCTGACCTCGGGCGGGCGCAGCCTGCCCGCGGCCGGCCTGCCCTGGTTCATGACCATGTTCGGCCGCGACAGCATCTTCACCAGCCTGCAGGCCCTGCCGTTCGCGCCTGAGCTCGCCGCCACCACGCTGCGGGAACTGGCGGCCCGCCAGGGCACCCGGTTCGACGACTTCCGCGACGAGGATCCGGGCCGGATCCTGCACGAGATGCGCTACGGCGAGTCGGCGGCGTTCCTGGAGCAGCCGCACAGCCCGTACTACGGCAACGCCGACGCCACCGCGCTGTTCGTGGTGCTGCTCGACGAGTACGAGCGGTGGACCGGGGACAAGGCCCTGGTGCGCGACCTGGAACTGGAGGCCCGCGCCGCGCTGCGCTGGGTCGACGAGTACGCCGACCTGCTCGGCAACGGCTACGTCTGGTACCAGCGCCGCAACGAGAAGTCGGGGCTGGAGAACCAGTGCTGGAAGGACTCCTGGGACTCCATCTCCTACCGTGACGGCAGCCTGCCCGGGTTCCCGCGCGCCACCTGCGAGCTGCAGGGCTACGCCTACGACGCGCGGATGCGCGGCGCGCGCCTGGCCCGCCTGATCTGGAAGGACCCCGACTACGCGAACAAGCTGGAGAAGCAGGCCGCCGACCTCAAGCGCCGGTTCAACCGCGACTACTGGGTCGCCGACGGCGAGTACTACGCCCTCGCCCTCGACGCCGAGGGCAGGCAGGTCGACGTGCTGACCTCCAACATCGGGCACCTGCTGTGGAGCGGCATCGTCCCGCAGTCGCGGGCCCGCGCGATCGCCCGCCACCTGCTGGGGCCGCGCCTGTTCTCCGGGTGGGGCGTGCGCACCCTGGCGCTGGGCGAGAAGCGGTACAACCCGATCGGCTACCACGTCGGCACGGTGTGGCCGTTCGACTGCTCGTTCATCGCCTGGGGCCTGCGCCGGTACGGCTTCAAGAAGGAGGCGGCGCAGGTCGCGGCCGGCATCCTCGACGCGGCCGAGTACTTCGACGGCCGGCTGCCGGAGGCGTTCGGCGGCTACCCGCGCGAGGCGACCAAGTATCCGGTGCAGTACCCGACGGCGTGCAGCCCGCAGGCCTGGTCGACGGGTGCTCCCCTGCTGCTGCTGCGGACCATGCTGGGGCTGCAGCCGCTGGAGGACAGCCTGGTCGTCGACGCGGCGCTGCCCGTGGGCATCGGCCAGATCGAGCTGCTGGGCATCCCGGGCCGCTGGGGCCGGGTCGACGCGTTCGGCCGCGGCCTGCTGCACACCGACCGCCAGGGCCGGGGGCGTCCCGAACTCGGCACCGGCGCGAAGCGGCGGGTGAGCCAGCGCGCGACGACGTGACCCGGCCGCGTCCCGGCGGGACGGTCAGGGCGAGGCGGCTCCCACCTGCACCGGGACGTGCACGACGGTCTGGTCCACATCGGATGTCCGCACCGTCACCGCGAAGTCCCAGCGGCCCGGCAGCGGCAGCGTGACGAGCGCCGCGTAGTGGCCGAGTCGGCCCGAGCCCAGATCCACCGGCATCGGGCCGACCGGCGGCTCGGCCAGGGCGAGCGCGACGCGCGCCTCCGGCACGTCCAGCGGCCGGCCTGCCCCGTCGAGGACCGACAGGTGCAGCACGGCACGCCCCACCCGTGCCGGCTGCACCTCCAGGAGGACCGAGCCGCTCACCGTGCCCGCACGGAACGGCACCGGCCCCGTAGGCGGAGCCGATTCGGAAGGTGACGAGCGGCCGGTCGATGCGGCCTGCCCAGCCGCAAGCGCGGGTGCGGCCGGCTCGGTCGCCACGAGGATGCTCGACAGGCCAAGCACCGCGATCGCCACCGCGGTCTCGGCGACCGTCTGCCGGCGGAACCGGAAGATCTGCTCCGCGTCCGGTCCGCGCTTGGCGCCGTGCGCCGCAGGGTCGACGCGCTCGGCCGAGAAGTGGCGGCGCACCCAGGACCTGGCCACGGCGCCGAACACCACGAGCAGCACCACCAGGCCCGCCTTCGCCAGCAGCAGGTGGCCGTAGGTCGTGCCGCCGAGCGCGGACACCGACCGCACCTGCCGCCATCCGGCGTAGAGACCGGTCAACACCAGCAGCCCCACGCATCCGAGCGCGATCCGCGAGAAGGCCGGAACGGCGGTGCGCAGGGCGGTGACGTCGCGCGCCGGGAGCAGCGCACCGGCGAGCATCGCGAGTCCGCCGAACCACACGGTCATGGCGACCAGATGGACGACGTCCATCGAGACCGCCAGCCAGGCATCCGCCCCGACGCTGCCGTGGGTGGCGGTGCTCCACGTGGCCGCCAGCGCCGTGTCCGCGATGAGCACGCCGGCAACGGCCAGCCGACGTCCGCGGGGTTCGCCGGTCCGGGCCCACCTGACCAGCACCGCCAGCGCAGGCGCGAGCAGCCCGACCACGGCGAGCCGCGCGGCCAGCACCGTGCCCGCCTTGGTCTGCAGGGTCCGCCGCAGCAGGTCCGCATCCATCGCCGCGTCGAGCCCGACGCCCCGCGCGGACGCCGCATAGCACAGCAGGGACAGCATCGTGCTGCCCACCAGCGCCACCCACCCGCCCCACAGCATGCGCCGAACGCGGCGGTACCGGGCACCGGCCGGCCACAGCCATGCCATGAACAGGGCGGCACCGCACAGCAGGGCCAGGGCGGCGAAACCGGACCACCTGGCGACCAGGTACACCA
Organism: Catellatospora chokoriensis; assembly: GCF_011297315.1. Taxonomy (NCBI): domain Bacteria; kingdom Bacillati; phylum Actinomycetota; class Actinomycetes; order Micromonosporales; family Micromonosporaceae; genus Catellatospora; species Catellatospora chokoriensis. The sequence goes on from NZ_JAAOTI010000003.1 coordinate 25,856, forward strand.
CATCCGCAGCCGCCCGACCGGACCCGCCGCCGACCACCAGTGGGGCCGCGGTAGGTCCGCCGTCGCCGACCGTGAAGGCGAAGGCGCCTTCGATGGGATGGGTGTCGGCGGACAGCGCCTGCCAGGCAACGGTGTACACGCCCGACGCGAGTGGACCGGGAACGCCGACGACGATCGTCGTCGGGTCGTCGAGCTGCCGGCCGGGCGACTCCGTCGCCACGGCCGTGCCCGACCCGTCGAGCAGGCGGATCTCGCCCAGGCCCACCGTGACCGGCTCGCTGAACTGCAGCAGCACCTGGTCGGGCGACGCTGCCAGCACGGCCCCGCCGGCGGGGGTCGTGGCGACCAGTTCCGCATGTGCCCACGCGGGAACCGGCCACAACACGAAACCGGCGCCGAGGAGCACGACCGCAAGGGCCACGGCGAGCCGCTGAGCCCGGGCACGTGTCGGCAACGTCGCCATCATCAGGACCGTCCTGCTCGGGATCCGGCGGCGGCCGGCACTGCCGTCCTTTGCCCGTTCACGGCCCGCGCCGGAACGTCAGTTCCGCCGTGGCCGTCGCGGGCCGTGAACGGCTTCCGGCGCCGCAGTGAGGCGACGGCGAGCAGCAGTGCCGTGAGCGCGACACCGAGGCCTGTCCAGCCCAGCACCCGACCGGCGGGATCGGAGTTCACCGCGGTCGGCGCCGCGGACCCTGCGACGGCCACCACGGGGGCCGGATGTTCCGGTCGCGGTGCTCCGTCCGCGGCGGGCGGGTCGAGCCAGCGTACGATCTCCCCGTCCGAGTACGTCTGCAGCGCCTTGAACAGCAGGGTCGTCGACGTCTTCGGCATGGGTCCGACGGAGACGTCGAACAGTTGGAACTCTCCCGGACCGATGGCGCCGTCCTGCCAGACGATCGAGGTGACGGGCTGGGCTGCGGCGTGCTCCCCGACCGCGGGAGTGGCGGTGGCGGCCTGCTGCCGGTTGACGGTGATGGTCCAGCCCGGCATAGGCCGCACCGACACCCCCGTGAGCGGGTGGTCGGCGGGGAACACCACTTCCAGCCGGGTCGTCGACGCGGTCGGGCGTTCGTTGGGGACCTTGAAGGAGAAGGTGCCGTAACCGCCGCCGGCGACAGCCGACGGGGTCACAGTCACGTGGGCGGCGGCCGGTGAACCGTGCAGCAGCACGACTGCAGCGGCCGACAACGCCACGACGGTGGCCTTGGCGAGAATGCGGGACGCGGAACTGGATCGCGACGGCAATGGAATCACACTCCGGAGTCAGGTCTTGGACGACGTCTGGGCCGTGGCCGTGCCGGCCCGGAAGCCGGCACGGCCACGGTGTCAGGGAGTGACGTCGAGGGTGGTGGCCAGGCCGGTCATCCCGGTCGGGCCTTCGGCGTGGGAGAAGATGTGGCAGTGGAGCAGCCAGGTTCCCGTGGTCTTGGGCTGGGTGACGATGTCGTAGGTCTGGCCGACCGCCACGGTGAGCGTGTCGACGGTGTACGGCGTGGCCAGCTTGTTGCCGTCCTGGGCGACCACCTGGAAGGTCATGCCGTGCAGATGCATCGGGTGCAGCATCTCCGGCCCGGTGCCGACGAGCCGGATGTGCACGCGCTGGTTGACCTTCGCGGTGAGCGGCACGGTGGCCGGGTATGACTTGCCGTTGAGCGTGAAGCCGTTGGCGCCGTCACCGATCTCCAGCGTGTAGTGCTTGTCCGCGGCGATGTCGCCGAGCGTGGGGGTGACGAGCAGTGCCCCGTACAGGCCCTTGCCGACCTGGGCTCCTCCCATGTGGGTGTGGTACCAGTGGGTGCCGGTACTGACCGCCGTCCACTGGTAGGTGTAGACGTCGCCCGGCATGATCGGCGGCTGGGTGAGGTGCGGCACCCCGTCCTGGTCGTTGGGCAGTTGCATCCCGTGCCAGTGCACTCCGCTGTGCTCGGGCAGGTTGTTCTGGACGACGACGCGAACCTTGTCGCCCTCGTTGACCTTGATGGTGGGCCCCGGAACGATGCCGTTGAAGGCGAAGGCCGGTCTGACGTCTCCCGGCTTGACCTCCCAGGACACCGGGGCCATGCACAGCAGGAAGACCTTCGTGCCGTCGGCCGCCGTCGTGAACGTCGCGAGCCTGGTGCCGTCGTTCTGCGCTGCCCCGACGGTCGGGTTCGCGCACGGCAGCGGCCCGCTGGGTGACGGAGACGGAGCGCCGCTGGGCGAGGCCGATGCCGCCGGGGAGGCGGGCGGCGACGCCGACGGTGACGGCGATGACGCCGGCGGCGACGGTGACGGCGAGGCCGCCGCGCTCGGCGTCGGGCTCGGGCTCGACGGTGTCGCCGTGACGATGACGGTCCCGGTCATGAACGGGTGCAGCGTGCAGTGGTAGTTGAACGTGCCGGTGGTGGTGAAGGTGAAGCTGAAACTGCCACCGGGGGCGATGTTGCCCGAGATGAAGGCGCCGCCGTCGGCGGCGACGGTGTGGCTTGTGCCGTCGGTCTCCTGATTGACCCAGGTGACCGTGTCGCCGACCGTCACGGTGAGGGTCGACGGGCTGAAGGCGATGTTCTTCGCGGTGACGGTGTGGTTGGCGGCGTACGCCGTGGTGGCGGCGACGACCACCAGGCTCGCAACGGCGACGGCGAACGCCGTCGCCGCAGCCAGTACGGCCCGGCGCGCACGTGGCGGCGTGCGATCGAGCGCGAGGCGCAGTCTGCTGGGCAGCCAGCGGTCGAGGGGGTGGGGATCAGACATGAGCGGACTCCACTGGGGTCAGTGATGCGCGCCGATCCGGTGCTTTCGCACCAGGTGTAGCCTGGGCTGGGGCGAGAACCCCGGACCGGGGGAGGGACCGCGTGCGATGCGGTCCCTCCCCCGCCGGGTTCGCCGGCAGGCGAACGGGCAGGAGCATCAGCAGGCTTCGGGGTTGATGGGGTTGAGCTGACGACAGGTCAGCAGGCCTGCCACCTCGGCGGGAGCATTCTGGACCCAGCCGTTGTAGACGATCGGATAGGCGAACACGCCCTGGCCCCCCATGCCGTTGTAGGCGACCACCTGGTCGTCCTTGGCGGTGCCGGGTGCCTGGTCGAGGACGAACTTGCCCACGATCGCGGCATCGGCCGGATTGCCGTCCCCGTTGGGGTCGGCGTCGACGACGGCCACGCTGTTGGCGAACTTGCTGGAGACGTAGGCGTAGTAGCCGCCGCCCTGCTTGGCGCCGAAGTTGATGCCGTGGCAGCCCGAGTCGCACGGCAGGTACTTGACGACCTTGTCCGTGTCCGGGTCGATGACCGCGATGTTGCTGGTGAGGGTGTTGGCGACCAGGACGGCCTGGCCGTCCGGGCTGGTCGGCAGCTGGATCGGCAGACCACCGAACGCTCCCGAGCTTGACCCGCTGACCGGGTCGTACGTGGACCACAGGTCGATGATCTTGTTGTTGACCAGTGTTCCGGCGTCGCTGCGGCACGCGTTCGCGTCCAGCGAGACGCACGAGACGCTCTGGCCCAGGAAGTTGGCCACGTACGCCTTCGAGCTGTCGGGCATCATGCTGGTGGCGATCGGCAGCTGGCCGGTGGTCCCCTTGGTCAGGTTCCCGCTGGTCTGCGTCAGGTCCTGGAAGAGCGCCGCGTCGTTGTTGTTGACATTTGGCGTGATCATCTTGCGTCCGTCCGCGCTCATCCAGTGCGCGTGCGGATGCGCCGGCTTCTCCCCGGCGTACTGGGTCATCAGCCGCCGGTCGATGCCGGTGGCACCAGGCGCGGCCTCGACCACCTGGTTGCCGCCGTTGATCGCTATGTGCAGCTGGTCGGTGTCGACCCTGGTCATCACGTGTGACGGGTCCGGACCGACCTGCAGTGTTCGGACGAGCGCGCCGGTGCGCCGGTCGAACACGGTCAGCCGGTCGGAGAACCACTCCGTCTGGTAGATGAAGTTGCCGTTGCGATCCGACCACATGTTGTGCGGATTGTTCATGTTGATCTGCGGCAGGGCCACGGTCCGCGCGACCGTCCAGTTCTGGACGTCGATCTTCGTGGCGACGCCGGGTTTGGTCTTGCCCGCGGTCATCGCCATCTGCGCGTCGATCCACACTTCGCCCACGCCCGGTACGGCCGGCCGTTGCGTCAGCGCGGGCAGGTCGACACCCTCGGTGAACAGCGACTGATAATAGGCGTCCAGGCTCGGGATGAGCACCGGAGTCTCCGCCGCGTCGTACATCAGGATCGGCGCGGGCGGGTAGACGGGGTCCCAGTGGTTGGAGACCGTGTTGCTGAAGGTCTGCCAGTTGCCGGGCGAGGTGATCCGGAAGAACTTCTGGACCAGCTGCTGGATGATGTTGGCGTTGCTCGGCACGACCAGGTTGCCGCCCCGGGCGTTGACGACGAGCTTCTTGCCGAAGTCGAGCCCGGGTGTCAGCGGGTCGTCGACGACCACCGCGCCCAGCATGTAGGGGTGCACCTTGCACGCCCACGCGTAGAGGCCGGGCTCGGTGAGCTGCTGGCTCACGTCACCGGCGAACGCGCTCGCCTGGTCGATCGGCTGGGAGCCGTACGGATAGATCAGGCTCGTCACGGTGTGCGTCGACGCCGCGTCCGGTGCGCCCACGTGGAACTGGGCGATCGGCGACAGGCTCAGGTTCGGCGACGACAACGACTGCAGGGCGGCCAGCTGATTCATCAGGTCCACGCCGACGGGCAGCGTGCTCAGATCGACCGGGACACCTGCCGGTGCGTTCTGCAGTTGCGCGACCAGGGTGTTGATGTCCTGCTTGGCCTTCTGCACGTTCGGGTTGAGGAAGCCGAGCAGGCCGCCGGACAGGTTCACCGCGTCGGTGAGCTTGTCCAGATTGACCAGCGGGTTGCTGCCGCCGGGCAGGATGCCGAGCACGGTGCCGAGCGGGAGGTTCTGCAGCAGGGCGGGCGCACCGGTGTTGTTGAGGAGCGCGTTCACGTCCAGCGGCAGCGAGCTCAGCCCGGTCCGCGGCAGGACCGCGACACCGAGCGACTTGGTGCCGAACAGGGTGAGGCCGGTGTCGTACCAGGCGCCGTTGTTGTCGGTGAGTTTGAACTGGACCGGCAGCGGGCCGGCGCCGGCACCCGACGCCACCGACGGCACCGGACTGAAGCCGAGAAAGGCCAGGGTCACGGCCACGGCGGTGCCGATGGCGAGCCGGCGTCTGCGTACGCGCCGTATCCGGCGGCGGTCGGGCGGGGGGTCTTCGACGAGCATGTCTACTCCCGGGATGGGGGACGCGCCGGCACGAGGCCGAGGCGGGCTCCGTATATCGGAACCCATGAATACGAAAGCCACGCCGCATTAACATGGATGCGCTCCCACGAAAAGTCCCCGTTACGACGTGCGCCCAACATCACGGGACGCTGTCGAGGCATCTGGAAACAAAGCTTCGCAATTCTCACAAGACACTGGCGACGCTTTGCAAGAAAGCGGCTCGACGCGGTGGCTACCAGCGGAGCAACACTCTCGGTCGAACCTATTACGGCGCAGGCGTCAAGGTATCAACCTTATGGCTCGTGCAAATTGCACCGACGTTCGGAAATGCAAATTGCATGTTTCCGAACCCGCGGCTCGCGCCTTCGCCCGACTGCCATGCGCGGCACCCCGCCCACCGGCACGTCGACACCCCGGTCCGGAACGCGTGGAAGCGGACGAGGAACGCGCGCCGCCTCGTTTTCAGTTCCTGCTCCGCTGCGCATCGGCCATGCCTACGATGCAGGCACGGGGGCACGCAAGCAGGCAGATCGCCGGAAAGGCGCATAAATGACTAAAACGCATGAAATAGATACGATGGGGCCGGTCGACTACCTGGTGATCGAGTTCCCCGGCAATCACATGACCGGCGAGGGCATCCCGCTGCTGCTGGACCTGGTGGACCGCGGCATCGTCCGGATCCTCGACCTCGCGTTCATCCGCAAGGACACCGACGGCAGCATCGTCGCGGTGGCGGTCGAGGACATGGACGCAGAAGGGGCTCGCGAGTTCGCCGTCTTCCAGGGCGCCTCATCGGGCCTGCTCGACCGCGACGACCTGCGGGAAGCCGCCAACGCGATCGAGCCGGGCAACTCCGCGGGCATCCTCGTCTACGAGAACGTCTGGGCCGCGCCGCTGGCCATCGCGTGGCGCCGGGGTGGCGCGCAGATGGTCGCGAGCGGCCGGATCCCGGTGCAGGAGCTTCTGGCCGCAGCGGAAGCGAGCGCGTGACCGCGCGTCAGAGAAACGGGAGGTGTTGACCGTGGGACTGCTTCGAGGAGTGGCGCGCACGGCGGTGGTGGCCGGCACGGCGACGGCGGTGTCCAACCGCGTGTCGCGGCGGCAGGGCGGCCGGTGGGCGGCCCAGGAGGAGGAGCAGGCGGCACAGCAGCAGGCGTACGCCGACCAGGCCGCGTACCAGCAGCAGCTGGCGCAGCAACAGCTGGCGCAGCAGCAGGCGTATCAGCAGCAGGCTGCGGTACAGCCGCAGGCACCGGCCGCGGACCCGATGGCGGCGAAGCTCACGCAGCTGAAGACGCTCGCCGACCTCAAGGCCTCGGGCGTGCTGACCGACGCCGAGTTCGAGCAGCAGAAGGCCGCGATCCTGGCCGGCTGACCGGATGCACGCGCCGGATCCGGCGGGTACACCGATGCGAGAGAGCGAGTCACCGTGACCGGTGATCAGAACAGCGTGCCCGCGGCAGACCGGTGGTATGCCAAGACGGTGCCGGAGGTCGCGGAGTCGTTCGGGGTCGCCGTGGACCGCGGGCTCACCGCCGCGCAGGCGGCGCAGCGCATCGGCGAGCACGGCCCGAACCGGCTGACCGGCGCGAAGAAGGAGTCGGCGGTCGCGGCGTTCCTGCGCCAGTACCGCGATTTCATGCAGCTCGTGCTGCTCGCCGCGGCGGTGGTCAACCAGCTGGTGACCCGCGAGTGGGGCACCACGCTGGTGCTGGCCGGGCTGACCGTGTTCAACGCGGTGGTCGGGCTGCGCCAGGAGGCCAAGGCCGAGGAGAGCGTGCGGGCGCTGGCCCAGATGCTCAAGACGGTGGCCCGGGTGCGCCGCGACGGCCAGGCCGTCGAGGTCGACGCCGAGCAGCTGGTGCCCGGCGACGTCGTGCTCATGGAAGCGGGCAACCGGGTGCCCGCCGACGGGCGGATCGCCGTCGCGGCCACGCTGGAGATCGAGGAGGCGGCGCTGACCGGGGAGAGCCTGCCGGTCGGCAAGAGCCCCGAGCCGGTCGCCGGGCAGGACGTGCCGCTGGGCGACCGGACCGGCATGGCGTACATGAACACCTCGGTCACCCGCGGCCGCGGCGAGATGATCGTGACCGCCACCGGGATGGGCACCGAGATCGGCCACATCGCCCACCTGCTGGCAGGCACCGAGCAGGACAAGACGCCGCTGCAGAAGCAACTCGACAGCCTCTCGAAGATCATCGCAACCATCGCGGGCATCGCCCTGGCCCTGGTCGTGCTCATCGGCCTGGCCCGCGGCGAGTCCTTCGACACCCTGTTCATCACCGGCGTCGCGCTGGCCGTCGCCGCGATCCCCACCGGCCTGCCCGCGGTCGTCACCGCGCTGCTGTCCATCGGCACCCGCGAGATCGCCCGCCGCAACGCCATCGTCAAACGGCTGCCCGCCGTGGAGACGCTCGGCTCGACCTCGGTGATCTGCTCCGACAAGACCGGCACCCTCACCCTCAACAAGATGACCGCGCGCGAGCTGGTCATTCCCGGACAGAACCGGTTCACCGTCACCGGCGAGGGCTACCGGACCGAGGGCGAAATCAAACATGTCGGCGGTGAGCGCTTCGACCTAGATCCGTACCTGCTGCCCATGGCGCTGTGCGCGGACGCCGTGCTCGACGGCGAGAACCTGATCGGCGACCCGACCGAGGGCGCCCTGATCGTGCTCGCCGCCAAGGGCGGGCTCGACCTCGACGAGACCCGCCGCGCCTACCCCCGCATCGCCGAGGTGCCGTTCGACTCCGACTACAAGTTCATGGCCACCTTCCACCGGATGACCGGCGAGGACGGCGCGCCGGTGGTCCGCTGCTACGTCAAGGGCGCGCCGGACGTGCTGATCGCCCGTGCCACGTCGTACCGCGGCCCGGACGGCTCCGTCGTGGCGGTCACCGACGCCAACCGGCACCTGGCCGGCGAGGCCAACGACCGCATCGCGGCGGCCGGCGAGCGGGTCATGGTGGTCGCCCGGCGCGACCTCGACCCGGCGTCGTTCGACCCGTCGGGCGACCTCATCGGGCTGGTCCGCGACCTCACACTGCTGGCCATGGTCGGCATCGTGGACCCGCCGCGGCCCGAGGCGAAGGCCGCCATCGCCGAGTGCCGCAGCGCCGGCATCCGGGTCCGGATGATCACGGGTGACCATGCGACGACCGCCGCGGCCATCGCCAAGGAGCTGGGCATCGAGGGCCGGGCCGTCACCGGCACCGAGTTCGCGGCGATGGGCGACGAGGAGCTGCTGGCGCAGCTGCCGCAGCTCGGGGTGATCGCCCGGGTCGCGCCGGAGGACAAGCTGCGGCTGGTCCGGCTGCTCAAGGCCAGCGGCAACGTGGTGTCGATGACCGGGGACGGCGTCAACGACGCCCCGGCGCTCAAGGCCGCCGACATCGGCGTGGCCATGGGCATCACCGGCACGGAGGTCTCCAAGGAGGCCGCGGTCATGATCCTGACCGACGACAACTTCGCCACCATCGTCAAGGCCGTCGAGTACGGACGCGGCCTGTACGACAACCTGCTCAAGTACCTGCGGTTCCAGATGTCGACGCTGGTCGCCTACATCGCGATCTTCATCGGTGCGGGCCTGCTGAACATCGCCGCGGGCACGCCCCTGAACCCGCTGCAGATCCTGTGGATCAACATGGTCATCGACATCCCGATCGCGATCGCGCTGGGCTTCGACGAGCCGTCCTCGGGACTGATGCGACGGCCGCCCCGCCCGGTGGGAACACCCGTGCTGTCCACGACCGACTGGGTACGGCTGTGCGTGCAGGGCGCGGTGATGACGGTCGGGTCGCTGTGGGCATACCAGATCGGGCACGCGCACGGCGGGCCGGTCGCCGGCGCCACCATGCTGCTGACCACACTGTCCCTGTTCCACCTGGTGGCCGGGCTGCTGTCACGCGACCAGCACGGCACCGTCTTCGACCGGGCGGCCATCCCCGGGCGGGCCCAACTGCGCCGCTACGGCATCGCGCTGCTGGGGATCATCGCGATCACCCTGCTCGATCCGCTCGAGCGCATCTTCGGCACCACCGGCCTCAGCCTGCGCCTGTGGTGCACCGCCATCGCGATCGCGCTGATCCTGCTGGTCGTCGAGGAGCTCGTCAAGGCCGTGCTCCGGGCCCGCTCCACCGCTCCGCGATCGGCGTCGCCGACAGCCCGTGAGCCAGCACGCTCAGCAGCACCGTCGCCATGATGAGGCTGACCACCAGTTGTGCGGAAAGCCCGGTGAGCTGCTGCACGCCGATCAGCGCGAAGATCACGCTAGGCAGCCCGCGTGGGCCCAGCCAGGACAGCAGCCACACCTCGCGCGGGTAGCGGCGCAGCCCGACCAGGCTCAGCCCGACCGGCAGCATGCGCACGACCGTGAGGCTCAGCACCGCGTACAGCAGGACACGCCAGTTCGCGAGGTCGGCCATGGTGTGCGGGATCAGCGAGCCGAATGCGAACCAGACCCCCGCCGACAGCAGCGCGACGACGTCGTGCGAGGTCTGCAGGTGCCGCTCGGGCAGGTCCCGGTCGACCGCCCGGACGGCCAGGCCCGCCACGAAGGCCGCGACGATGCCGTTGCCGTGCAGCACATGGGTCACCTCGAAGACCAGCACCCCGACCGCCAGGTAGGCCAGCCGCTCCGAGCGGGCCGCGCTCCAGCCGCGGCGGCGTGCCCAGCCCAGCAGCAGACCCGCGCCCGCCCCCGCGGCCACGCCGACGGCCAGGGCGATCACCAGCTCGGTGATCGTGTGGCCGAGCACCAGTCCGGGGCTGCGCTCCGTGCCCACGGCCGCGGCCGCCGCGGCGAAGAACACCACCAGCGGGGCGGCCAGGCCGTCGTTGAGGCCGCTCTCGACGGTCACCGCGGTCCGCAGATCGTGCGGGATGCGCTCGTCTCGCACGAGCACCGACGCCAGGCTCGCGTCCGTCGCGGTCAGCGCCGCCGCGATCAGCGCGATGACCCATACGCTCGCCTGCGGGAACAGTGCCATGCCGGTCACCCAACCGGCCAGCACGGTCAGCGGGAAACCGATCAGCAGCAGGCGCAGCGGCAACCGGCCCGCCGACCACAGCCGGCGCAGGCTGATCTCGGTGGCGTCGGTGAACAGGATCAGGGCGAGGGTCAGCTGCAGCAACTGCTGCACGACCGAGGAGGACACGTCCACATCGACCAGCGGATCGTCGCCGCCCGCCAGCAGCAGGCCGGCCAGCAGCAATGCGATCGGGACGGTGACGCTGTAGCGCGCCGCGCGGGCGGACACCGCCGCCCAGGCGATCAGCACCACCGCCAGGCCGATCAGCCCGTACACGCACACCACGCGGGCGGAGCGACCGATTTGCCCTGGAACGTCACCGAGTCATTGTGTCATCGACGCGGGCATCGCACGGCGACGTCGACGCCGAGCCGAGCACTGCCTGCGCGCCGCCCACGGCACGGTGCCGTGGGCGGCGCGCAGGCGGAGGCGGTCAGCCGTAGGTCGGGTGCTGCGGCCACCCGTCCGGGGAGTCCTCCCAGTCCTGCATGCGGCCGTACGGGGCCAGGTCCATGATGCTGTTGGCGAAGACCAGCCGGTCCACACCGCGCGAGGTGGTGTTGTAGGTGCGGTAGACGTCGTCGCCCTCGCGCAGGAACACGCTGAGCATGAAGCCGCCGCCCGCGTCGCAGTCGGCGGAGAACGAGGTGCCGTGCGAGGACACGAACGGCAGCGTCCAGCCGCGCTCGGCCTTGTATGCCTCGATCTGCGCGAGCGGCATGTCGGACACGGTCATCCAGGTGATGCCGCGGCCGGCCAGCAGGGGCAGCGCGTGCACCGGCACGTTGTCGGTGAACCAGGTGCAACCGGGGCAGTAGTGCTTCGGCCCGCGGTCCATGAACTGGTAGACCACCAGCTCACCGCGGCCGTCGAACAGATCGAGCAGGCTCTTGGGGCCGTCGGGCGTGTCGAACTCGTACGGCTTGTCGAACTTCGTCATCGGCAGGCGGCGGCGCCGGGCGGCCAGCGCGTCCTGCGCGCGGGTCAGTTCCTTCTCGGCCTTGAGCAGGTCGTCACGCGCCTGCTGCCACTGCTCCGCGCTCACGATCTCCGGTTTGTCCATACCGTCCATCCTGCCCCGCGAGTCCGACAGATCTGCTTCGACGCGACTCAGGACCGACCGAGCAGGCGGCCGATCGCGCGATGGTCGTGAAAGTCCCGGCTGCGCGTGATCAGGCCGTCGCGGATCCGGAATGTCTGGATGTTGGCGACGTCAGCCGTCTCCCCGCTCGCCCCGTTGGTGAGCCGGTAACCGTACTCGGCGACCAGCACCTGCGGATCGGCGGTCTCGTGCAGCACCACGTCGCGGACCGTGAAGCGCAACGGCAGCCGCTCGGCCCGGGCCAGGTGAGCGGCGATCTGGTCGCGTCCTTCCAGCCGCACCGGGGCCGGCAGCGCGAACGGCATCTCGACGACGGCATCGTCGGCGTACTGATCGATCAACTCGGCCCACCGGCTCTCGTCGATGAGCCGGACGCGCTGCTCGAACAGTTCTCGGGGGGTGTGCATGGCGAGCTCCCGTCTGCCAGGGCATAATCGGAGTGATCACTCCGGTAGCGGCGTCTCGCACTATACGGACTGATCACTCCGTTTGTCGAGGGAGCCTGATGGTCGACGAGAAGCCGCTGCGGGCAGACGCACGCCGCAACCGCGCCCGCGTGCTCGACGCCGCGTCGGCGGCGTTCGCCGAGCACGGCACCGGGGCGAGCACCGAGCAGATCGCCCGCGCCGCGGGCGTGGGCCCCGGCACGGTGTTCCGGCACTTCCCCACCAAGGAGGACCTGCTGGCCGCGGTCTACCTGGCCCGGCTGGAACACCTGGAGGCACAGGCGCGGGAGCTGGCGAGCGCGCGGGAGCCGACAGCGGCGCTGCGCGGGTTCTTCCGCGGCGCCGTCGAGGGATCGTCGGCCAAGAACGCGCTCGCCGAAGCTCTCGCCGGCGCGGGCGTCAGCCCGGCGGAGGCGGCCTCGCGCATCGGCGGCCGCCTGCGCGCCGCACTCGGGGTGCTGCTGGAACGGGCGCAGCGCGACGGCGGGGTCCGCCCGGACCTGACCGTGACGGACGTGATGAGCCTGCTGATCGGAGCGTCCCGCGCGACAGAGCCACTCGCCGCCGACGGGCCGGCCCGCGAGCGAGTGGTCTCCGTCATCCTCGACGGCCTCAGCCCTCGCCACTGACCGGCGATCGGTGGACCCGCCGCCATCGGTTCAACCGCTCCGCCCGGGGCACGGCCGTCCGGACGGCCACGGTGCCGGCGGGGTCAGCTCGCCGGGTCAGGCACCGCCAGCTCGGCGGCGTGCGGCAGTTCGTGGCCGACCGGCACGACCACGACCGGGCAGTTGGCCTTGCCGATGCACTCCTCGCTGACCGAGCCGAGCACGGTGTGCATCAGCCGGCTGGTCCCGTGACTGCCCAGCACCAGCAGGTCGGCGTCGGCGGCCGCGGCGGCGAGCACGTCGGCGGCCCGGCCCTCGACCACCTCGCCCGCGATCGCGACCCCCTCCCGCTGGAAGGTCGGCAGCGCGCCCAGTTCCCGGTCGAGCATGGCGCTGGTGATGTCGCGGGCTGCCGAACCGATGACGTCGTCGTCGGTTTCGTCCCAGCGCCAGGCGGCGACGGCCTGCACGGTGCCGCCGCGGCCGGCTGCCTCGTGCACCGCCCAGCGCAGCGCGCGCCGCCCGCCCTCGGAACCGTCGACTCCGACCACGATCCGGAAGTTCGTCATGCCGCGCCCCCTACCCCTCGACCGGACGGCGCTAACGCGCCACGACGTGTCAGTGTGTGAGCCGTACCTTCTCCCTGGTCGCCCGCTGGATGTCCCCGGCCGCGACGACCAGCAGCCGGTGGCCGAGGTCGGAGAGCGCCCGCGCCACCGCCAGCTCGTCGCCGATCTCGGGAACGTCCTGGTCGTCCGGGTTGAGCTTGGCGCGGCCGACGCCGATCAGCCGGTCGCCGATCTCGTCGTCCTGCAGCCGGGCCTCGGCGTAGGTGCGGCCTTCGTCCTCGCCGACGAACACCTCGATGTTCCAGCGCTTGATCGCGGTCATTGCGGGTGCCTCCCCTCCAGGATGTGCGCGGAGCCCTCCAGCAGCGCCACGACCTCCTCGTCCGAGGTCTGCCGGAAGTCGGCGTAGCGCTCACCGACCGCCATGAACAGCTCCGGGGTCTCCAGGCAGACCACCTCGTCGGCGACCGAGCGCAGTTCGGCGGCCGTGTCCGGGGCGGCCACCGGCACCGCGAGCACCACCCGGGACGCGCCCCGGGCGCGGGCGATCTCGCAGGCGGCACGCGCGGTGGCGCCGGTGGCGACGCCGTCGTCGACGATCACGACCGTGCGCTCGGCGAGCGGCTCGGCATCACGGCCGTGCCGGAAGCGCTGGACCCGGCGCTCCAGCTCGACCCGTTCGGCTTGCTCCACGCGGTCCAGCGCAGCCGGCGTGATCCTGGCGGCGTCCAGCACGCTCGGGTTGAGCACCCGGACCCCCTCCTCGCCGATCGCGCCCATGGCCACCTCGGGCTGGAACGGGACACCGAGCTTGCGGACCACCAGCACGTCGAGCGGGGCGTTCAGGGCGCGGGCCACCTCGACCGCGACGACGACGCCGCCGCGGGGCAGCCCGAGCACGACGACGTCGGCGTCGTGGAGCCAGGTCAGGCGCTGCGCCAGGCGGTGCCCGGCGTCCGTGCGGTTCTGGAACATGGCGGCACCCTCCCCCACCATGGTCGTCCCGTTGGACCCGCCGTGACCAGGACTTCCGCGACTCAGACGGAGGTTTGCGGATGTTCGGCGCGGTACGCGGCGACGGCGGTGGGCAGGGTGTGGAAGATCCGGTCGCGGCCGACCGCCTCCGCCAGCCCGAATGCCACCATTTCGTCCATCAGTTCCTGTTTGACGTGGGCCATGCCGAAGACGATGTCGCGCTGGGCCAGCTCGTTTCGCAGCTCCTCGACCGCTTCCATCGCGGTGATGTCGACCTCGACGATCGCCTCGGCGTTGAGCACGAACCACTTCACGTCCGGCGCCTCGCCGACCGCGGCCAGGGCGCGCCTGCGCAGGTCCTGGGCGTTGGCGAAGAACAGCGGCGAGTCGTACCGGTAGATCATCAGGCCCGGCACGGTACGTGCCTGCGGGTAGTCCTCGATGTCGTGCATACCGGCCACGCCGGGCACGATGCCGAGCACCGCGTCGTGCGGCCGGGCGACCCGGGCCAGCATCTCGGCGACCGACAGCGCCACCGCCGCCAGCACGCCGTAGAGGATGTCGAACAGCAGCACCCCGGCGAACGCGGCCAGCGCCAGCAGCAGCTCGCTGCGCCGGAACGCGGCCAGCTTGCGGAAGCCGGGCAGGTCGATCAGGCGCAGCGCGGCGTACACGATGATCGCGCCCAGCGCCGCGGTCGGGAACGCCGACAGCACCGGGCTGGCGAACAGCAGCGTGCAGACGACCAGCACCAGCGCAGTCAGCGAGTAGACCTGACTGCGCGCGCCCGCCGCGTCGGCCAGCGCGGTGCGGCTGCCGCTGCTGCTGACGGGGAAGCCGCGCAGCACCCCCGAGCCCAGGTTCGCCACGCCGAGCGCGAGCAGCTCCTGGTCGGCGTCGACCTCCTGGCGGTGCCGCGCGGCGAACGCGCGGGCGGTGAGCATGTTGTCGGTGTAGCCCACCAGCATCACGCCCACCGCGGGCAGCAGCAGGTCCGCGAAGTCGGTCAGGTCCGGCAGCGCGAACGGCGGCAGCCCCGACGGGATCTTGCCGATGGTGGCGATGCCGTAGTCCTGCAGCCCGAACAGCGCCGTCGCGGCCGTGGCCAGCAGCACGGCCAGCAGCGGGCCGGGCAGCTTCGGGAACTGCCGCTGCACCAGGTAGAGGAAGGCCAGCACCAGCGCGCCGAGCACGACCGTGCCCAGGTGGATCTGGCCCATGCCCTTGATGAACGTCCAGACCTCGCCGAGCAGGGTGCCGCCGTCGACCGGCACGCCGGTCAGCCGCTCCAGCTGACCGATGATCATGATGATGGCGACACCGGCCATGTAGCCGACGAGGATCGGCTTGGACAGCAGGTCGGCCACGAAACCGAGCCGGATCGCCCAGCAGATCAGGCACAGCAGGCCGACGATGACGGCCAGCCCGGCCGCCAGCGCGGCGTACCGACCGGGGTCACCCGCGGCCAGCGGCGCGATGACGGTCGCCGTCATCAGGGCGGTGGTCGACTCCGGGCCGACCGACAGCTGCCGCGACGAGCCGAGCAGGGCGTACAGCGCCAGCGCGGGCAGCGCCGCCCAGAGCCCCGCCACCGGCGGCAGCCCGGCCAGGCCCGAGTACGCCATCACCTGCGGGATCAGGTACGCCGCGACCGTCGCTCCGGCGAGCACGTCCCCGCGCAGCCAGGTGCGGTCGTAGGAGCGCAGCGTCACGACACCGGGCGCCTGCGGGATCCATCGTGGTCTGTCGGCCATGAACACTTCTACCGCACGGGGCAGCGCCGCGAAACCCCGTGCTCCTCGCCCCGCCGTGATCGGCTACGGTCGGGCGGTTCCGATGACGACGGAGGTGCACCGTGGGCGGCCGGTCCTACATGCTCGCGACCCGGATGCCGATGTCGCGGGAAGGCTTCGACGCGTGGCTGCACACGCCACTACCAGGCCGCGACGTGATCACGAACCCGGATGAGATGTGGCTGGGCTGGGCCACCGCAGACATGGCGCCCGACTGGGAGCTGACCGCGATCGCCGGCTCGCCCGCCGCCGTCGCGACGTACCGGGCGAGCCGGACCCGGACCCCGCTGGAACTGCTCGCCGCACGGGCTGCCGGCGGTTTCACGCTCGCCCGGCACCACGACGGCGCGCTGGAGATCTACCTGTACGACTACCACGCCGACACCCACGGCACGCTGACGAACCTGCTGATGCTGGCCGGGGCGGGCCGGTTCGCCGACGGCAACGCCGAGACACCGGTCCTGTACTGGGGCGGCGACGTCCACCCCGGCCTGCCGATCGACGACCGATCGGTGCTGTCGGTGCTGCTGGTGGGGCGCACGGCGGCCCGGTTCACGGCCAGGTACCCGTTCCCGGCGCTGACGCAGCGGCTGCTGCCGGTCGAGGAGGCGTTCCTCGGCGCCGTCGTGGACCCGGAGGGCGACGAGCCCGGCTGGGACTCCTCCGAGGTGCTGGATCCGTCGATCGGAGTGCATGCGGTTCGCTGATCACCCCGCCGCAGCGGCCAGCGCGGGCCGATCGCACACCAAGGTCCACGGACTTGCCAGGCACATGGGCGAATGGCGGGTCAAGATACGCACAGGTGCCAGGCAATTCGGATGATCGAGGGCGCGGCGCGTCAGCCGCTGGCGCGGGGCACGACCAGGACCGGGCAGTACGCGTGGTGCAGCACCTGGTGGCTGACCGAGCCGAGCAGCAGCCCGGTCAGGCCGCCGCGCCCGTGCGCGCCGACGACCACGAGCTGGGCCTGCTTGCTCAGCTCGATCAGCACCTTCGCGGGGCGGCCGCGCACCAGGTGCTCGCGGGTGCGCACGTCGGGGTGGTCCTTGCGGACCTGGGCCAGCGCCTGCTCCAGCAGGTGGCCCTCCTCCTCGGCGACGGTCGCGCTGTCGTGCTTGTGGTCGTGGTGCTCGCCGTGGGCGTGCCCGCCGGCGCGGGTCCAGCTGTGCACCGCGGTCAGCTCCGCCTTGCGCATCTCGGCCTCGGCGAACGCGGCCTCGATCGTGGGCACGGAGTCCGGCGAGCCGTCCGCGCCGACGACCACGGCGCCGGTCGAGCGCTCCTCGCCGCGTACGACGAGGACCGGGGTGCGACCGTGCGCGGTGCACTGCACGGCCACCGAGCCGACCAGCAGGCCGGTGAACCCGCCGAGGCCGCGGTCGCCGATGACGAGCAGGTCGGCGTCGCGGGCGGCCCGCAACAGCACCGGCGACGGGGCGCCGGTCATCAGGTCGGTGAGCACGGACACGGACGGGTCGGTCTCCCGGGCCACCGCCACTGCCTCGGCGAGGGTCCGTTCGGCGTCGTGGCGCAGCCCGCCCTCCCCCGGACCCGCCTCGGACGGCCCCATCGTGACGTGCATCAGCGGCCAGATGAAGGCGTGCACGATGCGCAGCGGCAGGTGCCGCCAGGCCGCCTCCCTGGTGGCGATACGGACGGCGGCCAGCGACGACGCCGACCCGTCGGCCCCCACCACGACGGGGCGGGCGCCACCGCCCTCGGTGTTCATGGCCGGTCCCGCGCCGGCGTCCAGACTGTTCATACCCCGCCCCGCCCCGGCCAGGTCCAGTCCGTGATGTCCGGGGCGTCCTGGCCGTAGGCGCGGGTGTAGTCGCGGGCGCGTTGGCGTGAGTCGGTCATGTACTGGCGCAGCGCCGCCGCGGTCACGCCGAGCCCCGGCACCCGGTCGATCACGTCGATGACGAGCCGGAACCGGTCCAGGTCGTTGAGCATCACCATGTCGAACGGCGTGGTCGTGGTGCCTTCCTCCTTGTACCCGCGCACGTGCATGTTGCCGTGGTTGGCGCGCTTGTAGGTGAGCCGGTGGATGAGGCTCGGGTAGCCGTGGTAGGCGAAGATGACCGGCCGGTCGGTGGTGAAGATGGCGTTGAACTGCGGGTCGGGCAGGCCGTGCGGGTGCTCGGTGTCGGGCTGCAGCCGCATCAGGTCGACCACGTTGACCACGCGCACCCGCAACGCGGGCAGGTAGCGCTGGAGGAGGTCGACCGCGGCCATGGTCTCCAGCGTCGGCACGTCGCCCGCGCACGCCATCACCACGTCCGGCACCCCGCCGGCGTCGTTGCCGGCCCACGCCCAGATGCCCAGGCCGCGGCGGCAGTGCAGGGCCGCGTCGGTCATGTTCAGCCAGGACGGCTGCGGCTGCTTGCCGGCCACCACGACGTTGACGTAGTCACGGCTGCGCAGGCAGTGGTCCATCGTGGACAGCAGGGTGTTCGCGTCCGGCGGCAGGTAGATCCGGGTGATCTCGGCCTTCTTGTTGACCATGTGGTCGATGAAGCCCGGGTCCTGGTGCGAGAAGCCGTTGTGGTCCTGCCGCCACACGTGGCTGGACAGCAGGTAGGTCAGCGACGCGACGGGCCGCCGCCACTCGATGCCCCGGGTCACCTTCAGCCACTTGGCGTGCTGGTTGACCATCGAGTCGATCACGTGGATGAAGGCCTCGTAGCTGGTCAGCAGGCCGTGCCGGCCGGTCAGCAGGTAGCCCTCCAGCAGTCCCTCGCACAGGTGCTCCGACAGCACCTCGATCACCCGGCCGGTCGGCGCGAGATGGTCGTCCCCGGCGAAGATCCGCGCGTCGAACTCGCGGTCGGTCACCTCGAACACCGCGCCGAGCCGGTTGGAGTTCACCTCGTCGGGCCCGAACAGCCGGAACCGGTCGGGGTTGGAGCGGATCACGTCGCGCAGCCAGACGCCCAGCACCCGGGTCGCCTCGGCCTGCGGGCTGCCGGGCTGGGGCACGTCGACGGCGTACCCGCGGATGTCGGGCAGGACCAGGTCGCGCAGCAGCAGGCCGCCGTTGGTGTGCGGGTTCGCGCTCATCCGCCGGGAGCCGCGGGGCGCGAGCGGGGCAAGGAAGCCCATGGGCGCGCCGGTGGCGTCGAACAGCTCCTCCGGGCGGTACGAGCGCATCCACTGCTCCAGCTCCGCCAGGTGTTCGGGGTTGTCCCGGACGCCGGACAGCGGCACCTGGTGCGCCCGGAACGTGCCCTCGATCGGCACGCCGTCGACGACCTTCGGGCCGGTCCAGCCCTTCGGCGTACGCAGCACGATCATCGGCCAGCGCGGGCGTTCGCCGTCGGCGCCCTGGCGGGCGTGCGACTGGATCGCGGCGATCTCGTCCAGCGCCAGGTCGAGGGCGTACGCCAGCTCGTGGTGCACCCGCACCGGGTCGCTGCCCGACACCAGGATCGGGTGGTACCCGTATCCGTGCAGCATCGACATCAGGTCGGCCTCGGGGATGCGGGCCAGCACCGTCGGGTTGGCGATCTTGTAGCCGTTGAGGTGCAGGATCGGCAGCACCGCGCCGTCGGTGACCGGGTTGATGAACGTGTTCGCCAGCCAGCTGCAGGCCAGCGGCCCGGTCTCGGCCTCCCCGTCGCCGATCACGCAGGCCACCAGCAGGCCGGGGTTGTCCAGCGCCGCGCCGTACGCGTGCATCAGCGAGTAGCCCAGCTCGCCGCCCTCGTGGATGGAGCCCGGCACCTCGGCCGCCACGTGGCTGGGGATGCCGCCCGGGAACGAGAACTGCCGGAACAGCCGCGCCATGCCGAACTCGCTGCGGTCCACGCTCGGATACAGCTCGCTGTAGGTGCCCTCCAGCCAGGTGTTCGCCACGATCGCCGGGCCGCCGTGACCGGGGCCGCAGATGAAGATCGCGTTGAGGTCCCGGTTGGTGATCGTCCGGTTCAGGTGCGCCCACAGCATGTTCAGTCCCGGGCTGGTCCCCCAATGGCCCAGCAGCCGCGGTTTGATGTGCTCGGCCCGCAGCGGCTCGCGCAGCAGCGGGTTGGCCATCAGGTAGATCTGACCCACGGTCAGGTAGTTTGCCGCCCGCCACCAGGCGTCGAGCCTGCTCAGATCGTCATCGCGCAGGTGCGTCACACCGGCGGTGTGCCCGGCGCCCGGTCGCTCTGTCACCGTCATGTGCCGATCCTCGCCCGCCGGAGCCTCTCATGCAGGCAGAATGTCCGCTTTCCTGGCGCGTCTTCGCAGGTCGCCGGGTTCCCGGGCCCCGGCAAGGGGCGCGCCGAACTATCGCTGTTCGCCCTGATATGACCGTTCAGCTGCTATAGCGTGACCTGAAGCGCGGGAACGGGAAGAGGAGGAGCGATGGTGGCTTCCCAGTTGCCGGACGCCGTGCAGGGACCGGGTCCGGTCGACGTGGTGCTCAACGTCAACGGGGCCACCCACGTGGTACGCCTCGAACCCCGGGTCAGCCTGCTGGACTGCCTGCGCGACCACATGAACCTCACCGGCACGAAGAAGGGCTGCAACCAGGGCGCCTGCGGCGCGTGCACGGTGTGGGTCGACAAGCGGCGCGTGGTGGCCTGCCTGACCCTGGCCATCGCCTGCGAGGGCCGCGAGATCACCACCATCGAGGGCATGGCCGAGAACGGCAGCCTGCATCCGATGCAGAAGGCGTTCCTGTCCGAGGACGCGTTCCAGTGCGGCTACTGCACCCCGGGGCAGATCATGTCGGCGGTCGCGCTGCTGGCCGAGGGGCACGCCGGCTCCGACGCCGAGATCGGCGAGTGGATGAGCGGCAACATCTGCCGCTGTGCGGCGTACCCGAACATCCGCACCGCGATCCGCGACGTGCGCGACGGCGTGGGAGGAGTCCGCCATGCGGCCGGTTAGCTACTCCCGCGTCAGCGACGTGGCCACCGCCATCGCCACCGTCGCCGCCGATCCGACCAGCGCGTACCTGGCCGGCGGCACCACGAAGATCGACATGCTGCGCATCTACGCCGAGCCGTCGCAGCGCCTGGTCGACATCAACTCCCTGCCCATCGACCACATCGAGGTGCAGCCCGACGGCGCGGTGCGCATCGGCGGCCTGGCCCGGATGAACGACGTCGCGCTGGCCCCGGTCGTCGTCGAGCGCTTCCCGATGCTGTCCGAGGCGCTGCTGCTGGGCGCGTCCGCGCAGCTGCGCAACATGGCCTCGATGGGCGGCAACATGCTGCAGCGGGTGCGCTGCTCGTACTTCCGCGACGCGCACGCGAGCTGCAACAAGCGCGAGCCGGGCACCGGGTGCGGCGCGATCGCCGGGGTCAACCGGGGGCACGCGGTGCTGGGCACCAGCCCGCACTGCATCGCCACGCACCCGTCGGACGCGGCGGTGGCGCTGGTCGCGCTCGACGCGATGGTCCACGTGCAGAACTCCGGCGGCCACCACGCCATCGCGATCGACGACTTCTTCCTGCTGCCCGGCGACACCCCGGAGCGCGAGCACCCGCTCAACCACGGCGACCTGATCACCGCGATCGAGGTTCCGGCGCTGCCCGCGGCCCGCAACTCGCTCTACCTGAAGGTGCGCGACCGGGAGTCGTACGAGTTCGCGCTCGCCTCGGCGGCCTGCGCGCTGACGGTCACCGACGGCGTGATCGCGGAGGTGCGGCTGGCGCTGGGCGGCGTGGCCACCAAGCCGTGGCGGGCCCGCAAGGCCGAGCACGTGCTGCGCGGCGCACCCGCCACGCGGGAGACGTTCGCGCGAGCCGCCGAGGCGGAGCTGGCCGACGCCGTGGCGCAGCCGATGAACGCCTTCAAGATCGAGCTGACGCAGCGCACGATCATCCGGGCGCTGGAGACCCTCACCGCGCGAGGAGCGGCGTCATGACCACCGCGATCGGACGTCCACTGGACCGGGTCGACGGGCACGCGAAGGTCACCGGCGCGGGCCGCTACTCGGCCGAGATCGCGCTGCCCGGGCTGGCGCACGCCGTGCTGGTCACCTCGCGCATCCCCAGCGGCCGGGTGGAGCTGATCGACACGTACGACGCCGAGCAGGCCCAGGGCGTGCTGGCCGTGCTGCACCACCTGAACCTGCCCAAGGGCGGTTCGGTGCCGCCGCTGCTGCCGTCGCTGTTCGGGGCGGCGGCCTCCGGGCAGACGTTCTTCCCGATGCAGGACGAGGTGATCCACTACGCCGGGCAGCACCTGGCCATGGTCGTCGCCGAGACCCTGGACCAGGCCGAGCACGCGGCCCGGCTGGTGCGCATCACCTACCGGGAGACGGCGTCGATCACCACCGTGGAGCAGGGGCGCGACCGGGCGTACGAGGCGGAGAAGATCTTCGCGGGGTTCATCCCGGGCCGGATCGCCCGCGGGGACGTGGCGGCGGCGCTGGACCGCGCACCGGTCACGGTCGAGAACACCTACTACTGCGCGGCCAACCACCACAACCCGATCGAGTGCTCGGCGACCACCGCGGTCTGGGAGGGCGACCGGCTCACCCTCTACGACGCCACCCAGGGCCCCAACGCCACCCTGCACACCGTCGCCGAACTGCTCAACGTGATGCCGTCGCACATCCGGGTGGTCACCAACTACGTCGGCGGCAGCTTCGGCTGCAAGGCCATGATCTGGGACCATCCCGCGCTGGCCGCGCTCGCCGCGCGGGCCGTGCACCGGCCGGTGCGGCTCGCGCTGACCCGCGAGCAGATGTTCAGCTCCGTCGGGCACCGCGAGGAGCAGGAGCAGCGGCTCACGCTGGGCGCCGACCGCGACGGCAGGCTGACCGCGATCCGCCACCACAAGCTGTCCCCCACCTCGCACTTCGACGACTGGGCCGAGCCGTCGCTGGGCGTGGCCTCGCAGATCTACGCCTGCCCGAACTACGAGGGCGTCTACAGCCTGATCAAGGCCAACACCATGACGCCGACGTTCACCCGCTGCCCCGGTGAGGCTTCGGGCATGTTCGTCATGGAGACGGCCATGGACGAGCTCGCCGAGAAACTCGACCTCGACCCGCTGGAGCTGCGGCTGCGCAACTACGCCGAGACCGAGCCGATGACCGGGCACCCGTGGTCCAGCAAGGGCCTGCGCGACTGCTACCGGCGCGGCGCGGAACTGGCCCGCTGGTCCGAACGCGACCCGCGGCCGGGCACGCGACGTGACGGGAACTGGCTGCTCGGCTGGGGCATGGCCAGCTCCGGCTACCCGGTGACCCCGCCCGGCAACCCGCAGCGCGCCCGCGCCCGCATCTTCGCCGACGGCAGCGCCGTGGTGCAGTCCAGCTTCTCCGACATCGGCACCGGCGCCGCGACCGCGATGACCCAGGTCGCCGCCGACGGCCTGGGCGTGCCGCTGGAGCGGATGCGCGTCCAGTACGGCGACAGCGACCTGCCCAACACCGCCGCCGCCGTCGGCTCCGCCGGGGCCGGCATGGTCAGCGCCGCCGTACACATCGCCGCGACCGCGCTGCGCGACCAGCTGATCGCCCAGGCCGTCGCCGACGAGCACTCGCCGCTGCACGGCGCCGATCCGCGGCAGGTCGCCGTCAGCGACGGCCGGATGGCGCTGCGCGACCGCCCCGCCACCGGCGAGACGTACGCGGAGCTGCTGCAGCGCGCGTTCATGGCCGACGCGGAGGCGCTGGGCACCTGGAACCCGCCCGGCGTGGACACCCCGTACGGCACGATGACGTTCGGCGCGCAGTTCGCGCAGGTGGCCGTCGACCCCGACCTCGGCCTGTGCCGGGTGCGGCAGCTGATCGGGGTGTTCGACCCGGGCCGGGTGCTCAACCGCAAGACCGCGCACAGCCAGCTGATGGGCGGCATGCTGTGGGGCATGAGCCACGCCCTGCTGGAGGGCACGATCATGGGCCCCGACGGCCGCTGGGCCAACGCCAGCCTCGGCGAGTACCTGGTCCCCGTCAACGCCGACGCACCCGACGTCGTCATCGAGACGATCGAGACCACGGACACCGTGGTGAACCCGCTGGGTGTCAAGGGCGTCGGCGAGGTCGGCATGGTCGGCACCGCCGCGGCGATCGCCAACGCGATCTGGCACGCCACCGGCCGCCGTCACCACCGGCTGCCCATCACCATCGAGTCCCTGCTGTAGCCCGGGGGCCGCCGGTGACCGAACCCGCTCCCGTGCCCGACGACGAACCCGTCTCGGTGCTGTTCACCTGGGCGGTCACGCCCGGCCGGGAAGCCGACTTCGAACGCTGGCTCGAGGAGGTCAACGCGGCGTCCGCGCGTTTCCCCGGCCACCAGGGCGTGACCTGGCTACGCCCGCAGGACGCACCGAAGGGCGCGGAGCCGCGCTACCACTGCGTGCTGCGCTTCCGCAACGGCCGCGACCTGAGCCGGTGGCTGACCTCGCCGGAGCGTGAGGTGGTCGTACGCCATCTGGCCGGCATCGCCGTCGAAGCCGAGCCGCGGGAGACCACCACCGGCATGGAGACCTGGTTCAGCCTGCCCGGCCGCCCGGTGCTGCCGCCGCCGCGCTGGAAGATGGCGATCGTGTCGTTCCTCGGGGTCTACCCGTGCGTGCTGGTGTTCCAGCTGCTGGGTGCGGAACATCTCAGCGAGCTGCCGCTGCCGATGGTGCTGCGCGCCGCGATCCTGCCCCTGGTGCTGGCCCCGATCCTGACCTACCTGGTCATGCCCTGGCTGAGCCGGGCCCTGCGCGGCTTCCTCTACGACCGCCGCTGACCCGGCCGCCCGGCCGGAGGCGCACATGGACGGTCTGCGCGGTCGCGCCGGTTGCGCTTGTCCTGTCCCGCGACACGGGGCCGGTCATGCCACACCTGGATGGCGGAGCCGTCGTCCCATCGGGATCACGGGGCGCGGGAGCGCCGTCACCACGGAGGCGAGCGCATGGGCGGACGACTGCGGCATTCCCGACGCAAGGCGATCATCGGCGGACTGCTCTCGGCGGCCGCGGTCGCCACCGCGCTGTCGGGTTGCGTCTCCCAGCGACCCGGCGTGCCGACGCCGTCGGCCGCGCCGTCGCCGTCGCTGTCCACGATCGACGAGACGCCGCAGCAGCTCGCGGGGGGCTGGCAGGTCGTCGCGGCGGGCAGCCGGGTCCTCGACCGGTCCCGCAACGCCTACGTGCGGATGAACATGCCGCCCGGCGCCATCCTCGACCCGACCGGGCGGCGGCACGTCACCGGTGGCGAGCAGCTGGACATCGTCGAGCTCGTCGGCGACAAGGTGATCACGGAGAAGCGGCGCATCACCCTCGGTTTCGGCCTCGGACTCGATCCCTGGTCGCCGGACGGCAGCCGCGTCGTCGGCACGATCGACCGCAAGGAGCCCCACGCGATGGGCTTCGCGGTGACCGATGTGGCGACGGGGAAGACCACCGAGCACTGGTTCAGCCAGGGGTACAACTGCAGCATGTGCTCCTTCGTCTTCACCCGGGACGGCAAGGAGGTCGCCCTGCCGATCGCGGACCGCTCCCAGGGCGAGGCCGCCGAGCTCGTGCAGAGCCTGCAGCTGTTCGACGCCCAGACGGGCAGGCCGACCAGGGAGCTGCTGGTCAAGGCCATGCCGCAGAGCCCGTTCGCCTGGTCGCCGGACGGACGCCAGGTCGTCGCGCTGACCGACCAGCGCAAGCAGGAGGACGTCCAGCTGATCGACACCACCACCGGCGAGGCGAAGCCGTTCCCGTACCTCGCGGTCTGGGCGACGGCCGACGCGCTGCTGGCCAAGTTCGACGACGGGGTGCTGACGCTGCGTCCCGACGGGACCGTCGTCGCCGACGCGAGCCTGTCCGACTCGATGAGCGGACCGCTCGTCCTCGGACCGCCCGCCGCCTGACGGGCCGCGCCCATCGGCACCACGCTGAGTTTCGCCTTCCGCACGGAAACAGGCCGTTTCGGACCGGCGGGACGGGGTAGGTGCGATCCGATGGAGAGGAGCGCGAGATGAGCTGGGCCGACAGGCCGAACGGAAACGACATGGCACGGCGGGCCGGCACGGCCGGACCGGCCCGCGGCGATTTCGACCGTGACTTCGCCGCGCTGCGCCTGCGGGGCCGGCACCTCATCGCGGAGATCGTCCGGCTGTCCCGCCAGCTGACGGACCTGCAGCAGGCGATCGGGTCCCGCCGGGGAGCACCCGGCGGACCGCGGGGCAGCGTCTCGGGTGGAGAGCCGCGCTGATCCGGGCCGGGGGCCGTGTCCTCACCGCACGCCGTCGTCCCGGGAGCCGCCTGCGCGGCTTCCGGGACGACGGTTCTCGGTAGGGACGTCGGTTCTCAGTAGGACTGAAGCGTGATCGCGTCGGCCTTGCCGGCCTGGATCTGCAGCAGGCGGGAGAACGGGCGGCGGGTCATCACCCGGGTGCTGAGGTCGCGCAGCCGGATCGCGCCCGCCGACATCGGCAGCATGCCGTTGACCCCGCCAGGCGGCAGCTTCTGGCACTGCGTGACGTATCCGCGCAGCTGCTCCTCGTACGCGGCGTACGCGATCGTGTGGTCGCCGCCGGCCGCGGCCAGCTCACCGGCGAGCACGTACGCGCCGACCAGGGACAGGCTCGTGCCCAGGCCGCTGATGGGCGAGGCGCAGTAGCCCGCGTCGCCGAGCAGCGCGACCCGGCCGCTGGTCCAGTGCGGCATGTGGACCTGGCCGACGACGTCGAAGTAGAAGTCGGGGGCGTCCCACATCGCGTCGAGCATGGCCGGCACTCGCCAGCCGTCACCGGCGTACACCTGCGCCAGCAGGCGCTTCTGCGCCTCGACGTCGCGCGGGTCGACCACGCGGCCCTCGGCGCGGAAGGTCAGCATCGCCTTGGCGGTGCGGTCGTTCTCCGGCCGGATGCCGGCGCAGCGGCCGCCGGGCACGCCGTGCATGAGGAACCAGTGCGGGTCGAGGTCGGCCTGTGCGGGCATGGTGAAGTACGCCGTGTACGCGCCGAGCTGCTTGATGAACCGCTCCTCCGGGCCGAAGGCCAGCGCGCGCACCCCCGAGTGCACCCCGTCCGCGCCGACGACCAGGTCGTAGACCTCGGTGCGGCCGCCGCGGAACTCGACCTTCACGCCGTCCGCGCCGTCGGTCAGCGCGGTTATCCGGTCGCCGAAGCGGTATTCGACGTCGCCGCGGGTGAGGTCGTAGAGGATGTCGGCGAGGTCCCCGCGCAGGATTTCGTACTCGGCGACGAGGCCCTCGCCGCCCGCCAGCGTCGCGGGCATCTCCGAGGTGCGCCGGCCGCTCGCGTCGACCCAGGCGAAGCCCTCCTCGTGCACCCGGTCGCGGGTGATCTGGGGCATGATGCCCATCCGCGCGCAGACGTCCTTGGCGACACCGCGGATGTCGACGGCGTGCCCGCCGGGCCGGATGCCGGGCGCGCGTTCCACCACGGTCACCGCGAAGCCGTGCCGGTGCAGCCAGTACGCCAGGGCCGGTCCGGCGATGCTGGCACCCGAGATGAGTACGGTGTTCTTCTTCATCGGTCTCTCCCCAGTCTGTGTGTACGCTGTACTGCGTCACTGACAACACCGTAGAGAGGCAACACTTTGAGCTGCAACAAGGCTTTACGTGTACTAGTACGCCACCTAGTACACCGAGCGAGGTGGGCGCGGTGAACGTGCAGCAGGAAGACTCTGGTGTACTAGTACGCGTGAGTACCGAGCCCCCGTTCCGGCAGATCGTCGGGCAGATCCGCGCGCAGATCGACGGCGGGCAGCTGCGCCCCGGCGACCGGGTGCCCTCGGCCCGGCAGATCACCGCCGAGTGGGGCGTGGCGCTCGCCACCGCGACGAAGGTGCTGGCCGCACTGCGCGCCGAAGGACTGGTCGAGGCGGTGCGCGGGGTCGGCACCGTGGTGACCGACCGCGACGGGCCCGCCGACCCCGTCCGGCGCGAGCGCCGACCCCGCCCGGCCGCCGCCGAGCCGACCCGCGAGCAGCTGGTACGCCACGCGTTGATGCTCGCCGACGCCGAGGGGCTGGAGGCGGTGTCCATGCGCCGCCTGGCCACCGAGTTCGGGCTGGCCACGATGAGCCTCTACCGCTTCGTACGCGGCAAGGACGACCTGGTCCGGCTGATGATCGATGCCGCGTTCGCGGAGGCGCCCCTGCCCGCCGTGCCACCCAAGGGGGTGCACGCCCAGCTGACGCTGGTCAGCCGTCAGCTGTGGGGCATCTTCCGGCGACACCACTGGCTCGCCCCGGCGATGTCGATCACCCGGCCGGAGTTCGCGCCGCACGGCATCAAGTACACCGAGTTCGCGCTCGCCGCGCTGGCCCCGCTCGGGCTGTCCGTGACCGAGATGATGCACCTCCACCTGTCCGTCTTCGCCTTCGTGCGCGGACTGGCCATGGGCTTCGCCACCGAGGCGCAGGCCGCCCAGCACACCGGCATGTCCAGTGACGAGTGGATGGAGCGCCAGGGCCAGGCGTTCGACGACCTGCTCGGCTCCGGCCGCTTCCCGATGGTCGCCCGGATCGCCGCGATCCCCGACTTCGAACTCGGCCTCGACGCCGTCTTCGACTACGGCCTCCCCCGCTTCCTGGACGGCATCCTGCCGTGAAAGGACGGCCAGGTGCCGACCCGTCACCACGGCGGTCGGTGGACCAGGAGCACGGTGGCGTCGCCGAGGCGGTCTCCTACCGGGGAGTCAGGCCCGGCCAGATCCTGGCTTGCCGGTCTGCCATGTAGGCGCGGGCCTCCCGGCCGGTGGCGGTCCTGGGGTCGATGTCGGGAACGTGGCCGGTGTTCATGGTGTCGAGGGCGATGGCGGTCCCGAGCAGGTACTCGCCGAGCGGCGGGAGCGGCTGGTCCAGCGCGACCAGCGGGTCGTGCAGCGGTGGCACCGGCCGGGCGGTGACCTCGGGCCAGTCCTCCTGGGCGCGGGGCGTGGCGCGGGTGAGGATCGGGGCGATGTCGGCGGCGGTGGCGTCGCGGGCGGTGAGCGGCGGGCCGAGGGAGAAGCGTTCGCGCAGGGTACGGATCAGCGAGGTGTTCCGGTACTCGGCGGTCACGACGGTGCGCGGGTCGAGGTAGGCGGAGACGGCCAGCGTCGGGACGCGGATGCCGGAGCGGTCGAAGCGGAAGCCCATCTGCCCGGCCGCGGCGACGTCCGGCGGCACGACCCTGGGCGGTGGCACGTGGTCGTAGGTCCCGCCGTGCTCGTCGAAGGAGACCAGGAGCAGGGTGTTGGCGAAGTTCGACCCGGTGGGGCTGGCGGAGGCGCGGACCGCCGAGTAGACGCGGGCCAGCAGTTCCTCGCCGCCCAGGATCGACGAGGGCGGGTCGGCCGAGAAGCCGGGCATGATCGCGTTGTAGGCCGGGTGGTAGTCGTTGTGCGCGTGCAGCAGGTTCGGTTCGAGGAAGGAGTAGGCGGGCAGCCTGCCCTGCTCGGCGTCCGCGAAGAAGTCGTCGAGCGTGGAGAACCGGGACGCGAAGTGCGGGGACAGCCTCGGCGTGTGGATCATTCCGGTGAGCGAGAACGGCATTCCAGGGTCGACGTATACGCGCCACGGCAGACCTGCGGCGTCCAGGCGGTTGAAGATCGTCTCGGCGTCGTTGTGCCGGGGGAAGCTCTCGTACGGGGCGTTGACCACCAGGCCGGAGGCGGTTCCCGCGTGGTAGAACGACCGGTTCGTGAACGTCTGCGAGGGCACCTCGCAGAACCAGTGGTCGAAGACGGCGAACCCGCGGGCGATGGCCGAGATGACCGGGACCTGCTGCGGTGTGTAGCACGACATGATCTGGGCGTACTCGTCGTACTCGGGCAGGCGGCCGGTTTCGCTGCGGAACGTGTTCACGTAGTCCTGGACGAAACCGTCCATGGTGGGCTCACGGGCCGGGTCGTCGGGGGCGTTGAACGGCGGTCGCATCTGCTCGGCGGGCAGGAAGCGGTTGCCTTCCGGAGCCACGGTGCCGAACAGCTGGGTGTTGGTGTGCGGATGCTCCTCGCCCGCGTCGGGATTGGGCGCGTCCATCGAGGTGGCCACGTGGACCGGCACCACGCCGCGCTCGGCGCCCGGCGCGTAGCTCGGGATCGGGTTGGCCAGGTCCCGGCCGGCCACACCTTCGAACGAGGCGACCTCCCCCGGTTCGTACAGGTATCCGAGCAGGTTGTCGAAGGAGCGGTTCTCGAACATGACCACAACCACGTGATCGAACAATGCGTCCCCGCGCTGCCCCACCATCATGCCCTCCGCGCACGGCGCCAGCGGCGGCGTGGCCGTCCACGCCTCGCGAGCCGCCCACGCGCCAACCACGGGGGTGCCGCACCGAACCCATCGAGCCTATCCAGATCACTTCGCGAGCGCAGGATTTCCGTGGTTCAGCCGATCAGTCCGGCCCGGATCCGAACTCCTTGGGCGGACGCTCGCTCTCTGTCGCCCGGAGTTCGGGCGGCTCCCACGGCTCCGGCTCCTCCCACCCGCGCAGCATCGCCGCGTAGCGGAAGACGAACGCCGCCACGAACGCGATCAGCGTCGCCGGCCAGACGCCGAGCCGGAACCCGGCGGCGCACACCAGGTAGGCCACCGCCGCGAGGATCGTGGTGCCGACATACCACTCGCTGCGGATGAACAGCTTCGGGGTGACCCGGCAGGTGAGGTCGACGAGGTAGCGGCCCGCGGTGGCGCTGACCACGCCGATCAGCACCGCGGCGAGGTAGGGCAGCCCGGCGTCCAGCGCCTCGGCCGCGCCGATGATCGCGTACCAGGGCAGCGCGAGCGACGTCGCGAACTGGAACAGCCCGCTCCGCAGCGCCTGGCCGGACCGGTAGTCGATGGCGAGCGCGGTGCCCGCCGCGATCAGGGCGAGGATCAGGTACGCGGGATTGAGCAGCGCCACCGGGGTCTGCAGGAGCAGCAGGTCGCGGGCGATGCCGCCGGCGAGGCCACCGATGACGCCGAGCAGCAGTATGCCGACGACGGTGAAGTGTTTGTAGTGGTCGGGCCGGCGGGCCAGCAGCGCGGCGTTGAACGCGTTCGTCGTCGCGGCGATCAGGTCGATGATCGTGAAATCACCGAATCTCCAGTCCATCCACCTCGTCCTCAGCTCACCGGCTCGAATTGCAGCGTATGCCGGTTCCGGACGATACGAGATGGATAGTGGCATTCGGTGGCGCGCCCTGCCGGCCCGAGCGGTCAGCCGCCAGGGCGCGCCTGCCGGCGCTCAGCCCTGGTACGCGTTGGACGTGTAGGTGCGGGACAGGGCGCCCGGGATGGTGAAGTACTCCACGGCGACCTTCGCCGGGTCGGTGGCAAGCTGGCCGCGGCCCGGCAGGTCGTTGCCGTCGTCCCAGCCCCACGGCGCGTTCGCCGAGTTGGTGGTGCAGTCGTAGGTGCCCGCCCCGCAGTCGCCGGAGTCGTCCCCGGCGAACGTGCCCGCGCTCGCGAACAGGCTGGTGTTGGCGCGCTGCGCCCACAGGCCGCCCGACGCGAAGATGTCGATCAGCTGGTAGCGCACGTCGCGGTCGTCGCCGCTGCTCGGCGTCTCGGCGACGGTCGAGGGGTAGTACACCAGGCCGTCACCGTTGATGTTGTACTGCGGGAAGGCCTTGAGCCCGTGGCCCTTGGCCTCCTGCGCGGTGACCGGGTGCAGGAACCCGTCGTGCGGCGAGGACTGCAGCTGCAGGGTGCCGTCGACGCTCTCCCGGCCGCTGGACCAGGTGCTGCCGGACGGGGTGTAGGAGTAGAAGTCGGTGTGCGCGACCGTGACCGCGGCCCGCAGCACGCCGTAGTCGGAGCCGTCGCGCTCGACGACCAGCAGCACGCCCTCGCCGTCGTTCTCGTGCTCGGTCTCGAAGAACGGGTGGTCGGTCCAGTCGCGAGGGTGGAAGAAGAGGTAGGTCAGGTACCAGTGGGTGCTGGTCTCCACGACGGAGTAGTAGACGTGCGCGGCCAGCGAGACCCCGGCCTGGCCGGTGCGGTCCCAGTTGTTGCGGCCGTTGAGGTCGCCGTCGAAGTCGACCTTCGTGATGTAGTCGGACCTGCCGCTGAGCGCGTGGCTGCCGGTGGCGTCGACGTCCTGGTAGTGGATCGGCGCCCAGCGCAGCGCCAGCTGCGCCTGGGTCACCGCCGCGCCCGCGGGTGTCGGGGCGGCCAGCCCGGCGGTCGTGAGCGCCGCCGTCAGCACAGCCACCACCAGGGATCGCCCGGTGATCCTGAACCTGTCGAGCATGAGTGCTCTCCCTGCATCCGTGTCGATAGATGGATGCAGATGTTAGGCGCAACGGCGGTCCGCGCATATGGCCGCGCGGCGAATCGTCGATGGACGGTGATCGAAGATCCCGCCCGTCCCCGTTGCCCGCCGCCGAGACATATGCATGCGTCGGCGTGCACATCTTTTGATGTGGCCACATCAAAAAAGATGTGCACGCGAACCGGGACATGCCGCCGATCGGAGCTCGAGGGACGACTCGGACGCGCACACCGCCGGACGGTGACGCCCTGGGTGGCGCTCGCTTCTCAGGTCGCCTCGGCGGCGGCCCGGTGTGCCCGGTCGCCGGGCAGCCAGCGCACCGCGGCCAGGCCGACCAGCACGATCGGCACCGCGAACAGGGCCGCCAGCGGTGCGATGCCCAGCCACAACGAACCGAGCCCGAAGCAGCCGTAGACGGCCAGCGCGCCCAGCTGCGCACCGAACCCCGACACGGACAGCACGGTCGCCCGGGTATGGCCGCTCATCGTGTGCTGCAGCCGCGCCTCGGTCAGCACCCGGGTCAGCTGCAGCAGTCCGAAGCAGACCGCGATCGGCACCAGCCCGGCCACTCCCCCGGCCAGCGCACCCACCGCCAGTGCCACCCCGGCACCCGCGATGGTGAGACCGGTCGCCGGCGGTGTCGCGCGCCAGCGTTCGGCCAGCGCGCTGCCCAGCGCCATCGCCGCGATCAGGGCCGCGACGACCAGCGGCACCCCGGCGGTGGCCACACCCAGGTCGCGGACCAGCAGCGGCC
The DNA here is from genome assembly GCF_011297315.1 of Catellatospora chokoriensis. Taxonomy (NCBI): domain Bacteria; kingdom Bacillati; phylum Actinomycetota; class Actinomycetes; order Micromonosporales; family Micromonosporaceae; genus Catellatospora; species Catellatospora chokoriensis. Next base: position 58,482 of record NZ_JAAOTI010000003.1, read on the forward strand.
CGTACTCGTCGAGCGCGCTCAGACTCGGCACCGCCGCCGCGATCAGCACCGCGTGCCACACCCGCCGATCCGTGCGCACCTCGGCGAGACCAGCCCGAAGATTACGCAGGTAGGCCCGGCCGCCGGTCGACCGCTCGCGGCGCACCCGGGGCCGCTCGGGCATGGCCAGCGCCGCCGCGACGCTCCCCAGGCAGGCCAGCACGCTGCCCGCGGCGACCAGCCCATAACCACCCAGGGCGTACGCCGGAAAGGCCAGCGCGCTCGCGGCCAGCATGGACACCATGGACACGGTCGCGGCCCGGCCCGCGAGCGCGGTGTAGCGGTCCGTCGCCCCCTCGGCCGCCAGCTCGTCGTAGAGCAGCGCCTCCTTGGTGCCGGAGCTGATCGCGCTGCGCACACCCCACAACACGAACCCGACCGCGAACCCGGCGTACGTCGGCCACAGGAACCAGGTCGCGAACCCGACCGCCCGCAGGAGCGCACCGAAGGCCAGCAGCCTGCGCCGGGAGTAGGTGTCCGCCCACGCCCCCGACGGCACCTCCAGCACGAACGCGACCGTGCTCCAGATGACCAGCAACGAGGTCAGCTGCACGGTGGACAGGCCCGAGTCGGCCATCAGCAGGGTGTACACCGGGAAGAACAGCACGCCCTCGTCGCAGGCGCGCAGCGTCGCGTAGAGCCGGCCCAGCCTGCGCACCGTCGCCGTCACCGCGGTCCCCCGTGGCTCCACCATGCGTCCACCCTGCCGGGACACCCGCCCGCCCGCAATCCGGTTGCCCGCACCGCCGCCGGTGAACGCGGCACCGGTCGGCGGCCCGCACGGGCCGCCGACCGAGGTGGGGTGCGGAGCGGATCAGTTCGGCGTCGACTGGCCCGGCGGCGTCGGGCGGGTCAGGCAGGACGGCACCGTGGTGACGATCACCGGGCGCACCATCGTGCTGCGCCCCTCCGTCCCGTGATCGATGGAGTAGCCGATCACGAGCGTGTCCGCGGCAGGGAGGTACTGCGGACGGATGATGATGAAGACCCCGTCCTCCCCCATCCGGTACTCGATCGGAGACGTCGCGAACTCGGGGGTGCCCGGCACCGGCAGCTCGTAGGTGACGTCGAACGACGGCCGGCCGGTGCACTGGCCGTCGGGCGCCATACCCAGCACGACGGTGCGCGCACCGGCGCGGGCCAGCGCGGCGTTCAGCTTCGCGGGGTCGGTCAGCTTGGCCGCGTCGAAGCTGACCTCGACCGACCCGTCGGCGTTCGTGGCCACGGAGTACGCCTCTGCCGGTGCGGACCAGGGTCCGGCCACCGCCAGCACACCAGCGGCCGCGAACACGGCCGTCCCGGCCAGCGCCAACGCCCACCGGCGGCGGGCGGGGCGGGGCCGGAGCTGCGGGATCTCCGTCCCGGTCAGGACGCGGTCGAGCATGGCGCGGGCGTACGGGTCGTGCGGGTCCGCGCCGGTCGGGGCCGGATCGGCGGCTCTCAGCCGGGCGAGGGCGGTGCTGCTGCGGTTGTTCATGAGGTGGTGTTCCCTTCGGCGACAAGCGACGGCATGGGCAGGCGGGAGGTCGCATGGGCGCCGGGTTCCTCGGTGGCCAGCAGCCGGGCGCCGAACCGGCGTCGGGCCCGGTGCAGGCGCACCTTGACCGCGGTCCGGCTGCAGCCCAGGACGAGGGCCGCCTCGGCCACGTCCAGGCCCTCCCACTCGGTCAGGCGCAGAACCTCCTGGTCGGCCTCGGACAGCCCGGCCAGCACGGCGCGTACCCGCAGGTGCTCGCCGACCTGCCCGGCGTGGTCCGCCACGGTGGCCTCGGCACCGACGGCGGCCTTCGCCGACAGCCGGTCCCGGCGGGCACGGGCGCGCAGCTCGTTGGCGATCACGTGCCGGGCCGTGGCGTAAAGCCAGGCCCGGGGGTTCTCGGCGGGCAGTTCGGCGAAGCGCCGCCATGCGACGAGGAACGTGCCGGAGACGACGTCTCCGGCCGCGTCGGGTCCCACCCGACGGGTGGCGAAACGCGTCAGTTCCGCGTAATGGGCGTCGAACAGCTCCTCGAAGCGCCCTCTGGCGGCCGCGTCATCTGGTTCCATGCCTGGGAATGTCCGCCTGTCGCGCTCGGGTTACCGGTCCGGGCCGATCATCTCGCGCCGCGGGCCGGACCGTCGCCGAGGACCGGCGACGAGGGTGCCCCCACGGGAGACCGCCACCGGGCCATGATGGCCGGATGCGGGTGTCGGTGGGTGACGTGGCGCTGTACTTCGACGTCGACGGCGGCGGGCTCGCGCCCGACGGCGACCGCATGCGCGAGCGGCCCACGCTGCTGCTGCTCCACGGTGGGCCGGGCGCCGACCACAGCCTGTTCAAGCCCGAGACGTCCGCGCTGACCGACGTCGCGCAGCTCGTCTACCTCGACCAGCGCGGATCGGGCCGCTCCGACGCGGGCGAACCGTCGGACTGGACCTGGACCCGCTGGGCCGACGACGTCGCAGCCTTCTGCCGGACGCTGGACGTCACCCGTCCCGTGCTGGTCGGATCGTCGAGCGGTGCACTCGTCGCCGTGGTCTGCGCCGCCCGGCATCCCGATCTGGTCGCCGGGCTGGTGCTGGACAGCGCCCTCGGCATGCCGACCACGCTGGACGAGACCCTGGACGTGTTCGAGCGCCGCGGCGGTCCGGTGGCGCGGGAGGCCGCACGCCGCTACCTCGGCGGCGACCGCAGCGACGAGTCGACCGCGGCATGGCGTGAGCACTGCCTGCCCCTCTACGGTGCCGCCGGAGCCGGCTCGGACCTGGCGTCCCGGATCGCCCGTGCCCGCATGAACAACGAGGTGCAGCTCCATTTCCAGGACGGTGGCTGCGGACCCGCCGAGATCGCGCCGTACGGGGCGGACATCACATGCCCCGTCCTGGTGCTCGCGGGCGCGCACGATCCGGTGTCGCCCGCGGCCGGAGCGCAGCGGCTGCCGGACGCGCTCCCGAACACCGACGTCGACGTCCACGTCCTTCCCGGCGTGGGGCACAGTGTGCTGCGTCAGGCCCCCGACGAGGCGACCGCCCTGATCCGCGGCTTCTTGAAACGGCTGGCTGCGGCCGCGTGAAACGCGTGGTTCGCCCGGAAACCCGACGGGTCAAGCCTGGACGGCGGCGAAGACGGCACTGGCCGCCAGCAGCACGAGGGCGAGCGCGAGGACGAGCCGGGTCACCAGGGCATGACGCATGGCAGCTCCCGCTCAGACCCAGTTGAAGCGTTCGGTGTGGATCCGCCCCGGGGCTACGCCCAGCGCGACGAGGGCGTCCTCCATCGCGTCCATCATCGGACCGGCTCCGCACACGAAGAACTGCCAGCGCTCGTAGCCCGGCGGCAGGTGGCGGCGCAGCATGTCCCCGCTGACCCGGCCGGTCTCCCCGGCCCAGCCGGGCGGTGGCTCGTCGAGGGCGTGCACCACGCGCACGTCGGGCCGGAAGGCGAGCCGCTCCAGCTCCTCGCGGAAGGTGACCTCGGCCCAGCTGCGGTTGGCGATGAGGGCGACGACCGGTCGGCGGTCGCCGCGCTCGGCGAAGGCACGCAGGATGCTGATCATCGGGGTGACGCCGACACCGCCGGCGACGAGGCAGAAGCCCGGCCCCTCGTACAGGTCGGGGCTGAAGACGCCATGCGGGCCGTCCAGGTACGCCCTGGTGCCGACGTCGAGGTCGGCCACCGTGGACGTGAAGTCGCCGAGCGCCTTGATGCTCACCTCGACGACGCCCGCCGCCTCGCCGCTCGACGACAGGGAGAACGGGTGCTTGCTGAGCGAGAACGGCGAGCGCCCGATCGCGAACCACGCGTACTGGCCGGGTGCGAACCGGAACCCCGGATGGCCGTCGGCGCGCAGCGTCAGCGTCGTCGTGCGGCCCCGCTCGGGCGTCACCCGCTCGACCGTCCACGGTCTGCGGCGCAGTGCCAGCGGTTTGCCGATCCGCACCCACACCAGCAGGGTGAGGAACGCGGCCGACATGACGATCCACAACACGCGTTTCCACGCGGCGTCCAGGTAGTGGTCGACGAGCAGCGCGTGCATCAGCGCGGCCACGATCACGACCACGGCGAGCACGGCGTGCAGCGCATGCCACGCCTCGTACGACAGCCGCAGGCGTTTGCGCCACAGCGACGACACGACCAGCGCCAGCAGCGCGATCGTCGACAGCAGCGCCCAGCGGACCCGCGCCGGGGTGTCCTCGGCGAAGGGCCGGACGACCAGGTCCCACGGCGCCGAGATCGCCACGTGCACGAGCACGAACACCAGGCCGACGAGCCCCATCTCGCGGTGGAACTGCACGAGCGCGTCGGTGCCGAACGGGGCGGCGACGGCCCGGAACCGGGCGACGAGGGCGAACTCCAGGCCCATCAGGGCGAGCCCGACGAAGCCGAGCGCGGCCGAGAACTCGGTGGCGAAGCCGCGGCCCAGACCCGAGAAACCGATCACGGCGAACACCAGCGGCGCGACCGCGACGCCGAGGAACAGCCCGATCCACAGCGCGCCCCGCACGACAAGGCTCATCGCGTCACCTCCAGCCGCTGCGGCCGCACTGGACGGGACCTATATACACCTTTGGTCGCTTTGCCCCGCCACTGTGCACCGTACCGTGCCGGCTAGGCGGATCAGTCCGGTTCGGCCAGGCTGAGCCGCCACGCGTCGACCAGCGGGGCGAAGCGCTCCGCGGCGTCGAACAGCGCGTCCGGGCCGAGCCGGTGCGCGTCCAGATGGGACAGCATCTCCATGCCGAGGTAGAGCGCGACCGCGGCGGTGGCGACCTCGCGCACCGGGATCAGCGCGGCCAGCGGCGTGCCGGCGAGCAGGCGCTCGATGACCCCGGCCGCGAAGTCCTGCCACACCGCCGTCTGCACCTTCACCTGCTCGGCCAGCCGGGCATTCGCGTTCGCCGCGGCGACCAGCTCCTGCACGGCGGCGATGTGCCCGGCCGCGCCGTCCTCGTCGTACAGGCGGCGCAGCCGGGCCAGGGTGTCCGAGGCGGTGCCGACGCCGTCGAGCTCGGCCCGGTAGCGGGCCAGCCGGGCCTCGCTGGTGAACTGCGACGTGGCCACGAACAGGTCGTCCATGTCGGTGAAGTGGTAGTAGATGACGCCGGGCGCGAACCCGCCGGTCTTGGCGATGGCGCGGGCGGTGCAGCGGCCGTAGCCCTCGTCGGCGAGGGTGCGGGCGGCCGCGTGCAGCACCCGCGCCCGGGTGTCGGCGCGAGGCGGCATCAGATGACCCGGACCGGGCGCACGCCCGCCGCGGACAGGTGCGGGTCGAGGCGGCGGGCCAGCTCGGGCAGGCGGTGGCTGGGGATCTGCGGGTACAGGTGATGCTCCAGGTGGTAGGTCAGCTCAAGGAAGATCGCGGGGATGACCCTCCCGCGCAGCGTACGCGTCTGCGTCAGCGGTTCGTCGCCGTAGGCGTGGTGCGGCAGGTAGACGGTGAGCAGCGGGTAGACCCAGCTGCCGACGATCGCCATCACCGCGTAGGCCAGCAGCGCCGGGGTGACCGGCCACAGCAGCACTCCCCCGGTCAGCGCGCCGAACGGCATCGCCCCCTCGACCAGTAGCCAGGTCCGCAGACCCCGGTCGCCGCGGGCGCGCCGCCACGACCACCACCACAGGCGGGCCAGGAACACCGGTCCGTAGAGGACCGCTCCGAACAGCGACAGGTTCGCCGGGTAGCCCTCCGGGTCCTCGTCGCTGGGGAACAGGCGGTGGTGCTGCAGGTGCGTGGACCGGTACGCGTGGCCGCTCTCCAGCAACACCAGCCCGGTGAAGAACAGCGCCCACTCGGTCTGCCGCGGGGTGAGGCCCAGGGCGCGGTGCACCACGTCGTGCGTCACGGTCACCACGGACACGAACACCCCGAACACCACCAGCGGCGTCAGCCACCACCAGCCGGCCCACGCCACGAGCGCGAAGACCCCGATCATCGCGTACGGCCGCACCAGCGCGACCCGGGTGCGCCACGGCGACACGGCCAGCAGGTCCGTGCCGACCTCGTTCAGGCTCGGCAGTCTCGTGCTCACGAGCGCACCCCCGCCCCGGCCGGCGCGTGGCGCTGCACGTCCTCGGCGACCAGGCGGCTGCCCAGCACGCAGGCCACGGTGCCCAGTCCGGGCCACGTCGTGTCGCCCACCTGCCAGAACCCCGGCAGCGCGGTGCGGTGCGGCACGGCGAACTGGTTGGCGTTGCGCAGCGTCTGCCGCACCCCGCCGACCGCGCCCCGGGGCCGCCAGGTGAACCGCTCGTAGCTGCGCGGTGTGCCGACCTGCCGGACCACGGCCCGCTCCCCCAGATTCGGGTACACCCGCCGGGCGTGCTCGATCAGGCGCTGCCCGATCTCCTGCTTGCGCGCGGCGTACTCCGGCTCGGACAGTCCCTGCCAGCCGGCCAGCTCGGTGTGCGTGGAGATCATGACGGCGCGGTGGCCGGGCGGCGCGCTGACCTCGTCACCGGGTGAGGACACGGACACGAACATGTTGTTGCCCTCCCCGAGCGGGCGCGCGTAGTCCTGCATCAGCTGGTGGTGGGTGAACTCCTGCCCGGCGACCTCGTGCTCGGGCACGCCGAGGAACACCACGACCGCCCCGCCCAGATCGGGCTCGTCCCGCTCCAGGTATGGCCGCAGCCCCGCCGCCACCGGAGTGCCCGCGGCCACCTGCGCCGTGATCTGCGCGGGCAGCGCGCTGACCACGGCGCCCGCCTCGACGCTGCCACGCGTGGTGTGCACGGTGAACCCGGCGGCACCACCCCTACGGTGTCCTAGGAGGCTGCCCTGCCGACTCGCGGCGCCGCGGCCGGTGACGTGCCGGACGCGGCAGCCGGTGCGCAGGTCGCCGCCGAGAGCGCGGTAGTGCGCGACCAGGACCCGCCAGAACCCGTGCATGCCGCCGCGGTGCCGGGTCAGCCCCGCCCCGCGGATGGTCACCCCGAGCGCCGCGTTGATCAGCGGGGCGCGGTCGACGGTGCTGTGCACGGTGTCCTCGACCAGCATGCCGAGCAGGGATACCAGCGAATCCTGATCTCGCAGGCCGTGCGCGCGCAGCGCGTCGCCCATGGTCCGGCCGAGATGGCGGACCAGCGGCAGGTGCCGCAGCCCGACCGCGCGCAGGTCGTGCAGCGCGTCGGCGGGCGTGCGCATTGGCAGGCGGATCCCGGCCCGGCTGGCCGCCCAGAACACCTCGGCCAGCCGGTCCAGCTCGGCCCAGAAGCGCCGGTGCGCCCGGGTGTCGCCGAGCGTGCGCAGCCGCTCCGCGTGCCACCGGGACTGCTCGCGGTGCAGCGTGACGACCCGGTCGGGCAGCCAGGCGACGTATCCGGGCAGCTGCTCGGCGTCGAGCGCGGGCGCGCCGGTCGTGGCCAGCAGCTCGTCGCCGACGCCGCCGGGTGCGAAGTCGACGAGGGTGGTCGCGCCGACGTCGAAGGAGAAGCCCCGGTGCCGGAAGTAGCCCGCGCAGCCGCCGGCGTGCCCGTGCGCCTCGAAGACGATCGTCGACAGCCCCGCGGCCTGCAGCCGCAGCGCGGTGGACAGCCCCGCGAGCCCCCCGCCGAGCACTGCGACGTCGCAGCGTCCGGGCAGGTCACGGGACCGGATGAGGGTCGGCGTCCGGGAGAAGCCCACGGGCGCAACATGATTCTGAACATCTGTTCTGAACACATGTTCAAATTAGAACGCCCGGTCCATCGAGTCAATGCCATGTTTCGAACCACCCCCCGACCGGCGGTTCGGGCAGATCTTCAGGCGGCTTCCAGCAAGTTTCGTGGATCAGCGGTTAGGGTCACGCCGATCACAGCAGCGTGGCGGGCCCGCCGACGGGCGCCGGCACGGCTCTATGATCGGCTCCGTCACCGCCGACCTCCTGGAGAATTCATGTCGAGCACCGCAGGCCGCTGGTTCCGCTACGCCGCCATCGCCGAGACCATCTCCTGGGCCGGCCTGCTCATCGGCATGTTCTTCAAGTACATCGTGGTCAAGAACGACATCGGCGTGTTCGTCTTCGGCCGGGTGCACGGTGCCATGTTCGTCTTCTACCTGGCGACCCTGCTCTGGACCGCCCGCGTCCACCGCTGGAGCTTCGGCCGCCTGGTCGTCGGCGGCGCGGCGTCCATCCCGCCGTTCCTGGGCCTGCTGTTCGAGCGCTGGGTCGCCAAGCGCACCCCGGACGCCGCCCCCGCCGAGGCCGAGCCCGCGACCGTCGCGGCCCGCTGAGCTACTCCAGCACGTCCGCGCCCGCCGGGGCGCGGCGGTGCATGTAGACGCCGAACGGCACGGTGATCAGCCACATCAGCACCGCGAGCGGCGTGCTGGCGAAGGCCACCGGGATCGAGATCAGGAACGCCACCACCGGCGACAGCGACATGATCGAGCCCCAGCGCATCACCTCCGGCGTCACCTTCACCCGCAGCAGATCGGCCTTCCAGGCGTAGCGCAGCAGCACCACCTCCAGGCCGCTGACGATCGCACCGGTGACGGCGTACGCGATCACCGCCAGCGGGTTGTCGAAGTAGTCGCCCAGCAGCGCGGTCGGGAACGGCATGAACGCGATGAAAGCCAGGTAGACGAGGTTGCGCGAGATCAGGCCGTAGTCGATCCCCCGCAGCACGCTGAACATCTGGTGATGGGCGACCCAGTACCGGCCGATCAGCACGAACGACAGGAAGAAGCCGACGAACTCCGGTATCAGCTCCTCCAGCCTGTCCAGCAGCTCGCGAACATCGCCGGTGTGGATCATGCGCGGCACCGCGACCTCGACGATGAGCAGCGTCATCGCGATGGCGAACAGGCCGTCGCTGAACCCGGTCACCCGGCCGAACTCCACCGTGTCGCGTCCCCAGACACGCGCGGAACCCCTGACCACATGATCACTTTAGTCGCGAGCAGGCCGTGAGCGGGCGAAATCCGGCATGCGCCCACGGTCAACGGCGCTGGCTGTGTCATGCCTCCTGTGCGGTCCGACGCCGGTTGCGCCACTTGGTGGCATACGGCAGTGCGAACAGGTAGAGCCCGCTGAGCAGGAGCAGGGCGAGCGGCAGCAGCGGCACGTAGGAGACCCAGACGGCCGGTTCCTCCTGCGCCAGGGCGATGAAGACGGCGATGACGCTCACCGTGAAGGCGACGGACACCCAGCGGTGCGCCTGCCTGATCCACTTGTTCCAGTTCACTGCGATCTCCGGTGGTCATGACGCGACACCCGCGTGCTTGGCCGTCACGCTAGGTGCGACCGTCCTCGCAGCGCTTCTCGAATCCTGACCGATCCGCGGGCCGGACAAGACGATCATCGACCGCTACCCTCGCCGCCATGGGAGCCTGGGCCAACTACGTCTGTGTACGCGACGGCGAGCACACCGTGCTGAGCAACAAACTCGGCGCGTACGAACTGCTTGAGATCAGCTTGATGGGACCCCAGGTGACCCGGCGCTACCTGGAGCGCTGGGAGCACGAGTTCGGACGGGACGACTGGCTCTCCGACGCCCTGACCGACGGCGGGCTGCTCGTCGACTGGGATCGCCGCGTCCTGATCGCATTCACCGTCCACCGCTCTGCGCAGGTGCGTGCCGCTTGGCTGGAGAACGCGGCCCACACCTGGCCGGGTTGGGAGGTGCGCTGGGCGTACGACGGCAACGGCGACCTCGCCCGCCACGTCGGCGCGGACGTCACCGCCATCCGTGCGCGGTTCGACGTATCGGGCCTGCTCTACGGCGTGGAGCAGCCGTGGACCTCGCCTGACCCGACCTGTCTCGTCACGATCGCCGACACCGCGGCCTACGCACTGACCCCGCTGGCGTTTCGGCCGTGGGAGACCGGTCCGGGCATGCTCGCGCAGCTGCGCACCGCCGACCGGGTAACCACCTGCGACTTCGTCCCGCAGGCAGGGCTGCACCTCGATCCCGCCACCCGCACCGCCGGGCTGTGGACCACGATCGATCCACTCGACGGCCTCGCCGAACGGTGGCCGGCCCGCTGGCCCGGCTGGACCCTCGAACTGTGGGACGACCGGCACGCCGAGCAGAGCGCACGCTGCATGCCCGGGGTGACCGTGCCGGACGCGGACCCCGGCGAGTGCCGCCGTCTGCTCGCCAAGGCGGTGGTGCAGGCCTGGGCGGTGTTCGTCGCCGAGGACGTCGACGGCAACCTGGCCGACGTCCATCCGGAACCCGAGATACGCGAGCACCTGCTCGAACCGCCGTCCTGGTACTCGGTGATGCGCCGCACCGCGGTCGGCCGTGCCGATCTGTCGGCTGTGCACCGCATGCTGACCGGCGAAGACCTGGCCCATCCCGTCTACGGACGCCGCCGCTGATCGGGCCGGGCCGCATCATGTCCGGGCGTTCCAGGCACGGGCCGGGCGATCAGGCGGAAACATCGTGAGGAGGGTGCGGCGGGAGGGGCGACGATGACGGGAGCGGGCGGCGTCCCGTACCGGACGTCACGGTCGCTGCGCCTGATCGTGCTGCTCACGATGGCCGCCGGGTTCCTCGACGCGTACACGTTCCTCGGTCGCGGCGGAGTGTTCGCAACGGCGCAGACCGGCAACGTGGTGCTGCTGGGCGTGCAGGCGGCGCAGGCGCAGTGGGACGCGGCGCTGCGGCACGTGCCGCCGATCATCGCGTTCGTGGCCGGGGTGTGGGTGGCCGAGACCATCCGGCTGCCACGCGTGGCCAGAGCTCTGCGCAAACCGGTGCGAGCCGCGCTGCTGCTGGAGATCCTGGTGTTGATCGTCGTCGGCCTGATGCCGTCCGGTGGATCCGACGACCTGGTCGCCGTGATGATCTCATTCGTGGCGTCGGTGCAGATCACGTCGTTCGGGATGATCGGCCGATGGACGTTCAACACCACGGTGACCACGACCAACCTGCGCAACGCCGCCCAGGCCCTGTACGGCGCGGTCGTGCGCCATGAACGCGACGCGACCGCACAGGCCCGCAACCTGTGGCCGGCCGTCGGTTCGTTCGCCGGGGGTGCGCTGCTCGGCGGCCTGTTCACCGTCCACCTCGGTGATCGCGCGGTGTGGGTCGCGACCGGCCTGCTGCTGATCGGCCTGGCGCTGTTCCACGCCGACGACCGTCGTCGCGGACTCTCCTGAAGGTCGGCGCAGGTGAAGGCCGACCGCGGCATTCCGCGCGTTCGTGCCGGTAGCTCCGAACCGCTCCCACGGCGCCGGGGTCCACCGCGGTGACCGGCGGCGTGCCTGCTTGCCGCGGGCTCGGGCGGCGACGAGACTCGATTCATGATCACGGTGGTGGGCGTGCCGATCGACTGCGTCGGGGTGCCCGAGGCGGGCGACCCGCCGTTCGGGACCGAGCTGTCCCCCGGTGCCCTGCGCGCCGCGGGCCTGGTCGCGGCCGTGGGCGGTCGCGACGGCGGGGATCTGCCGGTCCGCCTGGTCGGCAGGGTTCGCGACGAGCACACCGGCGTGCTCGCCTGGCCGTCGGTGCGCACCATGACCGACGTCGTCCGCCGCCACGTCCACCAGCTGCTCACCACCGGTCACCGGCCGCTGGTGGTCGGCGGCTGCTGCACCCTGCTGCCCGCCGTGCTCGCGGGGGCACGGGACGCGCTGGGCGGGGCCGGGCTGGCGTACCTCGACGGGCACCTGGACCTCTACGACGGCCGCACCTCCCCCACCGGTGAGCCGGCCGACATGCCGATCTCGGTGGTCACCGGGCACGGGCCGGTGGACTGGGTGGATCTCGTCGGCGGCCCGCTGGTCGCCCCGGACCGGCTGCGGCTGCTGGGCCCGCGCGACCGGGCCGAGGCGATCGAGTACGGCTCGGTGCTGCCCGAACAGCTCGGCTACCGGCCCGAGTCCACCCCCGACGACCTGCAGCGCGAGGGCATGGCGCAGGCGGGTGCGGCGGCTTGCGAGGCGCTGGCGAACGACGGCTCCTACTGGCTGCATCTGGACGTGGACGTGCTCGACCAGCAGGCCTTTCCCGCCACCGACTACCTGATGCCGGGCGGGCTGCGGCTGGCCGAGCTGCGCGAGCTGATGCGGCCGCTGACCGCTTCCGACGCCCTGGCGGGGGTCTCGGTCGGCTGCTACAACGCCGAGAAGGACCCCGACGGCTCCTGCGCGACCGCGCTGGTCGACCTGTTCGCCGACGTGCTGCGGCCGCGCTGAGGCAACGCCGGGGCGGACGGATCAGGCGCGCTCGGCGGCGCGGGCGATGTTGCGGGCCATCTCGCCGAAGACCATCGAGTGCAGGGGTGCGACGGCCCGCCAGTACACGTGCCCGGCCAGGCCGCGGGGGGCGAACACGCTGCGCTGGGTGTACCGGCTGCCCCGGGGGTCGTCGCCGACCCGCATCTCCAGCCAGGCCCGGCCCGGCAGCCGCATCTCGGCCCGCAGCCGCAGCAGCCGGCCCGGCTCGATCTCCTCGACCCGCCAGAAGTCCACCGTCTCCCCGGCGCGCAGCACGGCGGGGTCGCGGCGGCCGCGGCGCAGGCCGATCCCGCCGAAGGCCTGGTCGAGCAGGCCGCGCGCGGTCCAGGCCAGGTCGGAGGAGTACCAGCCGTTGTCGCCGCCGACGCCGGAGACGACCTCCCACAGCGCCGACGGCGGCGCCTTGACCCGCTCGGCGTGCTCGTCGACGTAGAGGCTGCCGCCGGACCAGTCCGGGTCGGTGGGCAGCGGCTCGGCCGGGGCGCGCGTCCACGACGCGGTCGACCAGTGGGTCTCCACCTCCGCGTCGCGGATCCGCAGCAGCGCCAGCCGGACCGCCTCGTCGAACGGCTTCAGCCCGCCCGTCGGGTCGGTGACGTACCGGCTGATGTCGTGCTCGTGGCAGACCGCCTCGTGGATCAGGCTCTCCACCAGCGGGGTCGCGATGGCGCCCGGGACGGGCGTCACCAGGCCCACCCACAGCGAGGACAGCCACGGCGACAGCGGGGGCACCGGGACGACGACCCGGCGGTTGAGCCCGGCCACCCGCGCGTAGCGGCTCATCATCTCCCGGTACGTGAGCACGTCCGGGCCGCCGATGTCGAAGGAGCGGTTCACGTCGCCGGGCACGCTCGCCCAGCCGACCAGGTAGTGCAGCACGTCGCGGACGGCGATGGGCTGGATGCGGTTGCCGACCCAGCGCGGCGTCACCATCACCGGCAGCCGCTCGGTCAGGTGCCGCAGCATCTCGAACGACGCCGAGCCGGAGCCGATGATCACCGCGGCCCGCAGCGTCACCGTGGGCACGCCGGAGTTGGTGAGGATCCGGGCGACCTCGTCGCGCGAGCGCAGGTGCGCCGACGCTTCGGCGGTCCGCTCCGGTGCCGGGCCGCCCAGGTAGACGATGCGGCGGACGCCCTCCTGCCGGGCCGCGTCGGCGAAGGTCTGCGCGGCACGCCGGTCGAGGTCCTCGAACCCGGGCGAGCCGAGCGAGTGGACCAGGTAGTACGCCACCTCGATGCCGCGCAGGGCCCGCCGGGTCGAGGCGTGGTCCGAGACGTCGGCCTCGACGATCTCGGCCCGGGCCGCCCAGGGCACGTCGCGCAGCCGGGTCGCCGACCGGGTCAGGCAGCGCACCCGGTGCCCCGCCTCGATGAGCCGCGGGGCGAGCCGTCCGCCGATGTACCCGGTCGCCCCGGTGACCAGCACCCGCCGGCCGTCCCCGGCCCGCCCGACCATGTGCCCAGCCTAGGACTGTCCGCGCCGTGCGCACGGCGGATTCGACCGGGCCGGGAACGGGACGGCGTCAACCGGAGCAATCGGCTATATCGGACCGCCGATCTCGATACTCTCGCGTGGGACGACCTGGACCGAAAGGGTGTGCAACCGTGAACCGTGTGCCGGCCGAAGGTCTCGTGCTCGTGCCGGGAGGCAGCCTGATCACGGCGACGCCCGAGGAGGGCCGCGCGCTCGCCCTGATGATCGCCCGGCACACCGTCCACAACATCCAGCCCGACCTGGACGTGCTCAAGGGCGGCCGGCCCAACTACGCCACGACGCCCGAGAGCATCATCGCCGCCGCGCACGTGGTCGCGATCGAGTTCGCGACGATCGCCGCGGCGAACGGCTACTGGCGAACGGGCGCCTGATCACCGCGACAGGAGCGCACATGGTCTCGATCGGACTCATCGCGACGCTGCACGCCGCGCCGGGCATGGAGGACGAGGTCGCCTCGTTCCTCGCCGGCGCGCTGCCCCTGGTCCAGGCGGAGCAGGGCACCGTGGCGTGGTTCGCGTTCCGCATCGACGAATCGACCTTCGGCCTGGTCGACGCCTTCGACGACGAGGCCGCGCTGCAGGCCCACCTCGACGGCGACGTCGCCGGGGCGCTGATGGGCCGCGCCGGCGAACTCCTCAGCAAGCCCCCCGAGATCCGCACGGTGCAGCTCCTGGCCGCCAAACTCCCCGGCTGAGGCGCGCGGCGACCGGCGGTCAGGACCGGAGGTATGCCAGCACGGCCAGGACGCGGCGGTGCTGGTCGGCGTCGGGGGCCAGGTCGAGCTTGGCGAAGATGTTGCCGATGTGCTTCTCCACGGCCCCGTCGCCGATGACCAGCGCCCGGCCGATGGCGGTGTTCGAGTAGCCCTGCGCCATCAGTTCCAGCACCTCGCGCTCGCGCGGGGTCAGCGTCTGCACCGGATCCCTCCTGCCACGCATCATCAGCTGGGCGATGACCTGCGGGTCGAGCACGGTCGCGCCGGACCCGACCCGGTCCAGCGCGTCCAGGAAGCCGTCGACGTCGACCACCGCGTCCTTGAGCAGGTAGCCGACCCCGCCCCGGCCGTCGGCGAGCAGCTCGTCGGCGTACGCCAGCTCCACGTACTGCGACAGCACCAGCACCCGGGTGCCGGGTGCCGCCCGCCGGGCCTGCACCGCGGCGCGCAGGCCCTCGTCGGTGTGGCTGGGCGGCATGCGCACGTCGACGACCGCGACGTCGGGCGTCTGCGAGGCGATGGCGTCGACCAGGGCCGGCCCGTCGCCGACCGCGGCGACGACCTCGTGCCCGGCCTCGATCAGCAGGCGGACGATGCCCTCGCGCAGCAGCACGCTGTCCTCGGCGACGACGACGCGCATCGGCTCACGCCACCGGCACGGTCGACGGCGCCTGCGCGACCAGGATCGTGGGTCCGCCGGCCGGGGAGTCCACGGCGAAGTCCCCGTCGACCGCGCGCAGCCGGTCCGCCAGCCCGGCCAGCCCGTGGCCCTTCGCCACGTGCGCGCCGCCCACCCCGTCGTCGGTCACCATCAGGTACACGCGACCATCCTGCTCGGTCACCTCCAGGCGGACGGAGGCGGCCCCGCTGTGCTTGGCGATGTTGGACAGCGCCTCCGCCGCGGCGAAGTACAGGGCGTTCTCGGTCGCCGCGGGCAGCCTGCCCTCGACGGCCAGGTCCAGCGTCACCGGCACGGTCGAGCGCTCGGCGAGCGAGGTCAGCGCGGCGGCCAGGCCCCGGTCGGCCAGGATCGGCGGCGCGATGCCGCGCGACAGCGCCCGCAGCTCGTCGAGCGTCTCCTTGGCCTGGCCGAGGGCACCGTCGATGGTCTGCCCGGCGGCGTCCGGGTCGTCGGTGAGCTGGCGGCGGGCCCGGGACAGCTCCATCGCGAGCCGGATCAGCCGCTGCTGCGGGCCGTCGTGGATGTCGCGCTCCAGTTTGCGCAGCGCCACCGCCTCCGCCGACACCGCCGCGGCCCGGCCCTCGGTCAACGAGTCGATGCGACCCTGCAGCTGGGCGAGCCGGGTCAGCAGCATCGAAGCGAAACCGGCGTGCAGCGCCGCCACGCCGCGCTGCACCACGTATACGGTGAGCAGCGCGAACACGCCGACCAGGGTGTTGAACAGGGTGCGGGTCGCTTCGGTGTCCGAGCCGAGCAGCTTCTCGATGACGATGTTCTGGCCGTCCTCCTCCGGGACGAAGCGACCCCAGATCCAGTACGTGAGGCCGCCGAGCGCCATCGCCCACCAGGTCACCGTGAACACGAACGCGATGATCGCCAGGGGCAGGTTGAGGATGCCGTGCAGCAGGTCGAGCCAGCTCTGGCCCTGGCGCAGCGGGGTGGCCATCCGGCGGATCCAGCCGGCGCCCTCCGGCGCGGCCTGGTAGCGCGGGCGCGGCACGGGGCGGCCGTACAGCTTCTGCAGGCGCAGCCGCTCGATGTCGGCGAACCCCCGGGCGACCAGCAGCGCGGCGGCGAGCACGGCGACCCCGACGAAGAAGGTCACCAGGGTGCCGACACCGGCGGCGAACAGCGCGATGCACAGCGCGAAGGAGGCCACCGCGAGCGGCAGACCCAGCAGGTTGTACGCGGCGTCGAGGCCGAGGCGGCGAAGGATCGTCATGCCGCAGACGCTATGCGCCCGGCCGGCCCGTTCCCATCCCGCTGCCCGCCGAGGTGATGGTGGGGACAGCCCTACCATCGCCGACCGCCCGGCCGCGGCCGAAACCCGCACGACGCCGGGGCCGCGCGCGGCCATCATGGTGCGATGGGTGCGGATCAGGTCGAGGTGCTGTTCATCGGTGGTCGTTCGGGCGTCGGCAAGTCGACCGTCGCCCTGGAGGTGTGCGCCCGGCTGGAGGCGGCCGGAATCGGGCACGTCCAGCTGGAAGGCGACTTCCTCGGACAGGTGTTCCCGCCTCCGGCCGGCGATCCGGACCGGTCCCGGATCGTGCTCGACAACCTGGCCGCCCTCTGGCGCAACTTCGCCGCGCTCGGCTACCGGCGGCTGGTCTACACCAACACCGTCAGCGTGCTGTACGCCGACGAGCTGGCGCGGGCGCTGCACGCGCCGGTGAAGATCGTCCGGGTGCTGCTCACCGCGTCGGACGAGGTCGCCAACGGCCGCCTCGCGACCCGCGAGCTGGGCAGCGGCCTGGACGTGCACATCGCCCGGAGCGCGCGGGCCGCCGCCCGGCTGGACCGCGACGCCCCGGCCGACGCCGTCCGGATCGCCACCGACGGCCGGTCGGTGGTCGACGTCGCCACCGATGTCGTCGCCGCGACCGGCTGGTCGGCGCCCTGATCCGGCTCGGCAGCGGCCTGCCCGGCAGAGCGCGGGCCGTGCCCGGCCATGGCGGTCAGGCGGCGTGCACGCCCCACTGCCCGCGGTGGATGACCTCGGCCGTGCCGCGGCGGCGCTGGGCGACGTGCGAGCCCTGGGCGGGGGCGTCCTCGGCGCGGTAGCCGATGCAGATGCCGCCGATCGGGACGTACTCGGCCGGGATGCCGAACTCGGCGCGCAGCGCGTCGGTGTGCGCGGGGACCTCGGTCACCGCGTCGAAGTCGGGGCCCTGCTGGGGCATGATGCCGAAGAAGCACGCGCTCAGGCCCTCGTCGACCGCGGACAGCAGCATCATCAGCGAGGCCATCCCGGTGTCGATGTGCCAGTAGGGCACCGGCCAGCGGGCCTCGGCCTGGTCCTCCCAGCCCTTGTCCGGCTGGGCATACCGGGCCAGGTAGGCGGCCTTGTGGGCCAGCGGGATGACGACCAGCGGGGCGAGCCGCATGGTGGGCGTCTGCGCCATCCGGGTCGGCACGAAGGGCCAGAACCGTGCCCGGTCGGCCGGCTCGGTCAGCGCCAGGAAGGCCCAGCCCTGCGAGAACCCGGCCGAGGGTGCGCGCAGCGCGCTGGCCAGGATGCGTTCCACGACCTCGGGGCTCAGCGGCCGGTCGGCGTAGTGGCGGACCATCCGGCGGCGGCGAATCACTTCCTTGAACTCCATGCGTCGGATCTTGTCACGCGGCCGCGACGTCGTCCGCCCGCTTGATCGCCGGTACGCTGCCGCATGAGGGCACCCATCGAACGGAGTTGTCGTGGTCGACGATACGGATCTGGCGCACCTGCGGCGCTGCGTCGAACTGGCGGAGCTCGCGCTGTCGGTCGGCGACGAGCCGTTCGGGTCGGTGCTGGTCGACGCGGACGGCGAGGTGCTGTTCGAGGACCACAACCACGTCGCGGCCGGCGACGAGACACGCCACCCCGAGTTCGAGATCGCCCGGTGGGCCGCCGAGCACCTGACGCCCGCGCGGCGCACCGCCGCGACGGTCTACACCTCCGGCGAGCACTGCCCGATGTGCGCGGCCGCGCACGCCTGGGTCGGGCTCGGCCGCATCGTGTACGCCGTGTCGTCCGCGCAGCTCACCGCCTGGCGCGACGAGATGGGTCTGCCGCCCGGCCCGGTCCGGCCGCTGCCGATCCAGGAGGTCGCACCGGGTGTGCCGGTCGACGGCCCAGCCCCGGAGCTCGCCGCCGAGATGCGCGAGCTGCACCGCAGGCAACACGGCGCGTAGACGGCATCGCCGGCGAGGTCCCTCCGGGCCGAAGGCGCAGGTCACCGGCTGGGCGGGCGGGTCGCGCCCGGCCTGCCGCGGCCAGTATCGTGCCCGTCCATGCAGCGCATCGTCGTACGTCCCAAGGTCCAGGCACCGATCCTCGTGGTCCTGTTCACCATGTGGGGTCTGCTCGGACTGACCTATTTCACCTCGGGCGACGTGGTGGCCGAGCGCAACTGGTTCGGCCTGGGACTGGGCGTGTTCGCGATCATGTCCGGCGTGCTCGGGGTCTGGCGGGCGCTGCGGATGGGTGTCGTCATCGACGCCACCGGGGTCCGGGTCCGCAACTTCGACAGCCGGGACGTCGTCACGCCCTGGCACGCGGTCCAGGCGGTGGACTGCGAGCAGGTCGACTCCCGTGCGGGCCTGCCGCTGTACGCCCCGGTCCTCCATCTGGCCGGAGGCCTGGTGCCGATCACGGCGCTCGGGTCCTATTCCCGTGACGGCGCCGAGCACAAGACCGAGCGGCTGCGGGCATTCCTGCCCGCCTGACGCGCGTCAGGTCCGGTGGGAGCCGATCGTGTGCGGGGTGAAGCAGGCGCCGTTGCGGGTGATCAGGCCGTCGGTGCCGGCGCCCTCGCGGATGCCCATGCCGGCCGGCTCACCGTCGATCATCCAAACCCCGAGGACCGGATGGTACGGCCCACCGGGCCCGTCGAAGGTCGGCAGCTCGGCCAGGCCCTGGACGATCATGCCGGTGTCCCCGTAGTCGCCGCCCGTGCTGGCCAGCACGATCCCGTCGCGGACCAGTTCGACGTTGGCGCCCTCGCGGGACCAGATCGGCTTGCGGGCGTAGCCGGTCATGTCGGCGGGCCGCTCGTCGGCGAAGTAGGCGGGCAGCAGCAGCTCGCGGTGCACCGGGTCGTCGCGGTACAGCTCCCACAGCACCGGCAGCAGCGCCTTGTTGGACCACAGCGCGGCCGTCCACGGCGGCTCGATCCACACGGTGCCGCGTTTGGCAGGGTCGGCCATGTTGGCGAAGATGGGCCGGCCGCCCTCCTCGTGCCACAGCCACTCCCACGGGTACAGCAGGAAGATGACGTCGATCGGGGTGGCGGGCGCGCCCTTGCTGGGCTCGTACACGATGCGGCCGTCGGCCATGTCGACGCCGATCTGCGCCACCTCGATCAGCTCGACCGGGTAGCCGGCCTGCCGGGCCGTCTCGGCGAGGTAGCCCGCGTTCATCAGGTCCTCGCCGGAGGCCTCGCTGCCGTCGTAGGCGAACCACACGGTCGGGCGCTGCGGGAGCCAGGGGCGGGCGGCGACGAGTTCGCCGAGGTTGCGCCGCCAGGCCTCGATCAGGCGCTCGTGCACGCTGGTCCACTGCCGGTCGTAGTGGTGGGTGTGGCCGGTCTCCTCCAGCCACCGCCACTGCACGACCGCTGCCTCCAGCAGCGACGTGGGCGTCTGCGCGTTGTATTCGAGCAGCTTCGGGGTGGTGCCGCGGCCGCCGTACCAGATGTCGAAGCGCCCGTAGACGTGCGGCGAGAAGTCGGGGCTCTGCCGGGTGTGGGCGTGCGTGCCGAACAGGTCCTTGTCGCTGTGCGTCCAGGTCTGCGGGCTGTTGTCGTACCAGGTGCGGATGACCTGCTCGTGCACGTACTCAGGCACGCCGGCGCGGCTGAGCAGGCACGTCCGCGGGGTGCACACCGAGGTCAGGTAGGCCTCGCGGCGCATCGCGGCGTCGGTGCGCGGGCAGCCCTCGACGATGCGGTCGCCGGCCGCCACGCACATGCGGTGCAGGGTCGCGGCGGCCTGCTCCAGGGTCAGGATCTCGTCGAGGTCGAAGTCGTAGAACGGTCCTTCGCGCCAGTACGACGCGACGGAGCCGTCCTCGGACACGGTGTCGTTGAACACCAGGCCCAGCGAGCGGTTGGTCTCCGCCCAGCCGGGCCGGGGCGTGCCGTGGTGGATCCGGCGCACCGCTCAGCTGCCCGCGGTGGTGCCGGAGCCGGTGCCGCCGACGATGCCGGAGCGCACGGTGCTGCCGTTGGTGACCTTCGACGGCAGGCCCCAGTCCGATCGGGTCGCGCTGTCGCCCGCGCTGAACAGGCTGCCGCCGGTGGGCACCCGCTGGCCGACGCGCAGGGTGCGCGGGAACACGGTGGCGGCGCCGTAGACCAGGTAGTAGGGCCAGTCGGCACCGTAGGCGCGGTCGCCGTCGCACTCGATCGGGTCGACGATGACCTCGCTCGCGTCCACGCAGTAGAAGACGTAGGTGTCGTCGTACACGGGCTGCGCGACGACCGGCTGCGGGGCGGCGGTCGTGCGGACCGGCGACGGCTTGGCCACCGGGGTCGGGCTCAGCGACGGCAGCGGCGTCGGCGACGGCACGACCACCGGCTCGGGCTGGTACGCCGGCTGCTGGTAGTCGACCGCGCTGGGCTGGTACACCGGGTCGTCCGGGGCGTCCGACCCGAGCCCGCAGGCGGCCGTGCTGCCCGCCAGTCCCAGGAACGCCGCGCTCAGCATCACGCTGCGCGACCTGAGCCGTACGCCGTCTGCCATGTGTCTCTCCCCGTAGCCGGATGTGGGTCATCACTGTGACAGGGGTCCGCAAGCCGCTCAAGGTTGATCTAGGGTGGTCCGAATGGACGACATGCCGGTACAGCTGGCCGTGGTGCTGCTCGTGAACCGCGCGGGCGAGCTGCTGCTGCAGCTGCGCGACGAGCACGCGCCGAACTTCCCGAACATGTGGGCCCTGCCCGGCGGGCACATCGAGCCGGGCGAGACGCCGGAGGAGGCCGCGCCGCGCGAGCTGATGGAGGAGGCGTCGCTGCGCCCCGACTCCCCGCTGCGGCTGTTCCTGGTCCAGCCGGTGCCCGAGCACCACCGGGTGAAGCACTACTTCTACGGGGTGACCTCGGCGGTGCAGGACGACGTGGTGCTCGGCGAGGGCGCGGCGATGGTGTTCACGCCGGCCGACCAGGTGTTCGAGGGGCGCGAGTTCACCCCGGGCACCGCGCGGGCGATCACCGACTTCCTGGCCTCCGCCGCGTACGCCGAGCTGCGGGCGCGGCGATGAGCGCGAACCGGTTGCTGTACCTGGTCCGCCACGGCGAGGCGACCGCGGACGGCGAGCTGACCGACGCCGGGCGGGAGCAGGCCCGGCTGACCGGCGCGCGGCTGGCCGCGGTGCCGTTCGCGTCGGTGCAGCACAGCCCGGTGGCCCGGGCGGCGCAGACGGCCGCGCTGATCACGGCGCACCTGCCGGGGGTGCCGGTCGAGCAGACGCCGCTGGCCGGCGACTACGTGCCGTACGTGCCGCCCGCGGCCGAGCTGCCCGCGTTCGCCAGGGGCTTCCTCGACGGCTACTCCCCTGCGGAGATCGCCGAGGGCGCGGCCCTGATCGAGGCCGCGCAGGCCCGCTACACGGCCCCCGCCGAGCATGACACGCACGAGCTGGTGGTGACGCACAACTTCCTGATCGGCTGGCTGGTGCGGCACGCGCTGGACGCCCCGCCCGCCCGCTGGATCGGCATCAACCAGGCGAACTGCGGGATCACCGTGCTGCTCTACCGAGCGGACCGGCCGCCGTCGCTGGTGTCCTTCAACGACCTGGCCCACCTGCCGGAACGCCTGCGCTGGACCGGTTTCCCGCCGCGGCTGCACGTCTGATCGCGGACGTGGGGCTGGTGTTCCATCCAGCGCAACCACTAACCTGCCCCCGAGCGTAAAAGCTGTAGTCGGAGAGGGGCGGAGTCATGGACCGGGCCCTGCGCGGATCGCGCCGGAGCTGAGGGGTCGCGGATCGTCGTGTTCTGCATCCATTTCACGCCGCGCGACCTCATGCAGACGCGGATCGTCACCGCCCCGGACCCGCTGTGGGAGATCACACTCAGCTCCCACCTGCTCGGCCGGCGCAACGAGGATCCGCTGCTGCTGGGCTGGCACCGTGCCGCCCAGCAGTCGCTGCGGGCCGGCACGGCGCTGCGCGGGAGCGCCGAGCTGTTCCTCGGCGTCAACTGGTCCCACGGCGACTTCCCCGACTTCCTCACCCCGGGTCCGGGCGGCGGCATCGACGACGGGCTGGAGGCGATCGGCGGCACCTGCCCGCGCCAGCTGCGCCGGGACGTGGCGCATGTCGCCGCCGGTCGCGCGACGGCGCTGCCCGCGGCGGCACAGGACCTCGGCGCGGGACGCGCGGCGGCGCTGCACGAGCTGACCTCCGGCATCCGCCAGTACTACGAGGCAGTGGTCCGGCCGCAGTGGCACTGGGTGACCGCCTCCTTCGCCGCCGACCACGCCGCACGGTGCCGCGCGGTCGCCGCGGGCGGACTCGCCGCGCTGCTCAACTCGCTGCATCCGTCGTTGAGCTTCGAGGACGGCGTGCTGCGCATCGCGGACTACCCCCGCGACCGGCACCTGCACCTGGGCGGCCGGGGCCTGGTGCTGGTGCCGTCGTTCTTCAAGCGCGCCACCCGGCCGATCACGATGATCGACGACGCGCTGCCGCCGGTGCTGGTCTACCAGGTCGACCGCGGGGCCGGGCTGCTCGCCGTCCGGCATCAGGAGGCGCTGTCGGCGCTGGTCGGCCGGACCCGGGCGGCGATCCTCGAACTGTGCGCCGAAGGCGGCTCGACCAGCTCCATCGCCGCGCGGCTGCACCAGTCGCCGAGCACCGCCAGCGAGCACCTGGCCGTGCTGCGCCAGGCCGGGCTGGTGTACAGCGAGCGGCGGCGCAGCAGCGTCGAGCACCGGCTCGCCCCGCTCGGCATGGCGCTGCTGGAGGGCAGGCCCGGCCAGGCCGAGCAGTGACGGCGCGGGCTCAGGCAGCGCGCGGGGTCGCGAACAGCAGCGCGAGCAGGACCGGGAACTCCAGGTACGCGTGGTAGCTGGCCAGCGCCTGGTACAGGGTGCGGCCCTGGCCGTAGTCGATGCCGAACAGCACGCCGAGCACCAGCGCGGCGGCGACGCCGAGCGCCCACGGCCGCCGGCCGGCCAGCCACGGCACCCGCTGCTCGAACGCGGCCGCGGCCTCGGGCGCGTGGCGCGGCAGGAAGCCCAGCCACACCACGTAGTGCATGGCCTGCAGGAACGCGAACACGGCGAGGAACCGCAGCCCGGCGGTGACGCCCGGTGGGCTGACCGGGGCGGCGATGGCCTGCGGCGTGCCCGCGAACTCCACCACCGCCGCCGAACCGTCGGCCAGCAGCGGGTCGAACACCCCGGCCAGCAGCAGCGCGGGCACCACCAGCACCCAGCCCAGCTGCGCGGCCCGGAACAGCGTCCGGTCGCGCCCGGCCAGCCGCCGCGACCACTCCCACAGGAAGAACAGCGGCACCACGTTGTGCAGGTGGGCCAGGACCACGAAGTGGTACGCGGGCCAGCTCAGCGACACCGCCGCCGCCCCGGCCAGCCCCAGTCCCGCGAGCGGCAGCCAGCGGCGCGGCACGGCGTGCCACACCCCGGCGGCCAGCACGCCGTAGCAGAGCACGATCTCCGGCCCGCGCAGCGCCAGCAGGCGGCAGAAGACGATCGCGGTGACCAGCGCCAGCGCGGTCCACAGCAGCCGTCCGGTGAGGATGTGCGCGAAGCGGCCCGCGACGTAGCGCAACTCCAGCACGTTGTGCAGCACGCCGAAGGCGATCAGCCCGAGGACCGTGGTCGCCAGCGGGGCGCGCAGCGCGGCGGCCAGCGCCACGGCCGCGCAGGCGGCGAACCCGAGCGCGAGGGCCGACGCCCGCGGCGCAGCGGGGGTGCGCGGGGCGGGCAGGGTCGCTAGCGTCATGCGGATGCTCCGTTACCCGGCCGCGCTCGCGCTGACGCTGGCCGTCGAGATCCCCGTGTACGCGGCCGCGCTGCGCTGGGGCTGGGCGGCGCCGGTGCGCCGGGCGCTGCTGGGCGCGCTGGGCGTGAACCTGGCGACGCATCCGCTGCTGTGGTGGCTGCTGGTGCCGTGGACCGGACGGGAGGCGTACCCACTGGTCCTGGTCTTCGCGGAGCTGCTGGTGTGCGGCGCGGAGGCCGCGCTGCTGGCCTGGTGGCTGGGCCGGCGTGACCCGCTGCTGGCGGTGCTCGCGGTCGCCGCGAACGCCGCCTCGGTGCTGGCCGGGTTCATTTTCGCGAGCGTTTGACCAGCACGACGACCAGGACGACGGCCGCCACGACGGCGAGCAGGCAGACGCAGACCGCGGCCAGCCCGAGCCCCATGTACTCCGGCGGCGGGGCGGCGTCGGCGAGAATTCTCGGCATCGGTCCAGTATCGCGACCGCGGCGCGGGCGTCCACCGGCCGAACGTGGCGTCCACGATGGCCGGTCGCCGCGACATCCGCCCGCGGGCCGCACCGCGCACGGGTGGATCATGTGGTCAGATGAGCCATGGGCGACGGGTGGCGCGAGGTGGCTCTCGACGAGGCGGACTGGCTGGCCGAGCTGCGGCCGGACGGCGCGTTGACCGGCTACGACCCCGGTGGCAGGCCGGACGCGGTGTGGATCCTGCACGCGATGTACGAGTGGGAGACGGGCGCGACCCTCACCACTCATCACGACCTGCGGCGCAGCCTGCTCGACGCGAACCTGGTCGAGCCGGAGCTGGTCGGCGGGATCAACCTCGACGAGTGGGGCGTCGTCGACACCGGCGGGGCCGTGGGCCGCTCGCAGCACCCGGGGACCGGGTGGCGGCGGCTGACCTGGGCCGAGCTCGCGGCGCGCACCGACGAGCCGGTGGTGCCGCCCGGCAGCGCGCCGGACTTCCGCAGCCTGCCGGGCGCGCATCCGGACGGCAGCTGGCCCGCCAGCATCGAACCGCCCGGCGAGGGTTCCCTGGACCGGGAGGGCTGGCTGCGGCTACTCGACCTGCTGATCGCCTGGTCCGGCCCGGACACGCCGTGCTTGGCCTACATCGCCCGGGGCGCGGCTCCCGACCAGGAGCCGCACGTGCTGGCCGGGCCGCTCGGCGAGGCGGCGGCGCTCTACGACGACGAGCGCGGCAGCGGCTCGCCGGCCAACCTCTGGCCCGCCGACCGGTCCTGGGTGACCTGGTCGGACTGGGACCTGTGGGGCACCAAGGTCGCCGGCCCGCCCGCCCTGGTCGAGGCGATCCTCACCGACCCCGAACTCGAAGCCCTCCGCCTGCCCTGGGCCTGACCGCTGTGGTCCTTGATCGCTGTGGTCCTTGATCGCTCGACTTGCCTGGCACCTGTGCGTATCTTGAGCCCGCTTCCGCACACCTGCCAGGCAAGTCGGACGATCATCGCGGCGGTCAGGGTTCGGTGAGGTCGATGGCGGCGGCCGGGCAGTTGTAGGCGGCCTCGCGCACCGCGTCGTACTCGGACTCGGGCGGTTCGGGTTGGCGCAGGACGACCAGTCCGAGGTCGGAGTCCTGGTCGAAGACCTCGGGCGCGGTGCGTACGCAGTTGCCCGAGCCGCAGCACGCGTCCCGGTCGACGGCGACCCGCAGCCGTCCGCTCACCACGTCACCGGCAGCCGCTGCACCCCGAACACGACCGCGTCGCGGTAGCGCACCTCGTCGGCGTCCACCGCCAGGGCCAGGCCGGGCAACCGTGTGATCATCTCGGACAGGGCGATGCGCAGTTCGGCGCGGGCCAGCGGCTGGCCGATGCACTGGTGGATGCCGAACCCGAACGCCATGTGCTGGTGCGAGCCGCGGTGCAGGTCGAACTCCGCGCCGGCGGGGAACACGTCGGTGTCGCGGTTGGCGGCCGACAGCAGCGCGATGACGCCCTCCCCGGCCGCGATACGGTGCCCGCCGACGTCGGTGTCGGCCACCGCGACCCGGGTCAGCCCGGTGCGCACGATGGTCAGGTAGCGCAGCAGCTCCTCGACGGTGTCGTCGATCAGTTCGGGCCGCTCCCGCAGCTGGCGCAGCTGCTCGGGGTGCTCCAGCAGCACGAGCGTGCTCAGGCCGATCATGTTCGAGGTGGTCTCGTGGCCGGCGATGAGCAGCAGCACGGACAGCCCGACCAGCTCCTCCTCGGTCATCTCGCCGGTGGCGACCCGTTCGGCGGCCAAGCGGCTGATCAGGTCCTCGCCCGGTGAGTCGCGGCGGTCGGCGATCAGCCGGGCCAGGTAGTCGCGCAGCTCCTCGATCGCGTCGCGGACCTGTTCGGGCGGGCTCGACCAGGCCAGCAGGATGCGGCTGCGCTCCTGGAAGTAGTCGTGGTCGGCGTACGGGACGCCGAGCAGGTGGCAGATCACCATCGACGGGACCGGCAGCGCGAAGTGCTCGACCAGGTCGGCGGGCGGCCCGGCGGCCCGCATCTGCTCCAGCGCGTCGACGACGGTCTGCCGGATCAGCGGTTCCAGCGTGCGGATGTGCTTGATCATGAACTCGGGGGTGAGCATGCGGCGGAACTTCGTGTGCTCGGGAGGGTCCATGCGGATCAGTGAGCCGTCCGGGCGGCGCGGCATGTCCTCCGGGATCGGCCTGATCAGCGGGAACCCGGGCCGGGTGAAGTCGCTGGAGAAGTCCGGGCTGCGCAGCAGCTCGCGCAGGTGCTCGTGCCGGGTGAACAGCCAGGCCTGCTGGCCGGTGGGCAGCCGCACCCGGCCCACCCCGTCGGGGCCGAGATCGGGCAGCAGCGGGTCGAGCCCCGCATTGCCGAACGGGTAGGTCGGGACATTCGTGGCCAGCGTGTCGGACATGTCAGACTCCCCCGTCGAACCCCCAGGACCACTCCAAGTTACTAGGATTTGACCCTTTTGGCAGAGTTCTGGCCGACCGGCCGGCTGGTCAGGGGACCACGACCACCGGCCAGCGGCCCTGCTTGACCAGCCGGGTCGCCACCGAGCCGACGAACCGGTGCCCTGCCTGCGCGGACGCCCCGACGACCACCATGTCCGCCTTCACCTCGTCCGCCGCGGCGCGCAGCTCACCGTACGGATCACCCCGGCGCACCATGAACGTCACCGGCAACCCCATCTCCTCGGCCGCCAGGCGCACCTGCTCGCGCAGCTCCCCGGCCAGCTCCTCGGCGGTCTCCAGCGCCGCCACCGCAGCCTGCCCGTAGACCGCGGCGACCAGCCCGGCCGACTCCCCCACGAACACCACCACGAGGCGGCTGCGCTGGCGGCGGGCCAGCCCCGCGGCGTAGGAGGCAGCCCGTTCCGAGGGCGGGCTGCCGTCCACGCCGACCATGATCACGCGGGGTCCGTCGGTGCCGCGCTCGAACGCGCACGGGGCGGCCGCCGGGCCGTAGTGCTCGGTGCGCTGCTGCGGAACGTCCACGGCCGTCTCCGCTCAGGCCCGGCCGAGCGTCGGGGCGGACTCGGTGAATCCGCCCGCGGCGACGGTGGGCAGGTCGCCGGGGCGGGGCCCGAAACCGTCGGGCACCCGGACCGCGCTCGGCGCGAAGCCGTACGACGGCGCGCCCTGCGGCGACCACCCGCCCGCCTGCACCGGGGCGTACGACTGGTCGCCGTAGGCGGGGGCCGGCAGGCGGGTGTCGCTGTGCGGCGGCCACGGAGTGGACGGCGCGTAGGCGAACGCGGGCGCCGGGGTGTGCGGGCGCGTGTCGGCCGTGGCGGGGGCAGGCGCGTAGGCGTACGCCGGGGCGGGGGCGTGCAGGCGCGTGTCGGCCGTAGCCGGGGCGGCGGCGGCGTACGCGTACGCCGGGGCCGGGGTGTGCGGGCGGGCGTCCGCGTGCGACGGGACCTGGGCGGCGAGTGCGGGGGCGGCCGGCGCGGGTGCCGGGGCCTCGGCGCCGGAGCGCAGCACGATGTCGGGCAGCAGCATCGCGGCGATCACGCCGACCACGCCGATGGTCGCGGAGATGAGGAAGATGTGGCCGGTCGCGTCGCCGTACGCCTCCCGGACGATGGTCTGGGCCATCGGCGGCAGGGCGTTGAGGTTCAGCGAGCCGCCGCCCGAGCCCGCGGGCAGGCCCGCGGCGGCCAGGTGCGCGGCGATGATCGACTGGACCCGGTTGGCCAGCACGGCGCCCAGCACCGAGACGCCGATCGTGCCGCCCAGCGAGCGGAAGAAGGTCACCGAGCCGGTGGCCGCGCCCAGGTCCTTCATGGCGGCGGTGTTCTGCACGGCGAGCACCAGGTTCTGCATGGTCATGCCGACGCCGAGACCGACCAGCAGCATGCCCACGCTGATCATCGTCAGCGGCGTGTCGTGGTCGATGAACGACAGCCCGAGGAAGCCGGCCACCAGCACGATCGCGCCGGTGACGATGTACGGCTTGACCTTGCCGGACTTGGTGACCATACGGCCGGTGACCGTCGAGGAGACCAGGACGCCGAGCATCAGCGGCATGGTGAGCAGGCCGGCCTCGGTCGGGGTGTAGCCGCGGCCGATCTGGAAGTACTGGCCGAGGAAGACCGAGCCGCCGAACATCGCCATGCCGACCGCGAGGCTGGCGAGGATGGACAGCGCGGGGACCCGCTTGCTGATCACGGTGATCGGGACGACCGGGCTCTCCGCCCGCAGTTCCACCCACACCGCCGCGGCCAGCACCAGCAGCGCCGCGCCGACCATGGCGAAGGTCTGCCAGGACAGCCAGTCGAACGAGTTACCGACGAACGACACCCAGACCAGCAGCGTGCTCACCCCGACGGCGATCAGGGCCGCGCCCACATAGTCGATCTTCGCCTTGATCCGGTGCCCCCGGGGCAGGTCCAGGGTCAGCCACAGCAGCGCGAAGGCGATAGCCGCGATGGGCACGCCGATGAAGAAGCACCAGCGCCAGCCCAGCCACGAGGTGTCCACGATCAGGCCGCCGAGCAGCGGCCCGGCCAGCGTCGCCACGGCCATGACGCCGCCGAGGTAGCCGTTGTAGCGGCCGCGCTCGCGCGGCGGGATCATCGCCGCGATCACGATCTGCACCAGGGCCTGCAGGCCGCCGACGCCGATGCCCTGCACGGCGCGGGCCGCGATGACCTGGCTGGTGTCCTGGGCGAAACCGCTGAGCAGCGAGCCCACGACGAAGATCACGATCGCGATCTGGACCAGGAGCTTCTTGCTGAACATGTCCGCCAGGCGCCCCCAGACCGGGGTCGTCGCGGTGGCGGCGAGCAGGGTGGCGGTGACGATCCAGGTGTACTGCGTCTGGGTGCCGTTCAGTTCGCCGACGATGCGGGGCAGTGCGGTCGACACGATGGTCGAGCTGATCATGGCGACGAACAGCACGAGCAGCAGCCCGCTCAGGGACTCCAGGATCTCGCGGTGGCCCATGCGCAGGTGGCGGGGGGTGTGGCCGGGGTTGCTCATGGCATCGAATATGGCACTCAATTTGCGCAGTGTGCAAAGTTTCCCGATGTGCATTTCGCCACGGCGGCCGGTATCGTCTCCTGCTCGTGGAGCCCACGACGACCGAGCCGACGACGACCCTGCGCGAGCGCAAGAAGGAAGCGACCCGGCAGGCCCTGCACGAAGCCGTGCTGCGCCTGGCCGTCGAGCGCGGCCTGGACGCGGTGACCGTGGACGCCATCGCCGACGAGGCCAACGTGTCGCGGCGCACCTTCTCCAACTACTTCGCCAACAAGGAGGACGCTCTCCTGTACGGCGACCGGATGCGCGTCAACACGCTGCTCGAACTGCTGCGCGCCCGCCCCGCCGAGGAGACTCCGTGGCAGGCGCTCACCAACACCGCCGTGAGCCACTTCGAGCAGATCGGCGAGGTCGACCCGAACTGGGTCGCGCAGACCCGGCTGCTCCGCCGCCACCCGTCCCTGCTCGCCCAGCAGGCAGCCGCCCAGACCTCGCTGGAGCAGGAACTGGCCGTGGAGGTCGCCGCACGCGACCCGGGCCATCCCGACGAGCCGATGCGCTCGCGGGTGCTCGCCGCCGTCTTCATGACCGCGCTGCGGACCGTGTTCGGCCTGTGGGTCGAGCAGGGCGGCGGAACCGCCCTGCCCGTCGCCGTACGGGCCGGGCTGGACCGCGCCGCCGAGCCGTTCGCGTAGCCCGTGCGCCCCCCGGCAGCGGCCGCCCGTGATCGGCATTCAGCAAACTTTGCGCTGTGTGCAGCGTTACGAGTCGCTCGACAAGCGACCCGCGAGCGGTATGGTCCGTGATCGTGAAGGCACTTCGCCGACGTAGCGCGCCGAAGGTCTGCCGACGCCTGGCCCGGCCGTACCGGTCCCCGCGCCGGCACGCCGCAGTACCCCGGGAGCGGGCCGCGGTGCGCCGCAACCCGCGCCCGCCCGCCGTGTCGGAGCAGCCGCCGCCGGAGGGCTGCAGACCGTCGACACCCGGCTGGCGTCGCTGGCTGCGCAGGCTGCTGCCGGTGGTCGTGGTCGTGCTGGCCCTGCAGACGGTCAGTGGCCAGATCCCCGGCCTCGACCAGATCGAGCCGGTCGTGGCCGACGGCGAGCTGGCCTGGATCGGGGTCGCGCTGCTGGCCGAGATCCTGTCGATGTCGCTGTTCGCCCGCCAGCAGACGAACCTGCTCAAGGGCGTCGGGGTGCACGCGAGCCTGGGCGGGGCGCTCGCGCTGGCGTACACCCGCTCCGCGCTCTCGATCAGCATGCCCGCCGGCACGGCGGTCTCCGCCGCGTACGCCTTCCAGCGCTTCCGCCGCTGGGGCGCGAGCCGCGAGGCGGCGACCGCCGTGATGATCATGTCGGGCGTCAGCTCGTTCGTCGCGCTCGCGCTGCTCTACGTCGCGGGCTACCTGCTCATCTTCCTCGCCTCGCCCGTGTCGACCTGGCAGGCCCAGCCGACGCTGACCCTCGCGGTCCTCACGGTGAGCGCCGGGACGGCCGCCCTGCTGGTGCGCCACCGGCTCCGGGCGCGCGCCTCGCTGACCATCGACGGACCGGTGAACGAGGAGGATCTCGACTTCCTGGCCACCGCCCCGGACCCGGCCGCCGGCGACGCCGGACGACCCACCCGCTCGGGCCTCGTCCGCGCGCAGCTGCGCCGGCTCGGACAGCTGCTGCGCGACGTGGCCGCGGTCGCCGAGAGCATGCCGCGACGCCACCGCACCGCCGCGCTGGGCCTGTCCGCGCTCAACTGGCTCGCCGACCTGGCCTGCCTCGTCGCCGTCGCGCAGGCCTTCCACCTGCCGCTGGACCTGCTCCAGCTCGGCACGATCTACGTGGCCGCGCAGCTGGTCCGGCAGATCCCGATCACCCCCGGCGGCATCGGGGTCATCGAGGCGACCCTGCTCGCCGCGCTGACCGCCGCGGGCGCGGAACCGGCCGCCGCCGCGGCGACCGTGCTCGGCTACCGGTTGCTGTCCTGCTGGCTGGTCATCCCCGCCGGCCTGACCACCTGGGCGTTCCTGCGCCGCGCCGACCGCCGCGCGACCGCCGAGCCGGCGACGGCACCCGAGGCCGGGCCGGCGGCGACCGGTCCGGTCACGGCGACGGCAGCGGTTCCGGAGACGACGACTGTCGCAGCCGGGACGAAGACCGTCGTGGCGAACGGCTGACGCGGCGAGTCACCGGCGGGGCGCGGGTTGCGCCACGTCGGGTCCGCCGGTGTGCACGCTGGGCACGTGGTGGGCCGCCGGTTTCGGCAGCGCCTCGACACAGGCCTGCGAGCAGGCGTTGACCAGCAGCGGGAGCACATCGGAGCCGACCGCTCGCGAGATCCAGACCTGTCGCGCCGCGCCACCCGACAGGACCTGGTCGCAGACGCCGCAGGTAAGGATCTCGTCGGCGCCCCATACTCCGGGACCGGCCGTCGCCGGCCGCGAGCCGGGTTCGGCGAGCCGCGGGAACGACAGTCGCGTCTTGTGGTTGCCGTACACCGCCCGGGTGCTCACGGTGCTGGCGACCAGCCGAGAGCAGCGGGTCAGCTCGTACGGGAACCAGTGCAGCCGGTAGGAGGTGTACGGCTCGAACCGTTCCAGGCTGCGCATCAGCCCGATCTGCGGCGGGATCCGCACGAGGTTGCCGCCGTACAGCACCAGGTGCTTGACCTCGGTCAGCATGCCGATCGACGCGGGCAGGGTCACCACCTGCCGCCGCTCCTGCGGGCTCAGCTCCGTCAGCGGCGCGAACCTCTCCCGGCCGTCGGCCGCCGCCTGCTCGATCAGCACCAGCAGCCGCAGCCACCCCGGCGCTCGCGTGTCCTGCAGGTCCTCGTGGAAGCGGGTCGCCCGCCTGGGCCGTTCCATGCAGCGGCAGGTGTCGCGGGCATCGCCGGCAACGGTCGTGTCACCGAACCGGTTGGTGAGCACGTGCGGCTGCTCGACATCAGACATGGCGGCACGATAGCCCGCCGGTCACCGGCCTGGGGCTGTGGCGGCGGATTCGCCGTCGGCGGGCGTGGACGACGCGCGCCACGCCCAGCGGCCCAGTGCCAGCACCGTGAGCACCTCGAAGGTGGCCATGCCGCGTTCCACGAAGCCGAGCGGGATGACGTCCCACCACGGCAGCCCGGTGTACGGGGTGAGCAGGTAGGCGCCGATGATGACGCTGATGAAGGCGAGGGCGGCCAGCGCGGGGATCGCGGTCAGCCAGACGCTGCCCCGCCAGCGCCGCTCCCGCCGCCACATGACGGTGACCAGCAGCGCACCCAGGGGCAGGCTGAGGAACGCGACCAGGCTCGCCATCCGGTGGATGGTCCCGTGCGTCGACGGGCCGACCGACCAGTCGTGCTTCGGGAAGTACACCACCGCGGCCAGGCCCGCCGACCACAGCAGCAGCCCCAGCGATGCGACCGAGGCGGGCCGGATCAGCTTGGCGTACGCCAGCGCGACGAACACGGCCAGTGAACCGGCGGCGAGGATCAGCACCCCGAGGTTGAACACCCAGCCGGTCTCGGAGTACGCGTACTCGCTGATGGTCCGGCGGACCGGGCTGATCGACGCCGTCGGCGGCAGCACGTGCAACGCGGACACGGCCAGCACACCGGTGAGTACGGCGACGAATCCGGTGGCGGCGAACGCGCGAGCCAGTGCGGTGGGCGGCATACCTCCGATCATCCCGTAACCGCCGCGTCAAACGGAGGCGGCCACCGGTTCCGGGGCGGTGGAATCCGCAGGGGCTCCGACACGGCCCGATCGCCAGGCGAGCACCCCCGCGCCGACGGCGAGCGCCGCGCACACCGGCCACAGCGCGCCCGGAGCGACCCCGTACAGCAGCGCGCCCAGCGGAGCCGCCAGCATGGTGCCGCTGGTCGCGGCACCGCTGTAGAGGCCCTGGTACTGGCCTGTCAGCTCGGTCGGGGCGCGGTCGAGCACGTGTGCGGTGGCGGTGGTCTTGTAGAGGATCTCGCCGGCGGTCAGCACCACCATCGCGGCGATCACCACGGCCGCGGTGGAGCCGAGGCCGAACAGCGCCATGCCGGCGCCGACCAGGGTGTATCCCACGGCGACGATGCCGGTCGCGGGCAGCCGCCGCAGCAGCATGGTCACCGGGATCTCCAGCAGCAGGATGAGCCCGGACCCGACGGCGAGCACGGTCGCGTACACGGTCAGCTGCTGGCCGTTGTCCCGCAGGTAGACCGGCAGCGTCGAGTAAAGCTGGCGGTAGACCACGTCGACCACGACGATCGCGGGCAGCAGGAGGAGCAGGCCGCGGTCGGCGAGCACGCTGCGCCACAGCCCGGCGGGACGGCCCCCGGCCGGTGTGGTCTGCCGCTCGGGCTCGGCCCGCAGCAGCGCCGTGGTGACCGCCCGGACGGCCAGGATGACCAGGCCGTCGATGACGAACAGGGCGGTGAAGTGTTCCACGGCGAGCAGTGCGCCGACCGGCGGTCCGATGACGCAGCCCGCGTTGAACGCGGCCCGGCTGATCGCGACGGCCCGCCGCCGGTCGCCGGCGGGCACGGCCAGCGCGGTCAGCGCGCCCTGCGAGGTGCCCGCGGTCGCGCCGGTGTAGCCGAGCAGTGCCGTCGACACCGCGAGCAGCGCCAGCGGCGTCCACGGGATGAGCAGGGTGGTCACGCCGGTGACGGTGGAGGCGAGCAGCATGACCCGGCGGTGGCCGAACCGGTCGCCGAACCAGCCGCCGGTGAAGTTGCCCGCGAGCAGGCCGACGCCGAGCGCTCCGCTGATCAGGCCGGCCTGTTCCAGCGGCAGCTGCCGCGGTCCGGTGAGGTACAGGAACAGGAAGGTGAAGACGAAAGATCCGGCAGCGTTGACGAATCGGCCGACGGCGAGGATCCACACGACCCGGGGTATGTCACGCACGCACGCACCCTAGAACGCGTGATCATGTTCGCGCAAAGGCGTTACCGCCGTCCGAGCAGATCACGTCCGGCTCGACGACGGACACGTTCATCATCGCCGGTCAGCTGCTCGACAGCACGATCACCCGGTCGATGGGCGGCATGACCTGCTCCTTGTCGGGGTTCAGCACCACCCCGTGCTCGTCGCCGCTGTCGGTCACCCGGTAGCCGATGGCGACCTCGCCGCGGCGGGCCGCCGCCGCGACCACGGTCGCGAAGGTGATCGTCGCGCCGGCCCGCAGGTAGTAGCTCGCCGGGCGGATGTAGATCTCCGCGCCGTCGGCGTCGAACAGGTCCGCGAAGACCGACTCGAGGTGGCGGTTCTCCGAGATCTGCGTCATCAGCAGGCTCACCAGCTGCTCGCTGACCACGAAGTCGTCGGCCTTGGTCAGCTGGGCCAGCGCCCGGTCGCGGTCGTCGCGCATCTCGCTGACGATCGACCCCGGCCCTCGCCCGGCGAGGATGTCGCGTAGGTGCAGCAGGGTGACCAGCACCCGCGAATCCGCGGTCAGCGCGTCGAGGTCGTCGTCGGACAGCACGATGACGTTGTGGTACGACGCCACGTCCAGCGTCTCCAGCACTCCGCGGTCGCGGGTGTCGCCCGCCTTCGACCGGATCAGCAGGCGGCGCAGCCGGGGTGCCAGCCGCCCCACGGCCGGGGTCGCGTCAGCCCGGTCGGTGACCACGTCCACCGTGGACCCGGCCGCGACGTACACGTCGAGCTGCTCGACGATCCGGGCGGCGCGCCGGTTCCAGCCCAGGATGAGTGTGCTCTCCGGAGCCGCCGGGCCGCGCACCCCGTGCACGATCGCGGTGTCGTCGACGGCGAACGGCGCGGTCGCCAGGGTGATCATCGAGTCGTCGCGAGCCAGCAGCACGATCCGGTCGCCGGGGCTGATCATCGTGCCGGGCGGCGGGTTGAGCACGGTCTTGCCGTCGGCCAGCAGCAGGCCCAGCGGGCAGCACTGCTTGTACGCCAGCAGCGCCTGCGCGAACGGCCGCCCGACCAGGGACGGCTCGACGGTCATGTAGATCTCGTCGCCGCCGAAGTCGAACAGGTCGTGGTAGACCACCGACAGCTTGGACTGCCGGGCGGTCTGCACGATGAGCCGCGCGCCGATGTCGTCGCCGTCGAGCACGATCGCGTCGCCGCCGGCCAGCTTGGCCACGGCCCGGTTGCGGCTGTCGCGCACGGCCGCGACGACGTGGTGCGGGCGGCCCCGGAACGCCGGACCCTTGTTGATCGCGAGCAGCGTCTTGAGCACGTACGCGTCGGCGTCCTCGGCCGTCGCGCCGTCCGGGGCCAGCACGATGATCGACCGGGCCTCGTTGAGGTTGACCATCTCGAGGTCCTTGAGGTCGAGCGGGCTGCCGGTACGGAAGATCAGCCGGGTGCGGCCGGTGTCGCCGATCCGGTGCTCCACCCGGTCCTCCATGGTGACCTTGTCCTGCTCGGCGAGCACGACCACGGCGGCGCGGCGGCGGCTCGCGTTGGCCTCCACCATCTCGGTGATCACCGTGTAGATCTGGTCGGACCACCCCAGCACCACGGTGTGGTCGCGTTCGAGCACCGCGGAGCGTCCCTTGCGCAACTGCTCCAGGCGGCGGTTGATGCCGCTGGTGAGCAGGCCGATCAGGGCGCTGGCGACGAAGATGCCGCCCAAAGCCAGCACGAACCACATCGGCAGCAGAATCCAGCCGGCGTCGGTCGGCGCGGACAGGCTGAAGGCGGTGACGAAGGTGGTCCACAGCACCCGCAGCGGGTCTCCGTCCATGGCTGACGGGTCCACGATCTCGATCGCCACGGTGACGAGCAGCACCAGGCCGAAGGAGGCGACGGCGAGCCAGCCGATGAGCCCGGTGGTGCCGCGCGACATGGTGTTGTCGAACCAGTAGCGCAGCCGGGCGCGGAGGCTCACCTTACGGGCCATGAGCTGGAAGTCCTTTGAACGCAGGGAGGGGGCATGCGCTGCGGTCGATCCAGGTGCGGTGGCTCACTCTAATGGCGGCCGCATGCGTGACGCGGCGGGGTGCCGGACCGGCCGGTAACGACGGAGCGGGCCGGTGCGCTCGGCACCGGCCCGCTCGCCCTCCCCTGCGGTTACGGTTGCTGGACCAGCCGGAACGACTGCGCTCCGGTGCCGTTGCAGGCGTACTGCACCAGCTGGACGCTGTCGGCCATGGACGCGGCGGGCACATCCAGGCACTTGCCGCTGTTGCGGTTGACGAGGTGGTAGTAGCCGCCGCCCTCGGCGACGGGCTGCCACTGCTGGTTGTTGCCGCCGCTGTAGGTCCACAACTGGATCGGCGCGTTGTCGGCCGTGGACACGTTGGTCACATCCAGCGAGCGGGCGCTGTTGAGCCTGATGTCGACGTGGGTGTAGCCGCCGGTGGTGGGTGTGAAGCGGAACTGCTGCGCGGTGGTGCTGTTGCAGGTGTACTGCTGGATCGCGGTGCCGTTGGCCGATGCCGCGGCGCGGGCGTCGACGCACTTGCCGCTGTTGCGGTTGACCACGCTGTACCAGGCGGTCGGCGAGATCGGCCCGGACGACGCCGACGGCGCCGGGGAGGCCGACGGGCTGGGACCGGTGGTCGCCCCGCCCAGCCACAGCAGGCCGTCGATCAGCCAGCGGTTCTGCACCTCGCTGGCGAACGTCGAGGACAGCCGCGTGTTGGTGTTGTAGTTCATCGCGTTGTGCCCGAAGTTCGCGTACAGCATCTTGTAGTTGCGGTTGGTCCAGATGAGCGGGTGGTAGCCGCTGTACCAGGTCTGGTTCGGGTCGGTGCCGACCGGGTAGCTACCGGGGTCGATCGAGGCCAGGATGTCGATGTTGGGGTTGGTGCGCAGGTCGTTGCGCCACGAGTACCACTCGCTGACCGCCGAGGTCCAGGTCGCGGGCAGCCGCGTGGTGGACGGGTGGGCGCGTTCGGTGCGCATCGTGACGCTCGTCGGCCCCCAGGTGTTGGAGACGAACGCGCCGGTGCCCAGGAAGGTGTTGTAGTACCAGCTCCAGGTGTTCGGGTCGGTGTTGAACGCGGTCACGTGGAAGCCCATCCACGCGCCCCCGTTCTGCATGTACTGCTGGAACGCGGCCCGCTGCCCGGACGGCGGCGCGTCGTCCAGGAACATGATCACCTTGTACTGGGCGAGGTTGCCGGTGTTGAGCCGGGTCCAGTCGGTGGTCGCCTCCCAGGTGAAGTTGTTCTGGGCGGCGGCCTGCGGGAACCAGACCAGCGCCTCCTTGTCGAAGTCGATGTGCGCGGCGTCCCAGGTGCCGTTGTAGAAGGCGAGCACCTTGAACGCGGGCGCGGCCTGTGCGGTGCCCGCGCCCGTGACCACCGTCGCGGTGATCGCGGTGAGCAGGGCGGCGAGTGCGGCGAGCCACCACCTGGCGGTGGTGCGCAGTGTTCTGGACACGACGGATCCTCCGGTTTCGTGCATAGCGGGGCGAGGAACGGGTTCTGCCCCTCCAGGACCACCTGGTGAAACCGTTCGTAAACATTCTTAACTGACAATCCGTCGATAGGCAAGATTGGTTTCCTATTCGGAGCGCCCGTCCACTCCGTGAAGAGGACTCACCTCCGGCTCACCCCGGTGGACCGGCGGCGCTATCCTTGCGGCTCGTTGATGGATCATCGGGATTCAGGAGGGCAGATGGCCGACATGGCGCACGACCCCGTTCCCGACGCGGCTCCGCTGACCGGCCACGATCCGCGCTCGCTGGGCCCGTACCGGCTGCTCGGACGGCTCGGCAAGGGCGGCCAGGGAGTCGTCTACCTCGGCGTCGACGCCAGCGAACGCCGCGTCGCGGTCAAGACGATCAATGTCGACCTGCAGCACAACCCGAAGGCCAAGGCGCAGTTCGCCAAGGAGATCGCCGCCGCCCGGCGGGTCACCCCGTTCTGCACCGCGCAGATCCTCTTCGCCGAGATCGACACCGAGCTGCCGTACGTCGTCAGCGAGTACATCGCCGGGCCGACGCTGCACAAGCAGGTCCGCGACCTCGGACCGCTCGCCGACAACGCGCTCTACCGGCTCGCCGTCGGCACCGCCACCGCACTCGCCGCGATCCACCAGGCCGGCATCGTGCACTGCGACTTCAAACCCGACAACGTCATCCTCGGCGGCGACGGCCCGCGCGTCATCGACTTCGGCATCGCCCGCGCGCTCGGCGCGGAGACCATGTCCGGGCACGTCATGGGCACCGTGCCGTACATGGCCCCGGAGCGCTTCCACAACGTGGACGTCGGTCCGGCATGCGACATCTTCGGGTGGGCCGCGACCATCGGGTTCGCCTCGTCCGGGCGCGGCCCGTTCGGGCACGACTCGATGGCCACCGTGATGGCGCGCGTGCTGTCGGAGCCGCCCGACCTGGACAACCTGACCGGGACGCTGCGCGAGCTGGTCGTCGCGTGCCTGGCCAAGGACCAGCACGCCCGGCCGACCGCGCAGCAGCTCCTCATGCGCCTGCTCGGCCACGAGGCCACGCCGGCCGCCCCGGTGCCGCTGGTCGAGGCACTCCAAGAGGGCAGCGACGCGGCAACGGCCCTGCTCCAGCCGGGCGACTCCCCCGCCGCGCCCGCGCCGACGGCGACCGCCCCGGCGACGCTCACCGCGACGGCGGCGCAGCCGTCCCCGCCGACCGTCACCGCGCCTGCCGTCACCCCCGCGGCGGCACCTGCCGTGTCTACCGTCACCGCTCCCCGACTGCCGACCGATCCGAGCGCGCTTGCGCCGCAGGCCCCGACGGTCCCGCAGCCCCCGGCCGCCAAACCCGCACCGCCGGCTCCCCAGCCAGCCGGTAGCCACGGCTCGCCCGCTCCTGCCGCGCGCCGCGCCACCCGGTCGCGGCGGCTGCTGCGGCAGGTCGGGGACCCGCTCGGCATCGCCACCGCGCTGGTGCTGGGCGCGGGTGGCTTCGCAGCCGGTTACGTCCCCTCCGCGCAGACCGGCACCGGCATGGCAGTCGGCGGCGGCGTGCTCGTTTTCGTCTACCTGGTGCGCCTGTTCACCGCCGTCGCACTCGACGACGGCGCACCCGACCCGACCGAGCTCTGAACCGATCGCAACAATGGCGGACAAGTGATGGCCAGGAAGCCGACCTCGCCAGGCAAGCGGCCTGATCGCGATCTTGCGGCCCTGCGTTGGGCAACCGTCGCGGCTGGGGGCTGGTCGGTCTGGCTGTTGGATCGAGGCAGCCGATGAAGGTGACCCGGATTGCGTACTCTGATCGGCTTAACCCGGGTAAGTACGCCGCGCTGGCCGAGCAGGCCCGCCGGTTGGGTCGGGTCCGTTCGGCGGTCTGGCAGCGTTACGGCTCGGTCGCGGGTGCCAGTTCGACGGACCGGCAGGTCCGGGACCGGTGGCCGGCCGACGGCACCCACCGGCAGTTCGAGGTCCTGGCGAACGCGTGGAAGGACACCGTCCGGGACGCGATGGCCGACATCGCCGCGAACCGCGCCGCGGCCAAGGCTGTGGTGCGCCGGGCGATCTGCCGCCACGCCGGAGACCCGGCCGAGCGCAAGCGGCTGTTCACCCTGCCGCGGGCCGACAAGTGGTCCGACGACCGTTACCTGACCCGGCAGATGCGGCAGCACGGTAAGCCCGGCAAGAACCGCACCCACAACCAGATCGTGGTGCGCGCCGACCAGCACAACACCCAGGCCGACGCCCGCGGCCGGCTGTGGCTGGCCATCCCTGGCCTGCAGCGCCGCCAGCTCGTGAGGATCGGGCTGAACACCACTGTCGCACCGACCGGCACGCTGCGGCTGATCCTGCGCGAGGGCCGGGTCGAGGTCCCGACATCACCCTGCGCACCCCGCACCGCATGGTGAAGCAGATCCTGCTGGACAGGACCGATCGCCGCCGGACCAGACTGCTTGTCCAGGACTCCAGCCAGGCACCAGCCGGGCGGAGAGCGAACTATCCGAACCGCTCGGCAACGAGCACCAAGTAGGAAAGCAGGAGTGCCATGGCTTCGCGCCGGACCCAGAGGTGGCTGCCGGTCGCCTTCGCCGCGACTGTCGGCTTCGCCCTGATCGCGGGCTCCTACGTGTACGTGTCGGCCGTCGCGGGCGACCGCAGCGACTGCGTCGCACTCGACGTCGTCTCCTCCACCGAGAAGAGCGACCTGGTCCAGGAACTGGCCGAGCGGTACAACGACACCAGGCGGCGCTTCGGCGGGCGGTGCGCCGACGTCACCGTCACCGGGCTCACCTCCGGGCAGGCCATGGAGGCGCTGGCCGGCGACTGGGCCGCACTGTCCGGCACCGGCAGCCCCCGGCCGCAGGTGTGGCTGCCGACCTCGACGCTGTGGACCGGGCAGCTGCGGCTGCTCGACAAGGCCGCCGGACACCCGGAGCAGACCCCCGGTGAGTACGCGTCGATCGCCAACAGCCCGCTGGTCATCGCCATGCCCGCGACCAAGGCCCGGTTCCTGCAGCAGCAGGGCGCGCTCGGCTGGGGCGACATCCTCGGCATGTCCGGCGACAAGGGCTGGGCCGAGTTCGGCAAGCCCGAGTGGAAGCGGTTCACCTTCGGCAAGGACAACCCGAACCTGTCCACCTCGGGCCTGGCCGCGACCATCGCGACGTACTACGCGGCCACCGGCACCTCCAGCGACCTCACCGCCGCCGACGTGCGCGACCCGAAGGTGACCAGGTTCGTCCGCCAGATCGAGGCGAACGTCTCCCATTACAGCGACGACGTCGTCGACCTGCTGCGCTCGCTGGCCGCCGCCGACCTCGCCAGGGTCGACGGGGAGGCCGCCGGCTCCGACCTCAGCGCCGTCGTCACCCAGGAGGAGCTGGTCTACCTCTACAACACGGGCGCGCTGAGCAACAACCGCAAGCCCCGCGAGCAGCTGGTCGCGCTGTATCCGAAAGAGGGCACCTTCAACCTCGACCACCCGTACGTGGTGCTGCCGCAGGCGAGCGACGCGCAGCGGGCCGGGGCCGCGGACTTCCTGGCGTTCCTGCAGGAGGCCCCGCAGCAGCGGGAGTTCGCCGCGATCGGGTTCCGCGACCACGAGCAGACCGCGTCCGACCAGCTGGTCCAGGTGGTCGGCGGCGCCAAGGCCCCGGGCACCTACTTCGAGCCGCCGTCGCCGGAGGTCGTGCAGGGCATCAAGGCCGGCTGGGAGACGCTGCGCAAGAAGGCCAACATCCTGATGGCGGTGGACGTGTCGGGGTCGATGACGGCCAACAAGGTCGGCACTCACACCCGGCTCGAATACGCGATGGACGCCGCGAAGAACGGCATCAAGCTGCTCAACAGCGAGGACCGGGTCGGGCTGTGGGCGTTCTCCGCCAAGCAGGCGGGTTCGCCCCTGCCGTACCGCGCGCAGCTGCCGCTGTCGCGGCTGGACGACCGGCAGTTCGGCGCGAAGCTGGACGCGATGCGCTCCGGCGGCGGCACCGCCCTGTACACGACCATCCGGGCGGCGCACCGGCACATGCTGGAGAACTACGACCGCACCCGGATCAACGCGGTGGTGGTGCTGACCGACGGGGAGAACGAGTACCCGGAGGACAACGATCTGGCCAAGCTGCTGCGCGACATCGCCCTCGACCCGGACCGTCCGGTGAAGGTGTTCTGCATCGCCTTCGACCAGGGTTCCGACCTGCCGACCCTGGAGAAGATCGCGGCCGCCGCCGCGGGCAAGGCGTTCGACGCCCAGGACCCGGCGAAGATCGACGAGGCCTTCGTGAAGCTGCTCAGCAGCTTCTGAGTCCGGTCGCCGGCCGGCTCACGCAGAGGCGGCGAGCCGGCTTTCGAAGTGCTCCCGGAAGTTGTGATGAGAGAGCCGGTAGACGCTCTGGCCGTCCTCGACGTCGAGCAGGATGTAGGGTGCCGCCGCGTCGAGCAGCTGGTCGATGTCGCCCTCCGTCACCGCGCGACCCGAGGTGAGCGCGGTGGCGACCGTGGCCCAGATGCCGTCGGACCTCGGCAGACCACGACCGCGGGAGAGCGCGAGCGCTTCCATGAGGGGATCGAACGTCGCGGAGACGGCGCTCAGCCGGGTGACAGCCGCCGCGAAGAGCTCCCGCTGATCCTTGCCGAGAAGTTCCGCCAGAGCCTTTGCCTGCTTGGGGGCGAGGATCCTCGGCCGGGCGAGGATCTCGTGCACGGCGAGCCGCGCGAACAGGAACTCGCCGTTGCCGGCGACGGTCGCCGCCGCATCGGCGACGGCCGTCGCCGTGGCCCGCAGGCGTCCGGCCTTGCGGGCCCCGTTCAGCCGCAGGCGCACGTACTCCTCCGTGGCCTCGGTGTCGCGGGGCACCCACAGCACGGACGTGGTCGGCCCCGCCCCCAACGCGTCGAGCAGCTCGGTGACCGGATTTCGACGCTGCGGGTCGTGCACCGACGGGCGGGTGCCGACGACGACTCGCACTGCCGGCAACGCGGCGATGCGGCGCAGCACGGACCCGGCGATGACCGCGGGTTCTTGGGCTTCGTCCATCGCGTCCAGCAGCACGGTCAGCGTGCGTTCCGACAATGCCTTCACCAGCGCGTCCAGATCGGCAGCGGCCCTCGCAGCGGGATTGATGCCGGCGACTTCGGCCAGCCGGCGAACGAGGTCCGCGGTGGTCATGCCGGCCAGGTGGATCACGCCGTCGAAGACCTCGGGTGGCGGCTGCTCCGCGTCAGGCAGCGCCACGATGAATCCCGCGTCGACCAGCAGATCGCGCAATCGCGTATTGCTGTGCACCACCACGTTTCCGAGCAGCGCGGACTTTCCCGAACCAGCCCCGCCCGTGACGACGAGCATGCCGCAGGCGGTGTCCTTGAGCCAGCCCGCGACTCTGCCGCGCTCCCTGCTCCGGCCGAC
Organism: Catellatospora chokoriensis; assembly: GCF_011297315.1. Lineage (NCBI taxonomy): Bacteria > Bacillati > Actinomycetota > Actinomycetes > Micromonosporales > Micromonosporaceae > Catellatospora > Catellatospora chokoriensis. The sequence goes on from NZ_JAAOTI010000003.1 coordinate 101,696, forward strand.
GAAATACCAGGCGAGCTCGCTCAGCTCCGCGCCCTGGGCCTTGGGCACGAAGTGTCCACGCACGTCCGGCGGCTGGCGCTCGAGAAAGGCGCGCAGTTCGTGGTAGACGTTCACGGGTGCGGTGACGCCGCCCGGCACCACCGGCGACCGCCGCAGCGGTGTGCCGCCGTCGGGGGCGAACTCGTGCACGACCAGATCGGCCCCGACTCGCCTGCCGAGGTATGCCCGGAGCCGGTAGGCGAAGTCGGCGAGAGTGATGCTGTCGTCGTTGTCGCTGAAGCCCTTCTCGAGCATCTCCTCCAGGGCATCGCCGACCGCGCCGAGGTACGCGGCGCCTTCGCTGCCCACCCCGATCAGGATCAGCCGCTGGGGGTCGCGGGGCTTGCCCAACAGGTTCGCGATGAGGCGCTTGGCGAAGGTTCCGGCGCCGCAGGCCTGGATGAGCACGATCGACCAAGCGCCCTCGTCGCCGCTGCGTTCCAGCCACTCGTCCGAGACCGGGCCCGCGACGGTGTCGACGCTGATCCCCCGCCGGACGATGGTCGCCGCCGTGTCGTAGGCGGCCAGCCAGCCGCTGTCCTGGTTCGCCGCACCGTGGCCGATCCAGGCCAGCATCGAGTGCGGCAGGTCGTGCTCGCGGGAGGCCCAGCTCTGCATCCGGGCCTTGGCGTTGGCCTCGGTGCGCGACTCGGGCTCCAGGGGCCAGTGGCGGATGCTCGCACCCAGGTGCGCCAGCGCAGCGCCGATCCGGTCGACCTCACGGTCTGCGTCGACCAGCGCATCGTGGTGCAGATAGGCGGGAAAGGCGACGGGCACGAGCGCGAACACGGGTCCGGCGGCGCCGGGCTGCTGGAGTGGACTCACCGCGGCGCCTCGACTAGGCGATCGCCGGGACGGCCAGCATGAGCTGTTCCACCGCCGAGTAGCTGCCCTGCTTGACCGCGACACGGTAGAGGCCGGGCTGGACCACCCTCGCGGTGGCGACCAGCACGCCGTCCCGCCTGACGAACAGCGGCGGCGGCAGCTGGTCGCCTGTCGTGGCCTCCTCCAACGTGCAGGAGACGGCGGCCGGTCCGTCCGCGGTCTCGACGACGATGTCGAACGGCTCGCCCACCGCCACGACGTCCGGCAGGTCGACGCGGACCTCGTCGCCCCTGCCGGCCATCGGCGGCCCCTGCCGGTGTCCGGTGATCTCGGCGTGCACGAACGCGATGGACTCGCGGCACTTGGCCAAGGCGGCGTGGGATTGCGGCAGGACACCGGGCGGCGGCCCCGGCGGGCTCGCCGAGTCGCGGTAGACGGTGGAGTCGCCGCGCCGGTCCTCGCGTCGAGCGCCCCGGCCGAGGTCGCCCTCGATGGTGTAGCGCGGGTGGACGACGCCGTCGACGACGGACATGCTCTGCATCGTGGGCAGACCGACGCCGATCAGCGAGCGCAGGCCGCCGCCGTCGGCGCGGCGCAAGCGTTCGTGCATGGCGAACGACTGCTCAGCCAGCAGCGGGTCACCGCCGATGGCGGCGATGTCGGCGGGGGTCAGGCGCCGGGACCGGTCGCCCTCGCCCAGGCAGCGGTACACGGGAAGCAGGTCGTAGAGCCCCGGCATGCCCAACACCAGTTCCCGCAGCCGCATCCGCGGTAGCGGGACGGGACTGCCCTCCCCCGTGGACAGGAGGTACGCCGCCTTCACCGCGCCGTAGAACGGGGTGCCCAGGGTCAGCGTCGTGCGGACCATGCCGCCGTCACCCAGCACACCGGTCAGGTAGCGGGCGATGAGTCCGCCCATCGAGTGCGCGACGAGAACCAGGCGGGCGTTGCGGGAGCCGCGCGGGTGTGCCCGCCATCGCTCGAGATGGCGAGCGGCGGCGTCAGCCAGGCGCGCGGCGTTGTACGCGACCGGCAGCCGCCAGTCGTACGGGAACTCCGCAACCGCGTCCGGGTGCGCGGCCGCCGTCCGGACGCCCGCGAGCAGCGCGGTATAGGGCTCGACTCCGCGCAGCACCGGAATTCCGGCCGGAACCCGCAGCAGCCGGGTGGGCTTGATCCGGCCTACGACCCCCTCGCGCTCCTGCTCGGTGAGAGCCAACTCGCGCAGCGAATCCCCCGTGGTCCACGCCGATGCCAGCCATCTCGGATCGCTGATGCCCCACAGCACCCGCCCGGTGGCGGCGTGGACGAGCTCGGTGCCCATGATGCCGGGCAACACCATGACCGCGTCGGGGCCCGGGTCGTCCTCCACGCGCGATGTCCGCGGTTCTGCCATCCGGTGCGCCCGTCCTTCCGTCCGGTACAGCTCATGATTCTTCAGTGCTGGTCGTTGATGGTCCAGGGCAGGCCGGGCCTCCGGTCGGATACCGGTCACCGCTCGGTGAGCAGTGACTGCACCGATTGCGGATCGACGTCGAGGGCGAGCAGTCCGAGCGCTCCGCCCACCATGATCCGTCGGCCGAGTAGAACCAGGCAGTGAATCTGCATGCCGATCGGGAGCCGGCTGAGCGAACGGCCGCTGCCGACGTCGATCAGCTGGAGCACCTGATCGTCACCTCCGGTCGCCGCGATGACCCGGCCCCCGGGCAGCCGCATCAAGGCGATGCTCCGAACCGGACCCTCGTGGCCGTGCCGGATGCCCGCCCGGTGCCCCGCGATGTCCGGGCCAGGGTGCGGGGCCCGGCCGGTCGACGGCTGGACGGCGACGTCGTCGACGTCAGCGGCTGACAGCTCACGTGCGGTAGCCGCGTCCCAGAACCGGATGGAGGCGCCGACCGCGGCAGCGATCACGCAGCGACCGTCGGGCGTGGTCAGCGTGGTCAACGCCGTCGGCGGCCGGCCAAGCGTGATCACCGGAGAGTCGGGCAGGCCGGTCAGCGGATTCCAGATCCGCATCGTGCCGTCGTCCCCGCCGCTGACGAGCACGCCACGACGGGCGGGCGTCGCGGCCACGAGGTGGCGCACCGCTCCTTCGTGCCCGTTCAGCCGGCGGTAGGTCGGCCGGATGGCGGTGAGGTCCCACAGGCCTACGGTGCCGCGCTCGCCCCCGGTCGCCAGGTATGCCGGACCCGCCGGCATGGGGAGTGCGGTCAGGGCGGTCAGCCGGGCCGACGAGGCGGCCGGCAGCGTCGCCACGGGGTCCCCGGTGGCGGCGTTCCAGATCCTGACACTCTGGCTGCCCGCGGTGGCGAACAGCGGACGACCCTCCGCGTCGGGTAAAGCAGTGATCATGGCTGCGATGCCCGTGCGGCCGAGCAGGTGTCGGGCTCCCGGCCACCCGTCGACCGGGTTCCACAGTTGCACGCTGTCCGCGGTGACGCCGGAGGTGGCCAGCCGTGGGGTGCCGTCGGCGCCGGGCACCACCGTCATCGCCATGACGGACTCGGTGGGCGCCGCGGACAGGGCGGGGTCGGGTTTCGGGTTCCACAATCGCACGGTGCGGTCGGCGCCACCGGTGGCCAGCAGCGTGCGGCCATCAGGGAGTTCGACCGCACACATCGCGGTCAGCGCCGCGGTGTGGCCGGTGAGCAGCGCTACGGATCCGCCGTCCGCCAGAGTCCACAGCCTCGCCGTGCTGTCGGCGGCCCCCGTGGCGAGCAGCGGTAGGCCGTCGCCGGACGGCACCACCGTCGTGGCCGTCACCGGCCGCGCATGCCCCACGAACGGTGCCACGGCCTCGGCGGCGGTGTGCAGATTCCACACCCGCGCCGTCAGATCCCGGCCGGCGCTGGCGAGCTGTCGGGACGACGGCTGCGGGATCGTGGCGACGCACTCCACGCGGTCGGTGTGTCCTTTCAGCGGCGCGCAGACGGCGGTGCCGGTGAAGGTGTCGTACAGGTTGATCGCATGGTCCGGTCCGATGACGACGGCCACCGCCCGACCGTCGAGACCGACGAGGCCGACGATGGACATGCCGACCGCGAACCGGGTCGGGTTCAGGCCGGGATACGGCCCGCCGTCGATCGGGTGCCAGAAGCGGACCGTCTGATCCTCGCCCGCGGTGACGATCGCGGTGCCGCCGTCCGGTGCGGCGACGGTGGTCACCAGGGTCGCCCGCGCGCGATCCGCCGCGAGGTCGCGCCGGCCACCGCTCGTCGGGTTCCACGCGACGAGCGCGTCGACGGATGCCGAGACGAGCAGCGTGGCTCCGGCCACGGACATCGCCGCCAGCGCACGGATCTCCCGCCGGTGCCCGGTCAGGGGCATACCGACAGGATCCCCGCTGGACGGGTCCCACAGCCTGATCCTGCCATCCGCGCATCCGGCGGCGAGGAGCACGCGGCCGTCGGGCAACGGGACCGAGGCCAGCGCGGTGACCCCGGCGGAATGTCCGGCCAGCACGACCTGCCACGGATCCCGGCGCAGCCGGGCCCAGACCAGTCGCCACACACAGCCGCGGCGGGCGGTGCGCGACGGTGCGCCGCCCGCGTGCCGGATCGCCGTGATCGCCCGGACCAGCGCTCTGTCCCGAGCGGGCACGGCAGCGAGCAGATGGCGGCCGGCGAGCGTCGCGGAAATCGCCTCCGGCAGGTCGGCCCGGCCGAAGGCGGTACGCAGCGCCACCGATGCGACCGCTTGCGGGTCCAGTTCATCGAGCACTTCCGGGGCCGCTGCCAGACCGGACCACGTACCGGCTTCCGCGACGTGCTCGGCGAGATATCGCACGACATAGGCGTTCGGCGTGGTGGCGGGCAGCGCCCGCCGCGTCCGTTCCAGCAGCGCCTCGGCCACCAGCCGATGGCGCTCACCCGGTCCGGCCACGGGGCCTCCTCACCACGGTGACGCCCGAGGCCGGTCGGGCGCCGAGCCGGTTCGGCACGTCGTCTCCAGAATGGCCCATGCGAAACGGCGCCTTCATGCCGGCAGTCGCACCTGCGTGGTGCTCAGCCGGTGCTCCGCCGCGTCCACGGCCCGCACCGCGTCCCGGTGAACCGCCGGCGGGACGTCGTGGTCGGCGAGCTCCTCGACTGCGGCGGCCAGTCCGGCGACAAGGCGGCGGCCGGCGGCGGTGAGTCCGGATGCGAGCGGCAGCGGCCGCGCGGCTCTGCTCAACTGAGCACGAATGAGCGCGAAGTGGCGTGTCGCAGCCTCTTCCACGGTCGGCACGTGCCGCACCGCCTGCCACATCTGAGCGACGGCGATGAATGCGAAGATCCCGTGGATCAGCGCCTCCAGCGGACGCGCATCCCGGCGCCACGGCGCGAAATAGAGATCCGCGGAGGTGCCGTCGACCAGCGTCACCAGATCGGTCAGCGCATTGAGCCTACTGTGCTGGAATTCGTGGATCATCGTGGCCGCGACACTGTACGGATCGTCGACCAGGCTCATCGCGAAGCCACCGAAGGCATCGCCGTTGGTCGCGCTGTCACCCCCACGTGAACCGGAACTCGACAGCGGCGTCACGGCTGACAGCCCGGCCTCGATCTCCAGTGCACGCAGCGGCGTGTGCTCAGCGATCACGTCCCAGGCGCGCCGTAGCATTTCTGTCCACGTGTCCCACGTCGGTCCGTCGAGGCGTTCTGCGGCAGCCGAGCCATGGCAGTCGCGATAGGGATCCACGTCGTCCGTCGCGAGCGCCCATTCACCACCATCCGTGCATGGCAGGCGGACATGCCTGACCGGCAGCCACGATGTCCCGGTGAGGTCCGCTGGTGCGACCCTGCGAGGGTGCCGCTCACCTACGAACGCACCCAGCGTCGGCAGGGCGATCGTGCCGCCGGGACGCACCGACAGCAGCGGCACCGCCTCAGGGACGCCTGCACGCAGTGCGGCGGCACCGGCCACGGCGCTGAGATGAGCACGGTCACCGTCGTCTGCCGACGATCGCACGTACCGGGCGGCCCATACGCCCACCCAGGGATACGCCATGACCCGTTCGAATGCGGCGGCATCGGCCGTCTGTGCGGCAGCGAGCGCGGCCACGGCAGGTTCATCGTCGAGCGACAGAGCAATGTGCCGAATGAGGAGAAGCGTCCGGCTCAGTCGCACCTTGCGGAGAAACGCGGCAACCTCCGGATCGGCAGTGACCCGGGACAACGAGTCGAACGCGTCGGGTGCGATGGTGTGATAACGCATCATTCCACGTCTATGGCACTGTGCCAGCCAAGCCGCACGTCCGACGATCGCCGCAGAAGGGGAATCAGCTGCGTGACGGCTTCTATCAGCACCGGGTCTGAACGGTCCAAAAGCTCGTGGATGCCGAGCGGGGAAACGTCCGCAAGCGCGCGCTGCTCCGGCGGTTCCGGGGTAGGGCCTGCCATCCTGTCTCCTTGTGCATCACCCACCGTTGCCGGGCGGCAGGTCGGCTTTGCACTCAGCGTACGTCGAAGATAACGAATCTGTAAGGACAGCTTATGCCGAAGTTTCTGTCGCCTTCCGCGCGCGGGCACACGGCGGGGCTCGGTGGTGATTCCCGATCGCGCAGGCTTTGACGGGCTTCGGTCACGCCGGCAGATCGCTTGCGGCGCAGGCACTCCGGCCCGTCATGTCCGCCTATTTCGATGTCAGATTTCTGGCTAATGCCACTTTCAGGACGGCCGGGTATCGCGATTTAAGGTGGAGTGCGGCAGAGTAAGCGCGCGCCCTGTGCGCGAACAAGAGATTCCGCCCAAGTGTGTGGACGCCGACAGCGGTGCGACGGCCACGCACCTATAGCCGTTTGTTTGTGAGGTACCGAGACGTGACGAGCGGGCCTTCTCCGGCTGCCGCTGACAACGGACCGTGGGGAGTCCGCCGTCTGTCGCTGCGAGACAAACGGCAGCTGCGTGCCGCCGTGGCAGCGGTCGAGACCATGAGGGACCCGCGTCGACGCGCGGAGGTCGTCAGGGAGTTGGCTCGGGAACTCGGCAGCGGCTTCGCCGTGGACCCCGATGCCGACACCTGGGCGATCGTCTCGGCATGCCTCGATGTCAACGGGATCCAGGAGTTCGTCGGTGTGCTGAACCTGGTGGAGGGCGACACCTCCGCCTGGCAGGCGCTGGCCGCCCTGGTCGAGGACCTGTTCCCGCGACGCCCGCTCGACGCGGGCGACCGAATCCGGATCACCGCCGTGCTCGACGGGCTTCCACCGGCGACGATCCGACGCGCGATGCTGCTCAGCGACGCGATCTCGGTGTCCGGGTGGGACGAGGAGAACGTGCGCGGCGGCACCGCGCTGGAGCTGATCGAGAACGCGGTGGCCCAGCACCAGGTCGACGGCGAGACGCTCTGGCGGTTCCTCGAAGCCGTCGCGCACACGGGCGGGGAACCGGTCGCGGCCGAGATGCACGGGCTGATCCGCGCGGCCGCGGCATCGATGCGTGTTCCCGACGAGGTGAGCGCCATCTGTCGGTCCATGCCGTGGCGCGGGCGCGACTCGGCCGGAGACCCCTCCGAACAGGCGATTTTACGCGAAACGGACGTTAGCATACAATCAGAGCAAGATCTGATTTCCGGAGACGACGAGATGAATCGCGGCATAGTAATCAATTCCCTATCGGTGCAGTCCGTGCCCGCCGTCATGCGCGGCCTTCCACCAAGGAACCCTTTCTTTGCCGGCCGCGATGAGGCACTGGAGTCGTTGCACAGCACACTCGAGGCCAAGACGTCAGCTATGGCTCTGCCCTATACGCTGCAGGGACTAGGCGGCGTCGGCAAGACTCAATTAGCCATCGAATACGCCTATCGATACAGCGGTTCATACGATCTCGTATGGTGGATTCCGGCGTCCGGAGAGGATTCCATCCGCAGGTCGCTCGTCTCCCTGGGCAAAGCTCTCGGAGTGCCGGAGAACAGCGACGTCCAATATGTGATCGACTCCGCGCTCGACGAGTTGCGCCTGGGTCGCCTTTACAGCCGCTGGCTGCTCATCTTCGACAACGCCACCGAGCCGCAGGACATCCGCAAGTATTTCCCGCAGGGCATGGGCCACATCCTGGTGACGACGCTCAGCCGGAGCTGGGCAGCCAATTCCAACCTGGTCGAGGTCGACGTGTTCTCGGCTGAGGAGAGCAGCGCATTCCTGGCCACGCGTTGGCCGGCCCTCACACCCGAGCAGAGCCTCGCTCTCGCCGACAAACTCGGCCATCTGCCACTGGCCCTCGACCAGGCCGCATCATTCCACGAGCAGACGGCGATGCCCGCGGAGACCTATCTCAACGAGGTCGACCTGGTCAGCATGCTGTACTACAGCACGCCCACCGAATACCCGCAGCCCGTCGGCGCCACCTGGCGGATCACCTTCGACAAGTTGCGCGAGCAGTCCCCCGCGGCAGCGCAACTACTGCAGCTGTGTGCCTTCATCAGCTCGGAGCCGATCGCCATCCCGCTGCTGCGCGGAGGCCGCGGCGCCGACCTGCCCGCCGAGCTCAAGGAAGCCCTCCGGGACGAGCTGGTCTTCCGCAAGGCCGTCCAGGAGCTGGGCAAGTTCGCCCTGGCCCAACTGGACGCCCGCCGCGACTTCATCACGGTGCACAATCTCGTCCGCGCGGTCCTGCGCGACTCGCTGAGCCCGCAGGAGCGGGTCGAGAACACGCACAGCGCGCACGAGGTGCTCGCGTTGGCCAACCCGGGCACCCCCGACCGCAGCGACACGTGGTCCCGGCACGCCCAGCTGGCCCCGCACATCGAGGATGCGGGCCTGGTCGCCTCCGAGGACCCGCACGTGCGGCAGGTCGTGATCGACCAGATCCGGTACCGGTTCGCCATCGGCGACTCCACGTTCAGCCGCCAGCTGGCTCAGCGCACCTTCGACGTCTGGAGAGACAAGCTCGGCTCGGACGACGTCATGACGCTGCGAGCACGGTTCCATCTCAGCAACGCCCTCCGCGCGCTCGGCGAATACGAGCGCGCCCGGACCGAGTCCCACGAGACCTACCAGCTCCTGGAGAGCACGCTCGGTCCCGATCACACGTACTGCCTCCAGGTGTCCAACTCACTCGGCGCCGACTTGCGGTTTCTCGGAGACTTCGCGGCTGCTCGGGTCCAGGACGAGGAGACCCTCGAACGACACCGGCGCGTCCTGGGCGATGACGACCTGGGCACGGTGCGCGCCTCGCACAACCTGGCCGTGGACCTGCGGCTGCTGGGCAAGTTCGACGCGTCGTTGCAACGCGACCAGGACAACCTGCGCCGCCGCCTGGCAGACGACGGCGGCAATGCCAGCCCCGAGACGTTCGACCTGGTCATCAACATCGTCCGTGATCTCACCGGGCTGGGCCAGTACTCCCTCGCCCTGCGGCAGCAGCAGGAACAGCTCGCGCTGTTCGAGATCCACCTCAAGAACAGCCGGCACCGCTACCTGCTCGACGCCCGCCGCAACATCGTCATCCTGACCCGCAAGCTCGGTGAGTACGGCAAGGCCGCGAAGCTGGCCGAGGCCGAGCTTGACAGCTCGCGGGCCGTCAACGGTCCCCGGCACGCGCTCACCCTCGCCGCCACGATGACCCTCATGAATACCCTGCGGGCCAAGCGGGACCTACTCAACGCCCGTACGGTCGGCGAGGAGGCGCTCGCGGGCTACCAGGAGCGGTTCGTCAGCGAGCACCCGTTCATCCTCGCGTGCGCGGTGAACCTCGCGATCGTGTACCGGGCGCTCAACATGCGCGAAGAAGCCCATGAACTCGACGAACAGACGCTGCAGAGCCTGCGCCGCACGCTGGGCGACGAGCACCCCTACACCATCGCGTGCATGGGCAATCACACCAACAACCTCGCCGCCGCGGGATTGGCCGAGCAGAGCCATGCCCTGTCCCAGGAGGTGTACGACCTGGCCGTGGCCGCCCGGGGCGCCCATCACCCCGATACCCTGGCCAGCGCGACCAACCTCGCGCTCGACCTGTCCGCTGTCGGCCGCCACGCCGAAGCGAACAACATCCGCCTGCAGGCGCTGCAGAAACTGTGGGAGACCCTCGGCACCGAGCACCCGGACACCATCAATGTGGAACGCGGCCGGCGAGCCGAGATCGACATCGAGGTTCCGTCGCTCTGAGCGCGGCGCCTCAGCCCGCGCCGGACATCAACGGTTCCGGCCGACGGCTCCCACCGTCGGCCGGAACCGTGGACTCGACGCGGTGCCGACCGGCCGTCCAGCTGGGCGTCGGCGATCCGTCACCAGCGTGCGCCGGCCTGCTCCGGATAGTGGACCGGGGCCCCCGCCACCGGCAGCTCGTGCTGCTCGGCGAGGTCGGCCATGGCGGCCGACGACGTGGCCGCGGCGTCGGCGACCAGGTCCGGGATGCGGTCGGCCGGCACCGCCGGTGACAGCAGGTAGCCCTGCATCAGCGAGCAGCCCGCCGACCGCAGCTGCCGCCGGGTCTGCGGGTCCTCGATGCCCTCGGCGACGGTACGCAGGCCCAGCGTGCCCGCCAGCGCGATGACCGACGACACGATCGCGCTGTCGTGCTGGTCGGAGGTCATGCCCGAGACAAAGGACCGGTCGATCTTGATCTCGTCGAGCGGGATCATCCGCAGGTGCTGCAGCGACGAGAATCCGGTGCCGAAGTCGTCCAGCGCCAGCCCGACACCCAGGTCGCGCAGCTGGTCGATGGTCCGCATGGCGCGGGCCGGGTCGGCCATCAGGGCGCTCTCGGTGATCTCGAGCTGCACCATGCGGGCGGGCACCCGGTGCTCGGCCAGCCTGTTGCGCAGGCGTTCGACGAGGTCGTCGCGGAACAGGTCCCGGATGCTGACGTTGACCGAGGTGCGCAGGTCGAGGCCCGCGGCCCGCCAGCGCCCGGCCTGGGCGACGGCGTCGTCGATGATGCGGTCGGTGAGCTGGTGCATCACCGGCGTGTGCTCGATCACCGAGATCACGGTGGCGGGCGAGACGGGCCGGCCGGTCGGGTCGGTCCAGCGCAGCAGCGCCTCCACGCCGACGATCCGGCCGCTGGCCAGGTCCGCCTGCGGCTGGTAGTGCACGGCGATGCGGTCGCGGTCCTCGGTCACGATGGCGTGGCGCACCTGGTCCAGCAGGGCCAGGCGCTGCGGGTGCCGGTCGGTGCCGGGACGGTAGACGGCCACGCACACGTTGTCGCGCTTGGCCTCGTACATGGCGATGTCGGCGTGGCGCATCAGGGTGGCGAAGTCCTCGCCGTGCTGCGGGCTGACCGCGACGCCGACCGCGGCCGTGACCTCGACCTCCAGGCCGCTGAGCCGGACCGGGCCGTTGACCGCCGCGCTGATGCGCTGTGCCGCCAGCAGCGCCCGGTCGGTGTCGGCCTCGTCCAGCAGCACGCCGAACTCGTCCCCGCCGAGCCGGGCGACCAGGGCGCCGGCCGGCAGGCCGGTGCGCAGCCGCTCCGCGACGGCGGTGAGCAGCTGGTCACCGGTCTCGTGGCCGAGCGAGTCGTTGACGTACTTGAAGCCGTCGAGGTCGAGCAGGAGCAGGGTCGGGCCCTGTCCGTGGCGCAGCGGCTCGGCCAGCGCCTCGGTGTACGCGGACTGCAGGCTGGCCCGGTTGCCCAGGCCGGTGAGCGGGTCGGTGAGCGCGGCCCGCTGGCGTTCGGTCGACAGGCGCGCCATGCGCTCGACCGCGTACAGCGGCATGATCACCAGGGGCACGAAGCCGAGACTGACGTGGCCGGCGACCGCGAGCACGGGGCTCAGCATGGTCAGCGCGCCGAGGTGCACGACCGGGTCGCGCATGTTCATCAGGCGTTCGCGCAGGCTCTCCTGCGGTTGGGCGCGACCGGCGGGGTGCGGCGCGCGGCGCTGGGTGACGACGATGGTCCAGCCGTAGACGAGCACGAAGACCAGGGCCGCGCCGGCCACCGCGAGGGTGTCGTTGACCAGGTCGGCCGCCGCCACCGAGTGGAACGGGTCGGGCTCGCCGACCAGCAGCACCACGTATGCGGCGCCGAAGGCGACGGCGTACCGGGCGGCGCTGAGCACCGCGTCACGCCAGGGTTGCCGGGCCCGGACCGCGATCACGGCCACGGCCAGCGCCTGGATCGCGATCGCCGGACCGAGTTCCCAGCACAGCAGGATCGCGAAGGTGAACACCAGGGACGGGCTGATCACCGCGCCGGTGGCCTTGCCGGTGGCCGGCAGGTAGGTGACGGTCGCCGCGGCCAGCGCCAGCGTCGCCATCACCCAGAACGGGACCTTCTCCATCGCGAGCGGGATCTGCGCCAGGGTCAGGATGGCCAGCACGGCTCCGGTCAACGTCAGCACGACCGGCACCGTCGCCGGTCGTCGGATCAGGGGCAGGCCACTTACAGCCAGTGGCGTCACATCGCCCTCCCAAGGCATTTCGTGGGCTGAGAACACACGAGCCGCCAGCCTAACCGACCAAATCGGGAAATCTGAGCAATCCCCGCTTTACTCAGATTTCGCCCACATCGGCAGCGCATCGGGAATGCCGCCCCGGACCATGCGGGCGCACCACTCCAGCAACAGGGGTGATCAGGCGCACCACGCCTGCACCGGGTCAGCTGTCTTCGATCATCCGGTCGAGTCGGCGGACCAGCGCGGCGTGCTCGTCGGCCAGCCTGCGCACACGCTCGGTGTCCCGCGCGTCCAGGGTGCGGCGCAGCTCGGCGACGGTGTTGAGCTCGCGCTCCCACCGGGCCACCTGACCGGCGTCTGGCGCGGTCCTGCCCTCCTCCTGCTCGATGAGCACGGAGTAGCACACGATCGCGATACCCATGATGTCCAGAGCCGTCTGGTGGCTCACCGCCAGCCCTGCCGGCAGGGCGCTCTCCGGCGCGTTGTGCGCCACCGACTCGGTCACCGACACCTCCATGTCGACCGGTGCGCCGCAAGATGATCGGCCACCGTGCTGGACGATACGCCCTGCCCGCAGGGCCACGACAGCAGCATCGGGCACAAGGTGAACGAGGTCATCCACCGCGCCGACGCAGGCGCGGAGCGGGCCGTCGGGCCACCCGCGAAGCGGGCGGGCCCGGCCACCGCGACCGCCTCGCGAGCGGGGTTACGGGCCGGACCGCAAGGCATCGATTGACATCACGATGGCGGCCGCGTAGGTTGCGTCGGAAAGCGCTTTCCATTTCCGTGCGGCGTCCCCCGTGGGACGCCGACGCCCCACAGAGTGGAGCCCACACATGCCCATCACCGACCTGTTCCGCCGTGCCCGATGGCGGCCGGTGGCGACCGCCGCCGCCGGCCTGGCCCTGGCCACCGCGCTGGCCACGCTGGCCTTCACCGCCACCGCCGCGGCGGCCACCCTCTACGCCGACGACTTCGAGGACGGCAACTCCGCCGGCTGGACCTCCTCCGGCGGGAGCTGGGCCGTCGCCACCGATGGCAGCAGGGTGCTGCGCCAGTCCGGCACCAGCGCGGACGCCCGCGCGCGGGCCGGGTCGTCGTCCTGGCGGGACTACACGGTCACCGCCCGGGTCAAGCCCACCGCCTTCAACGGGTCCAACCGCTTCACCGCCGTCATCGCCCGGGCTCAGTCGAACACCAGCTACTACTACCTGGCCCTGCGGTCCAATCACACCGTGGAGTTGAAGAAGCTGGTCGGCGGCTCGTCCACCACCCTGGCCACCGGTTCGGTCACCGTCACCACCGGCGCCTGGTACACCCTGGCGCTGTCGGTGTCGGGGACCGCCCTGCGCGGCACGATCAACGGCGCGACCGCGCTGACCGCCACCGACGCCCAGTTCGCCACGGGCGGTATCGGCGTCGCGACCTTCTACGCCGCCGCGTCGTTCGACGACGTGACCGTGTCCGACAGCGCCGCGCCCTCCCCCAGCGCCTCGCCACCGGCCTCGCCCACGCCGTCGAGCAGCCCGTCGGCCCAGCCGTCGGCCAGCCCGCCGCCGGTCGGCGCGATCGTGGTGGCCAAGGACGGCAGCGGCCACCACACCACCGTGCAGGCCGCCGTCGACGCCGTGCCCGCGAACAACACCGGCCGCGTCACCATCAGCATCAAACCCGGCACGTACCGGGAGCTGGTGACCGTGCCCGCGAACAAGCCGTTCGTCTCGTTCGTCGGCACCACCGGCAACGCCGCCGACGTCGTCATCACGTACGACAACGCCAGCGGCACCCCCAAACCCGACGGCAGCGGCACCTACGGCACCACCGGCAGCACCTCGGTGCTGCTGGAGGGCAACGACTTCACCGCCCGCAACCTCACCTTCTCGAACACCTTCGACGAGGCCGCCCACGACTACAGCGCCGAGCAGGCCGTCGCCGTGACGACCCGCGGCGACCGGCTGGTCTTCGACAACGTGCGGATCCTCGGCAACCAGGACACGCTGCAGCCGAGCTCGCCCAACGCGGCGACCGTCAGCCGGGCGTACTACCGGAACTGCTACATCGAAGGCGACGTCGACTTCATCTTCGGGCGGGGCACGGCGGTCTTCGACCGCTGCGAGATCCGCTCGCTCAATCGCGGGTCGACCAGCAACAACGGGTACGTCACCGCGGCCTCGACCACGATCACCAACCCGTACGGCTACCTGTTCACCCGGTGCACGCTGACCACCGCGTCCGACGTCGCCGCGCAGAGCGTCCACCTCGGACGTCCCTGGCACCCCAGCGGCGACGTCAACGCCATCGCGCAGGTGCTGTTCCGCGACTCCGTGCTGGGCGCGCACATCAAGGACGCCCCCTGGACGGACATGTCCGGCTTCTCCTGGCGGGACGCCCGGTTCTTCGAGTACCACAACACCGGGCCCGGCTCGACCGTCACCGCCGACCGGCCGCAGCTGCCCGACGCGGACGCGCCGCAGTTCACCGCACAGGCATACCTGGCGGGTGGCGACGGCTGGAACCCCGTCAGCTGACCTGTTAAGAAGGGCACCTTCTACAACGCATGGCGATGTGAAGGTGCCCTTCCTTCAGGAAAGCGGGCGGAGGAAGGCGTCGAGGGCGGTGCGGAAGGCGGCGGGCTGCTCCACCCAGGGGTGGTGTCCGCACCCGTCGATCACTGCGAGTTCGCCCGCCGGGAAGAGCGCGGACAGCGCGCGCACCGGGGCCAGCCCCGCGCTGCAGTCCTGCGCCCCGGCGACGACCAGCACGGGCGCGAGAACCTCGGCCAGGCGCGACGCGAGATCCGCGGGCGGCTCGACGCTGAAATAGGCCCGGTTCGCGGCGAAGCAGTACAGCGCGGTGGACGCGTGGTCCCGTTCCCGCTCGCCCCACGCGGCGTAGCCCAGCGGGGCGACCTGCTGGTACCACGCGTTGAAGCCCGCGTCGTCGTGGCTGCCGGGTCCGGTCGCCCAGCCCGCGACGGCGGCGTCGAACACCGGATCACCGCGCCGGGCGTCGATCAGCGCCGGGGTGTCGGACGGCTCGTCGACCAGGTAACCGGCGGGCGGGGTGACCAGCACGAGGCCCGCGAGCCGGTCGGGGAACCGCGCCGCGTAGCTGATCGCCAGCCGGGTGCCCGCCGAATGACCCAGCAGCAGCAACCGGTCGAGGCCCAGGTGGAGGCGCAGCTGCTCGACGTCCTCGGCCTGCCGCCAGAAGGACGCCGTCTGCACGGAATCGGGCAGCGGCGTACGCCCGACACCGCGCAGGTGCGGCAGGATCAGGCGTTGCGCGTCGCCGAGCCCGGCCAGGTCGCCCAGGTAACGCGGATGCATGGCCGCGCCGCCGGCGAGCGCCACGACCGGTGGCCGGTCGGCGCCTGCCTGGGTCAGCTCGTCGTAGTGCAGCGTGGCTCCGTCGGAGCCGAAGTAGGTCGGCATAGGTGGTTCGCCTTTCGCGGGGATGCCTCACGGGCGCCCCGGCGGCCGCCTACGTCAGATCGACCGCACTGCCTTGAGGAGGGGGAGCACCCAGCCTGATGTCGCGGTAATGGGTCTCACCTCCCCTGGTCGGTCGCGTGAGCGGTGACGTTACCAGACGATCATGCGAGGCTGTCGGCGGCGGCCAGCTCCGCCACGATGTCCAGGTGCCCGGCGTGGCGGGCGTACTCCTGCAGCAGGTGGAACAGGACGCGCTCCAGGGTCGGCGGTTCGGCCCCCTCCCAGCGTTCGCCGGGGCGGCCGACCGTCGACAGGTCCGCGGCCAGGACCACCTCGCGGGTGTGCTCGCCCTGCGCCAGCAGCACGGCGACCAGTTCGGTCAGCGACTCGGACGGGTCCACGTGCCAGCGGCCGTCGCGCCCGTCGCCCCACGGGTAGCCGACGTCGCGGCCCTCGAAACCCCACTCGATCCACCGCAGCTCCACGTACCGCAGGTGCTTGAGCAGCTCCACCGGCGTCCAGCCGGACGGCAGCCGGCTGTGCCGCTGCTCGGCCTCGGACAGCCGCTTGACGGTGGTGATGACGGTGGCCCGGTAGTGGTCGAGGTATGCGGTGAACACCTCGTTGCGGGAGCCGATCGGCACGGTCGGGCTGGGCGGGGAGTCGGTCACCTGTCCGAGTATGCCGTCCCCTGCCGCCGCTGCCCCGGGCTGCGGATCTCGACGCGCCGGTCGCCAGGCGGCGAGCACCGGCGGCGCGAGAACGTGCGGTGTGCCGGTGGTGAGACACCGGCACACCGCACGCCG
Organism: Catellatospora chokoriensis; assembly: GCF_011297315.1. NCBI lineage: Bacteria > Bacillati > Actinomycetota > Actinomycetes > Micromonosporales > Micromonosporaceae > Catellatospora > Catellatospora chokoriensis. Next base: position 118,125 of record NZ_JAAOTI010000003.1, read on the forward strand.
TACGCGACCCGAACCGGGCTCAGAAGACCGGGACGCCCTCGCGGACCAGCCGCCAGTTCTGCTGGAAGAAGTCGGCCGGGTCGATCGAGCCCTTGGCCTGCGCCCAGTCGATGAGCAGCTGGCGGATCTCCTGCTGCTCGTTGTAGACCTGCGTCTTGACGATGCCGGGGAAGCCGCCGCCGCCGCTGCGCCGGTAGTTGTTCACCGCGACCACGAACTGGTCGGCGTCGGCGACCGGGGTCGTCGTGCCGGCGTGGTTGAGGACCGTGATCCGCTGGCCCACCGGCTTGCTGATGTCGATCTCGTAGTCGACGCCGGAGAACGTGTCGTAGTTGTAGTCCGGCACGGTCGGCTCGCTGATCGCGGCCGGGTCGACGGGCGCGCCCGGCGCGAGCGTGCGGAAGTACTTGGCCGAGTACTCCAGGTAGGCCCGGACCTCGGCGCCGGTGAGCACCACGGCCTCGAGGGTGTTGTCGTAGATGTACAGCCCGGCCAGGTCCTTGATCTTCACGTCGCCGGCCGGGAACAGCGCGGTGCGGCTGAACGGCGCGGCGATCGACAGCACGGGCAGGCCGGCCTGCGGGGTGCCGGCCATGGCCGCGGCCACCGTGTCGGTCTGCACCTTGTTGATGAAGTCGAGGATCGGCGTGTCGACGTAGCGGGACTGCTCCGCGGACAGCTCCACCACCGAGGTGGCGACCACCTGGTTGATGTAGGCCACGGTCTTGTCGTGCTGCGCCTTGACCGCGGCCACGACCTTCGGGTCCTCGACCACGGTGTTCGTGTTCAGCATGGTCGCGTGCTTGGCGGTGACCTTCCAGCGGCCGCGCTCGCGGCTGAGCGTGAAGTCCATCCGGGTCACCCGCTGGCCCCACTTGGACGGCTCGGACAGCAGCACCAGCTCGCCGGTCGCCTCGTTGGCGACGAACTTCTCCACGACCTCGTTGTGCGCGTGGCCGAACAGGATCGCGTCGATGCCGGGCACCTGCTGCGCGATCAGGGCGGTCGGGTTCTCGTTGGGCAGCAGGTCGCCGTAGCTGGACACGCCGTTGTCGCCGCCGTGCGCGGAGATCAGCACGATGTCGGCGCCGTGGTCACGCATGATCGGCACGTACTTCGCCGCGGTCGCGATCATGTCCTCGAAGCGGAGCTTGCCCTCGACGTTGGCCTTGTCCCAGATCGCCACACCCGGGTTGGTCAGGCCCAGGATGCCCACCCGCAGCGACGGCGCGCCGTGGCCCAGCGACACCTTCTTGATCACGTACGGCGTGAACGCCGGCTTGCCCGAGCGCGCCTTGACCGCGTTCGCGGCCAGCGCGGGGAAACCGAGCTGGCGGATCCACAGGTCCAGCAGCGGCAAGCCGTAGTTGAACTCGTGGTTGCCCAGCGTGATGGCGTCGTAGTCGATGACGTTCATCGCGCGGGCCATCGGGTGCCGCTCGCCCGTCGACGTGATCGGCTCCTGCTTGGCGTAGAACGTCGCCAGCGGGGTGCCCTGGATCGTGTCGCCCGCGTCGAGGACCAGCGTGGCCTTGCCCTTGCGCTCGGCGCGGATCTGGTTGACCAGAGTGGCCACCTTCGCGACGCCGACGTCGTTGTGCGCGCTGTCGTCGTACTCCTTGTCGCGGTAGTAGTCCCAGTTGAAGACGTTGCCGTGGGTGTCCGAGGTGCCGAGGACCGTCAGGTCGTAGGTCTTCGGCTGCCCGTGCCCGGCCGCCTGGGCCGGGACGGCGGCGACCAGCGGTCCCGCGACGACGGCCGCGGCTGCGCCGGTGAGCAGCTGCCGCCGCGACGGCATACCGGAGGGGGAGGTCATGTCTCGCGCCTTTCCATGGGGGTCGCGCCCGGTGGGGCGCCGCCCCGCACCCTAACCAAACAGGTGAACCCCTGCCACCCGATCGACCAAGACCGCTGGCCCGGCACCGACCACGCCCCGTGATCGCCCGACTTGCCGGGCACATGTGCGTATCTTGAACACTTTTTCGCACATCTGCCCGGCAAGTCGGGTGACCTTGGACGCGCGGTGCCGCGGCGGCGGAGTTACCGTGCTGCGATGGAGCAGCGCATCAGCATCGTCACGCTCGGGGTCGCCGATCTGGCTCGGGCCAAGGCCTTCTACGAGGGACTGGGCTGGCGGGGCCAGGAGATCGAGCAGACCGTCTTCTTCCAGACCGGCGGCATCGCGGTGGTGCTCTGGGGGCGGGACAAGGTCGCCGCCGACGCCGGTGTCGCGGACCTGGGCGGGGACGGGTTCGGCGGCGTGTGCCTGGCCCACAACGTACGCAGCCGCGCCGAGGTCGACGAGATCATGGCGGTGGCGGCCAAGGTCGGGGCCACGGTGACCAAGGGCGCCGCGGAGACCTTCTACGGCGGCTACGCGGGCTACTTCACCGACCCCGACGGCCACGTCTGGGAGGTCGCGCACAATCCGGGCTTCACGCTGGCTCCCGACGGATCGCTGATCCTGCCCGACTTCGGCGGCACGGCGGCCTGAGTCTTCGGCTTCGACCGTTGGGAAGGGCACCTTCCACAACGCATGGCGATGTGAAGGTGCCCTTCCTTGCTCAGAAGGCGATGAAGCCGTACAGGGCGAGGTGGTTGGATTTCGTGCCGCCGACGGTGTGGCCGATCGGCGAGGACTGCACCGTGCCCCGGATGAACAGGTAGTCGATCTTGCTGGAGCCGTTGGTCGCACCCGCGCCGTAGCCGGTCATCCCGTAGCCGCTGAGCGTGCTCGCCGGGATGCCGGTGCGGTTGGCGTCGATGCCGACGATCCTGATCGTGGAGGCGTTGAGCAGGCTGGTGGCGTCGGCCCCGAGGTGGATGCCGGTGCCGCCGACGCCCTTGTCGCCGGCGCCCGCGCAGGCGTTCTGCCGGTTCTCCTGCGGCAGATGCATGGTCGCCACGAACACGCTGGTGCCGGTCGCCTTGACGGTGAAGCGGGCGGCGATGGCGCTGGTGCGCTTCCACTTCCACTCGTCGGTGCCGCCGTCGTCGTTGTTCGGCGGCTTGTACAGCGTGCAGCCCGCACCGTTGCCGTAGGCCGTGCCCGGCTTGAGCCAGCCCGCGCTCCAGTACGCCGACACGTCGCCTGCGGCCAGGCTCAGCCGCTGCGTGTTGTAGATGATCCCGTTGGTCTGCTTCTTCTTCAGGTCGCCCAGGGACTGGTCATCGCACTTGTGGGTGCTGCCCCACGGTTCCGGGTCGTCCCAGACCACGATCGCGCGGTACGTGCCCGCCGGGTAGCCGAACTTCGCCGACAGCTGGTCGGCGTACGCGGACGCCTGCCCCGTGCCGCGCACCTGCTGCACGATGAGCACGTCGGGCGCGACGACACCACTGGTGCCGGTGCGTCCGGCGTCGTCGACCAGCATCGAGGTCAGGTGGTCCGGGCCGGAGATCCGGGTGCACGACCCGTCGGCGTTGTTGGTCACCAGGTTCTCGATGTTGTTGCTGTAGACCCGCAGCACCCGATCCGCGGCGGCGGCCGCCGGGGCGACCCCCGGCGCGGCGGACGAAGCGACCGGGGTCGTGATCCCCGCGGCCAGCAGCATTGCCGCCAGCGCCGCAGCCTGAGTGAACCTACGATGACGAACCGGCATGGGGCTTCCTTCCCGTCCACGGACAGCCGACCGGTTCACGATGGCGGCATTGCCTACATTCGCCCTACATCGGCGCTATACCCGGTGGCCGAGTGGCACAGCGGAACCGGGCGGTTCACTTCTTCGCGGCGGACACGTCGACGCAGAGGATCCCCTTGTTGCCGTCCTGGTCGGCGATCACGGTGAGCGAGGGCGCATTGCTGTCGTCGACGACGGTCCCACCAGCGGCGAGTGCGGCGGCGATCCGCTGCTCGGCCACCTCGGGCGCCACATAGACCTCGACGTGGAACCGCTGACGCGTGGACTCGTGCTCGTCGGCGTCCCCGAACCACAGGTTCGGCACCCGTCCCGTGGCGTCCCGGATCTCGTCGCTGGGGGACCCGTGGCCCTGGGACTCGGGGTTCCCGGTCAGCAGGGCGGCCCACACCGGGGCGATGGTCGCGGAGTGCGCCGTGTCGAGGCCGAGTTCGATCATGCTGACCGAGGCCGGGTCGGCGTCGACCTTGTGGTCGGCGGCGATCTCGGTGATCCGTCGCGCAAGGTCGACGTCCTGCTGGGTCACCCATTCGATGACGTGCTCGGTGCCCTCGCCGTCGCGGTAGACGGCGTCGTCGGTGATCAGCTTGAGGTCGACGTACCCGTCGCCGATGGACACGCGCGGGTGGTGGCCGAGCACGTCGCCCGCCTCGCCCACCGCGGTGACGAACCGAACGGCGGCGCCGAAGTCTCCGACCAGGTAGCGGGCATGCAGTCCCTGGGCCAACTTGCGCCAGTCGCTCAGGTCGGCCTCGGCGATCTTCTCGCTCCGCAGCATGTCCATAGACGGGACACTATCCCGGATCCCGCCGTGGCGCTCGCGCGCGTGGCCCGCTCACCGGTGCCGGTGTTCGCTGTGCCCGGCGCCGCTGCCCCACCTCTCCGCGACGGGACCGGGAATCGCTCGCCACGACACCCGCTGTCGGCGGCGGCAGATAGCCTGGTCTCCCGATGGCCATCCACGGCATGCATCCTGGAGCGACCACGCGGGACAAACGGTGACCGCGGGGTTGATCGGGCGCGCCCACCCGTCGGCGGTGCTGCACGACGAGGTCAACCGGGCGCTGGCCGGGCTGGGCGGCCTGGTGCTGGTCGCCGGCGAGGCGGGCATCGGCAAGACGTCACTGCTCACCGCCGCGATGGCCCAGGCGCGCGCCGCCGGGGCCCTGGTCGTCGCCGGGACCTGCTGGGACGAGCAGAGCGCGCCCGGGTTCTGGCCCTGGACGCAGGTGCTGCGGGCGATTCGCCGCGGCGTCGGCGAGGACGGCTGGACGGCGGCCCGGCAGGCCGGCGGAACCGGGCTGTCGGTCCTGCTCGGCGAGGGCGGCCCGGACGCCGTCCAAGCGGCGCTGGACGGCGAGTTCCCGCTGTTCGACGCGGTCACCACCGCTCTGGTCGCGCTGTCGCAGCGCCGCCCGGTCGTGGTGGTGCTGGACGACCTGCACTGGGCCGACGCGGCGTCGCTGCGACTGCTCCGGTTCGCCGCGCAGCACACCTGGTCGGAGCGGGTCCTGCTGATCGGCGCCTACCGCGACGTCGAGGTGGACAACCCCGGGCACCCGCTGCGGGCGCTGATGGTGCCACTGTCGGTGAAAGCCACCACGATCACCCTCACCGGGCTCGCTCGCGACGAGGTCGCCGAGCTGATGGCCCGCACCGCGGGGACCGCCCCGGACCCGGCCCTGGCCGCCGAGGTGCACCGGCGCACCGGCGGCAATCCGTTCTTCGTGGAGCAGACGGCACGGCTCTGGCACAGCGGCGGCGGCGTGACCGCGGTCGCGCCGGGGGTGCGTGATGCGCTGACCCGGCGGCTGGCGCTGCTCCCGGCAGACGTCACGGGAGTGCTGTCCGCCGCGGCGGTGCTCGGCCGGGAGTTCGATCAGCCGGTGCTCGCGGCGACCGCGGGCACCCCGGCGGCCGAGGCGGACCGGCTGCTGGCGCAGGCCGAGGAGGCCCGCCTGGTCGCCGCGCTCGGCTCGCAGCGCTACGGGTTCACCCACGACCTGGTCCGTGAGGCGCTGCACGACGGGCTGTCCGAGCCGGCCCGGCAGGAGCTCCATGCGGCAGTGGTACGGGCGGCCGCGGCGTCGCCGGAGCTCGCCGGGCAGGTGCTGCCCGCCGACCTGGCCCGGCACGCGTACGCGGCCGGCCCGCTGCTGGAACCGGAGGTCGCGGTGGCGCGGCTGCTGGCGGCGGCCACGGACGCGGGCGACCGGCTGGCCACCGACGAGGCGATCGCGCACTACCGGCGGGCCATGGAGCTGGTGCGGGAGCCCGTCCGGCGGGTGCGGGTGCTGATCGACCTGGGCCGGGCCGTGTACCACGTCGGCGACAAGGCGGCGGGCTGGCGGCTGTTCGAACAGGCCGCCGTGCTGGCCCGCGAGACCGGCGACGGGGAGCTGCTGGCCTGGGTGGCGCTGATCGTCTTCCGGCACGGCCGCGACGGCGACGCGCACACCGAGCTGCGGCACACGTTGCTCCGCGACGCGTACCGGACCCTGATCGGTGGCGGCGCGGACGCGGCGACCCCGGAGCAGCTGGCGCAGAGCCTGGTCATGCGCACCGAGCTGCTGGCCCGCACGGGCCGCGACGACGAGGCGCTGATGTTCAGCCTCTGGGCGCGCCACGACATCAGCTGGGGACCCGGCGGCGCGCGGGAGCGGGAGGCGCTGACCGCCGAGATGGAGCAGGTCAGCCGCCGCTCGGCGGACACCGGCACCGAGGCGCTGGCCGCGTCGTTCCGCTGGGTCGCGCTGCTGGAGCTGGGCGACCCGGGCTACCTGGCACAGCTGCGCGCGTTCGTGGCGGCGGCCGAGCGCGACGGCAGCCTGCGCATGCGCATCTCGCTGCTGGTCGACCAGGCGATCATCGCCACCACGACGGGCCGCTTCGGCGAGGCCGAGGCACTGCTCGCGCAGCTGCGCGGCATCGAGGGCCACGGCCACGCCGACTTCGCGTTCATGCAGTACCACCTGGACTGGGCACTGGCGATGCAGCGTGGTCGGTTCGACGAGGCGGCGCGGCTGCTGGCGCAGCTGGAGACGCGGGATCACCCGTACCTGCCGCTGATCCAGGCGATCACCGCGGTGGAGCACGGGGACACCGATGAGGCGCTGCGGCTGATCGCGGCCGCTGAGGCGCGCAGCGAGCACGACCCGTACCCGACCTCGGTCACCCGGTTGTGGCTGCGCCTGCGGGCGCAGCTGGCCGCCGCCACCGCCGATCCGGACCGGTGTGCCAAGGCCCGCGAGGCGCTGACCCCGTATCGCGGCGAATGGGCGCTGTCGCTGTGGGGCTGCGACGTCAGCGGCCCGTTGGACTTCTGGCTGGCCGAGGTCGACGCCGCGGCGCGGCGCTGGGACGACGCCGTCGCCGAGTACACGGCGGCCGCGGAGTCGGCCGAGCGGATGCAGGCCCGGCCTTGGGCGGTGCGGGCCCGCGCGGGACTGGCCCGCGCCCTGACCGACCGGGACGGCCCCGGCGATGCGCAGATCGCCGCCGTGCTCCGTGACCAGGTGTCCCGCGAAGCAGCCGAGCTGGGCATGGCGCACCTGACCACGACCGTCCCGGGACCGCCCGACGCCACAGCGAGCGCGGCGACCGACAGCCGGGACGGCACGGGCCTTCGGCCGGCGGACACCGACTGCGAGTTCCGGCGGGAGGACGCCACCTGGCGGCTGCGGTATGCGGGCCGCACCGTGCACCTTCCCGACGCCAAGGGCCTGCGCGACCTGCACGAGCTGCTCAGCCGTCCCGGCACCGACATCCCGGCCGTGGAGCTGGCCGACCCGCCCGGCGGTGCGACGGCCGTCGCGGCCCGGCGGATGGGCGCCGACCCGGTGCTGGACGAGACCGCGAAGGCGCAGTACCGGCTGCGGCTCGCCCGGCTCGACGACGAACTCGACGACGCCGCCCGACGGGACGACGCGGCCCGCCAAGCGGCGCTGGAGTCCGAACGCGAGGCGCTGCTCGCGGAGTTGCGAGCGGCCGCGGGCCTCGGTGGGCGCACTCGCCGGCTGGGTGACGACGGCGAGCGCGCCCGCAAGGCGGTCACCGGCCGCATCCGCGACCTGCTGCGGCGGCTCGACGACCTGCACCCGGAACTGGCCGCGCACCTGCGGGAGAGCGTGTCGACCGGCAACGCCTGCGGTTACCACCCGCAGCCGGCGCCGCCCTGGCGGCTGTGAGAGCCACCAGGGCGGCGGGCTGTCACTTGCGGTTGTACCGGTACATGGTCAGCGCGCCGAACACGGCGGTGCACACCGCGCTAGCCACCAGCACCCAGGTGATCGCCCCGGCGTCGGGAGCGCCGGCCATCACCGAGCGCACCGCGGCCACCAGGTGGGTGATCGGGTTGACGTCGACGAACGCCTGCAGCCAGCCGGGCATCGTGGTGGGCCGCACGAACACGTTGCTGAGGAAGGTCAGCGGGAACAGCACCAGCATGCTGACGCCCATCACCGACTTCTCGCTGCGCAGGATGAGGCCCAGCCAGGTCCAGATCCAGGAGAACGCGAACGAGAACACCACCAGCAGGCCGATGCCGGCCAGCACGCCCAGCACCCCGCCGCCGGGCCGGAAGCCCAGCACCATGCCCACGCCCATGATCACGGTCGCAGCCAGCACGTAGCGCAGCACGTCACCGAGGATCATGCCGACCAGCGCCGCCGGCCGCCACACCGCCAGGGTGCGGAAGCGGTCGAAGACGCCCTTCTCGATGTCGGTGTTGAGGCCGACCCCGGTGTACATCGTGATCATGACGACGCTGGTGACCATGATGCCGGGCAGCAGGTACTGCAGGTATTCGCGGGGCGAACCGGCCAGTGCGCCGCCGAACAGGTACGTGAACATCAGCGTCATGATGATCGGGAACATCGTGACGTCGAACAGCTGCTCGGGCACGTGCTTGATCTTCAGCATGGCGCGCCAGCCGAAGGTCAGCGACGCCGACAGCGGGCCGGGCCGGCGCGGTTTCTCGCCGGGTGCCAACACCGCGGCGATGGTCTCGGCCGACGGCGTGTAGGCCGTGGCGTCAGGGGCGACGGTCGTCGTGCTCATGCCTGCTCCTCGTTGCGGGCGGCCTTGTCGGTCAGGGCCAGGAACACCTCGTCGAGGCTGGGCTGGCCGAGCGAGAACTCGTCGACGACGATGCCCGCCCCCGCCAGCTCGGCCAGGGCCCGCGAGCCCGCCGCGGCGGCGTCCACCGCGGCACCGGAGCCGCCCACCCGCGCGGTCAGCGCCACCGGGTCGGCCTCCTGCTGCACGGTCGTGTCCAGCACCTTCGCCAGGATCCGTTCCGCCTCGGGTCGCTGGGCGGCGTCGCGCAGCCGCAGGTGCACGGTGCCGGCACCGATCGAGGACTTGAGCTGCCCCGGGGTGCCCTCGGCGATGACCCTGCCCTCGTCGATGACCGCGATCCGGCCCGCGAGCTGGTCCGCCTCGTCGAGGTACTGCGTGGTCAGCAGCACGGTGGTGCCCTGCGCCACCACCGCCCGGATGATCTCCCACACCTGGTTGCGGCTACGCGGGTCCAGGCCCGTCGTCGGCTCGTCCAGGAACAGCAGGTCGGGGGTGTTCAGGATGCTGGCGGCGATGTCGATGCGCCGCCGCATGCCGCCGGAGTACTTCTTCACCTGCCGGTCGGCCGCGTCGGTCAGCCCGAACGCCGCCAGCAGCTGCGCCGCGCGCTCCCGGGCGGCCGGCTTGCGGTAGCCGAGCAGCCTGCTCAGCAGGATCAGGTTCTCGGTGCCGGTCAGGTCCTCGTCCACGGACGCGTACTGGCCGGTCAGGCTGACCCGGGTGCGCACCGCGTCGGCCTCGGTGCGCAGGTCGTGCCCGAACACCCGGGCCTCTCCCCCGTCGGGGCGCAGCAGGGTGGCGAGCATGCGCACCGCCGTGGTCTTGCCCGCCCCGTTGGGCCCGAGCAGGCCGTACACCGTCCCGGCGGGGACCGCCAGATCGAGCCCGTCCACCGCCCGGGTCTTGCCGAATGTCTTGACCAGCCCGGATGTCTCCACCGCCAGGCCGGTTCGGTTCACCGCCATCAGAATCCTCTCGTCCACCACGTCAGCGGCCGGGTCGCACGGTGCACCGACCCCGCCACCCTGTATGCGCCAGACGCCCCGCCAGATCAGATCTGGCGGGGCGTGCGTCTCGCCGCCACCCGGTCAACCGGGAACGCGCGGCGGGTGGACACGGGTCAGCCGAACACGCGCAGTTCGTAGACGCGGGTGGCGATGTCGGCGTTCTGGGCGGGGGTGCCGACGTTCAGGCGGACATAGCGGCCGCTGACGCTCACCGGGTGGGTGCTGGTGGCCGCGGTGTTGGCGGTGACGTTGACGGCCTGCGTCCAGGTCACGCCGTCGGCGGACACCGAGATGGTGAAGGCCCTGGTGTTCAGGGTCGCCGACTCGCCGCCCGCCTGGGCGTGGGCCACCTCGAACCGGTTGATCGCCCGGGTCGCGCCGAGGTCGACGCGCAGCCAGGCCCCGGTCACGGCGGAGCAGAACTTGTCGCTGTTGCCGCCGTTGACGGTGCCGTTCACGGCCTTCTCCGGGCCTTCGGACGCCGTGCAGGCGGTGGTGCCGGTCGCCGGGCGGTTCAGTGCCAGGTTGGTCCCCACGCCGACGGGCGGGCCGACGGCGACGTTGTCGAAGGCGGCCGCGGCGCTGAACACCCGCAGCCCGGTCGCGCCCGTCGGGTAGGTCCCGTCCGTGACGCTGATCTTCGGGGTTGCCAGGTCGTCGACGTACACCTTGATGGAGGATCCGACGGCGGTCACCCGCAGCCGGTAGGTCGTGCCGACCGCGACGGTCATGGGTGTGGCCTGCAACTGGGTCCAGTTGTTGTTGACCCGGCCGAGCACCACGCGGCCCGCGGGGCTGATGCCCGCGTAGTAGCCGGTGTAGCTGTCGGTGCCGGTGCCCGCGTCGGTGACCCGGAAGATCACCCCGGCGTCGCCGCCGCCCGAGGTCACCACGACGTCGGCGTCGTAGGTGGCGTCGCCGAAGTTGGTGTCCAGCAGCGCCTTGCCGCCCAGCGAGGTCGCCGCCTGGTAGCGGCCGCCCGTGGCCGACCAGGAGCCGCCGTACGTGCGCCAGCCCAGCGTGTTGTTGTCGGCGAAGTTGTCGCGCACCCGCATCGTCACCGGGGCGATCGTGCCGTCGGCGTTGAAGACCATCCGGTCGTACGCGAGCTGCCGGCGGTTGCCGTCGGTCTCGCTGAGCGGGCGGCGGTGGTAGACGATGTACCAGGTGTCGGTGCCGGGAATGTTGACCACGGAGTTGTGCCCCGAGCCCCGGGCCACGGCCGCGTCCTGGGCGAGCACCTTGCCGAGCCGGGTGAACGGGCCCAGCGGCGAGTTCGCGATGGCGTACGCGACGGAGTAGTCGGGGCCGGTCCAGCCGCCTTCCGACCACATCAGGTAGTACCTGCCGTTGCGCTTGAACATCTGCGGGCCCTCGACATAGCCCGCGGGCGTGATCTCCTTGTAGACCGTGCCGTCGGCGTGCGTGCCGAGGCTGATCATGTCGGCGTTCAGCTTGACCACGTTGGCATGGCCCCAGCCGCCGTAGTACACGTACGCCTGGCCCTCGTCGTCGATGAAGACGTCCTGGTCGATGGGCTGCGCCCCGTTCTGGAACTGGGCGATCAGCGGGCGCCCCAGCGCGTCGGTGTAGGGCCCCTGGGGCTGGGTCGCCACGGCCACGCCGATGCCGCCGAGACTGGCGTTGTTCTGGATGTCGTTGGCCGCGAAGTAGAGGTAGTACTTGCCGTTGCGCTGGATCGGCGCGGGCGCCCACATCGCGTACGACGCCCAGGAGACGTTCGCCTTGGTCAGCACGTTGGGGTGCTTGGTCCAGTTGACCAGGTCGGTGGACGAGAACGCGTCGAGGTAGGTCTGCTCGGCGTAGCTCTTCGAGGTGGTCGGGAACACCCAGTAGCGGTCGCCGTAGACGACGGTGTCGGGATCGGCGTACCAGCCGTCGGTGAACGGGTTGCCCGCCTCGCTGGTGGTGTAGTCGGGTGGCGCGGCCGGGACCGCGGGCGCGCCGAGGAGCATTCCGGCGAGGGCGGCGAGCAGGGACGCGGCGGCGATGCGGCGGGGACGGATGCCCATCGGCTCTCCCATCAGGGGGTCGGGTCGGCTTCGTTCACGTTCCATCTCGAATCAACGAAACCGAACACACGGGAACGAGAAGTGGCCGCCGTACCACCGGTCATCAATATACGTCGACACATGACGATGCGGTGCGTGGATCTCATGCACCGCGGGCGAACCGGCGATTACACCGATGCAGACGGTGGGGCGCTGCTCCGATGCTCGTTGGCACCACGCATCTCGTCCCAACGGAGGGCTCCCCCATGCGTATCCGCCAACGCCTCACCGCCGTCGGCGCGGCCCTGGCCGCCGCCGCGGCACTCGTGGTCGCCCCGTCCTCGCCCGCGAACGCGGCGACCAGCACACCGGTGATCTTCGTGCACGGTTTCATCGGCAACTCGTCGAACTGGACGACCGCGCTGTCGGTCTTCCGGGCCGGCGGCTTCACCCGCCTCTACACCTACGACTACAACTGGGCCGGCTCCAACCAGATCAGCGCGGCCGGGCTGCGCGACAAGGTGAACCAGGTCAAGGCGCAGACCGGCGCGTCGAAGGTCGCCATCGTCAACCACTCGATGGGCGGCCTGGTCACCCGCTGGTACCTGGAGGAGATGGGCGGCTCGGCCAACGTCAGCCACGTCGCCTCGATCGCCGGCGCCAATCACGGCACCACGTACGCCGGCGCGTGCCTGATCAACGTCTCGTGCATCGAGATGTACCCGGGTTCGCTGTTCCTGCTCGACCTCGCCGACGGCGACGAGACGCCCGGCACCGGCAAGTACCGCACCTGGTACTCGGCCTGCGACGGCATCATCATCCCGTACACCAGCACCCGGCTGGACGGGGCGACCAACACCAACGTGGCGTGCGAGACCCACATCGGGTTCCTCACCAACACCAGCGTGCTGACCCAGATCCGCGGCTTCATCGCGGCCTGACCGGTGACCCGGCGCTCCCCGCCGCCCGGGCGGGGAGCGCCGCCGCGCTCAGACCGATTCGAGTTCCCGGGGCGCGTCCTCGCCGGACGGATCCTCGGGTGCGACCGGGCGCTTCTTCGGCAGGCCCGCCCTGATGGCGACGTAGTACAGCCAGCTGCCGACCAGGACCATCGCGGCCGCCACGGGCAACCGGTACGGACCGGGCAGGTACATCGCCAGGAACCAGGACTTGACGTCCACGCCGACCAGCAGGAAGACCAGCGGCACGAGGCCCTGCGGGAACAGCGCGATCGAGCCCAGCGTCCAGCCGATCAGCGAGGTCCAGACACCCTGCTTGGGCACCTCGATCCGGACCACCGGCTTGCTGCTGCGGCCGGTGCGCATCAGCAGGAGCAGCTCCGGCCCGCGCGCCCGCAGGCGCCCGCTCGCGACCCGGCCGAGCCACCACGCCAGCAGGACACCGGTGGCCACGCCCACGAGAACACCTGCCCACAGCAGGACAGCGTTGTCGTACGCCGTGCCGATGGCGAGCACGGCCGCCGCCGGGATGCCCGGCAGCAGCCCGCCCCAGAACATGACGTTGGCCTGGCCGGTCGTGTCGCCGTGTTCGAGCGGGTTCTCGGGGCGCTTGTGGGCGTCGGGACCAGGCGCGAGCGCCACCACGGACATCAGCGCGGCCAGCCCGGCCCCGCCGCCGAGCAGCGCCGGGACCAGGGCGAGCACCCAGGGCCACGCCCAGGCCAGCCCGCTCCACGCGGTGCACACCACCGCGACCACGACCGTCACCGGCCCGAAGACGAGCAGGTACGCCAGCTGGCGTCCGCGCACGTCGGCGCGCTCGCTGCCGGTGAGCAGGGTCAGCCACAGCGCGGTGCCGTCCTGCCCGTACAGGTTGACCGCGGACGCGCCCGCCATCACCGCCAGCGCCGGCGCGGCCCACGGCAGCAGCAGCTTCTCCCCGAACGTCAGCGGCAGCAGGGTCGTGCCGAGCGCCCAGGCGAGCGGCACGAACACCGTCTGCGTCCGCAGCGGGTCACGCCACCAGGTGCGCAGTTCCTTGCGCAGCACGGTCCCGGTGCGCCCGGCGAACAGGCCCCGGCCCGCCGCGGCGAGCCCGCGCGAGCCGCGGATGGTCGTCCGGGCCCGGCGCGGCGTGCCGAGGCTGCGGCTCCACGCGAGCAGCAGCAGGACGATCAGCAAGGCCAGCCCGGCCAGTGCGCCCAGCGCCCACCACCACCGCCCCTGGGCGGCCGACTCGACGGCGACCAGGCCCCAGCCGGACGGCACGGCTCGCACAGTGCCGGCGAAGCCCGGCCCGAAGCCGGTGGTGAGCACGCCGGAGACCTGGATCGCGACGGCGACCATCCAGCCGGACTGGGCGAGCACCATCATCGCGGCCACGAGCACGCCGGTGAACGCCGCACCCGTCCGCGACTTGGCCACCACCCCGAACGCGACCGCCGCGACCCGGGACAGCAGCACCACGAACACGAGCTGCAGCACGACCGCCGGGACCGCGACGAGCACCGCCGCCGGGCCGAGCCGCGCGGCGTAGACGAGCAGGCTGAGGAACGCCAGCAGGGTCACCGCGGCGGTGACGGCGACGAAGGCCGCGCCGAGCAGGCCGACGGCGAGCCGCCGGCGCGGCACCGGCAGCAGGCCGAAGTGGTCGGCGCGCAGCAGCGTCGAACCGCCCCAGGCCGGCCCGACCACCCAGCCCAGCATCCACATCAGGTAGACGGCGGCGAGCAGGTCGGCGACCACGGTCGGGTGGGCGGTCCGCACCAGGCCGAGCCAGATCGTGCCGGCCGCGAGCCCGAGCCCGAGGACGCCGCCGACGACCATCAGCGCGGCCTTGCCGCCGGTCATGGAGTGGCGCAGGATCGCCACCTTCATCCGGATCAGGATGCGGGCCTCGGCCGGCAGCGCGCTCAGGACGCCAGCCACGACAAGCCCTCCCGGTCGCCGGTGTCGACGCCGACGAGCCGGACGAACGCCTCCTCCAGCGTGCCGTCGCCGCGTACGTCGCCGAGCGGGCCGGCGGCCACGACCCTGCCCTTGGCCATCACCGCGACGGTGTCGCACAGCTGCTCGACCAGTGCCATGACGTGGCTGGACAGGATCACCGACCCGCCCGCGGCCACGAACCTGACCAGGATCGACTTGAGCGCGGCCGCCGAGACCGGGTCGACCGCCTCGAACGGCTCGTCCAGCACCAGCAGCCGGGGACCGTGCAGCAGCGCGGTGGCCAGGCCGATCTTCTTGCGCATGCCGGTGGAGTAGTCGACCACGAGGGTGCGTTCGGCGTCGTTGAGCTCCATGACGTCGAGCAGCTCCTGGACGCGCCCGGTCAGCACGTGGTCGGGAATCCCGCGCAGCTGGCCGAGGAACGTCAGCAGTTCCCGGCCGGTGAGGCGTTCGGGCATGGCGAGCCCGTCGGGCAGCACGCCCATGAGCGCCTTCGCCCGGTCCGGGTCCGCCCAGACGTCGACGCCGAGCACCGCCGACCTGCCGCCGTCGGGCCGCAGCAGGCCCACCGCCATCGACAGCGCGGTCGTCTTGCCCGCGCCGTTGGGCCCGACCAGGCCGAAGAACGAGCCCTGCGGCACGGCCAGGTCGACGTGGTCGACGGCGACGGTGTCGCCGAACGCCTTGTGCAGGGCGGTCAACCGCAGCGCCGCCACCGGTTCCGCACCGCTCGACTGCCTCGTCTCCACCGTCACTCCCCCGCCTGCCGCGTCCCGCGCGGTGGTGATGTGGTCGCCGGCACCCGCCCCGACCAGTTCGTCGCGCTCGCCTCGACCGGATGGCCGTTCGGGGCGTCGATCGAGGCCATGCTCGCGTGCAGCCGTTGCTCTGCGGACATTCCCGCTCACGCCCCCTCCGTGCCGGTGCCCCGGCCCGACGCAGGCTCCATATTAGAGGTTCGCCGGGTGGGGCGCGGTCCCGGAAGGCCGACGGTCAGGCCGGGTCGAGGACGAAGACCGGGATCTCGCGGGTGACCTTCCGCTGGTAGTCGGCGTACATCGGGAACGCCTCGACGGCCCGGTCCCACCACACGCGACGCTCGTCGCCGGTGGCCAGGCGCGCGGTGTACGCCCGGCGGTCAGGTCCGTCCTGCAGCATGACCTCGGGATCGGCGACGATGTTGTGGTACCAGTCGGGATTGCTCGGCCGGCCGCCGACCGACGCCACGATGGCGTAGCTGCCGCCGTGCTCGACCCGCATCAGCGGCGTCTTGCGGATCTTCCCTGATTTCGCCCCGCGCATCGTCACCACGACGACGGGCTTGCCCATGATCGTGGTGCCCTTCGTGCCCCCACTCGCCTCGTAGGTCTCGACCTGCTTGACCGACATGTCCCAGGTCCCGGGCACGTATTCCCCCGTCAGCTCCATTCGTCACACTTTAGGGCGGAAGACAGCCGATCGCGCGGCCGGTGCCGGCCGCGCGATCGGTGTCCCGCCCTGGTGCTACAGGGCCTGGCGGACCTTGGCCGCGTACTCCGCGACCGTGTCCGCCCCGCCCCAGGCCTGGCCTAGCTCACCGGCCTCGGCCCCGAGCCCGAACATCACGGTGTCGGCCGCGCCCTGCAGCCAGAGCCCGTCGGTGTACGCCGCGAACAGCGGGGCCGCGGCCGGCACCGTGGTGGGCCGGACGACGGTGGCCCCGCCGCCGGGGGCCCAGCCGGAGAGGTTGTCGAGCACCGCGACCACCTTCGGGTTCGCGTTGGCCCCGGCCAGCGCCTCCGGGCTGACCGCCTTGTTCTTGAGCACCTGCACGAACACCTTGCCGTTGTGCACCTGCGCCGGGTTGCCGGCCACCACGCGGTCGACGGTGACCACCAGCGTGACGTAGGCGCCGTCCCAGCGTTGCGTGTACGCCGTGTTCGCGAACTGCAGGTCGATCCCCGTGGTCACGCCGGTCAGGGTGCCCTCGACGATCAGCTCGCCCGCGGCGACCGCGGCCGCCGGGGTGGCCAGCGGCGTGTAGTCCACGTCGACGCCCCTGGTCACCAGGGCCGCGAACGGCTCCGCGGAGTCCGGCGCGCGGTCACCGGCGCAACCTCCGGCGAACAGGCTCAGTGCCGCGGCCAGCGCCAGGGCCGGTACGGAATGGATCTTGCGCATGACTCTTCCTCTCCAGCTCAGTAGGCGGCGTTGATGTCGGCGATCTCGTCGGCGCAGTAGGTGCGCCACTGCAGGGTGGCGTCGGGCACCTGGCCCGACATCATCGCGCAGTCGGGGTCGTGGTCCAGGCCGACGCTGTGGCCGACCTCGTGCACCGCGGTCTTGCGCCGGTCCTCCCAGTCGAACGCGCCGACGTCGAGCTCGGCGTAGTCGAGGGTGAGGTCGGAGGAGGTGCAGATGCCGACCGGGCTCTCCAGCCAGCAGCTGCGGGTGCCCCGGATGCCCGCGGCGAGGTTCAGCTCCCACCACCACACGTCGGTCTCCATGAAGGAGCAGGTCGGCGGGTCGATCGGGAACAGGTCGTCCATGTCGGTGGTGTTGCCGAGCACCGCCATGGCGTACCCCCCGACCGAGGCGTCGGTGGTGAAGCCGCTGGTGTAGCAGTAGGTGTGCGTCGCGTTGTCGGCGAGCGTGCTGTCGCCGTTGTCGGGGAACGCGTACGCCGATCCGGGCGTGGCGAGCAGCAGGGCTGCCGCGCACGCCATGGCGAGTCCGGCGAGCGACCATCTGCTCCCCGGTCGCCGGCTGACGTTCTTTGCCATCTGACTTCCCTTCGTGGGATCGGTTGCCGACCACGGTCGCGAGGGGGTGTCAGCGCCGCGTCATGGCGCGGTCATGGCGGGTTTGCCGGAAGTGCGCACACGGTCGGACCGGCGGGCATAAAATGATCTCCATCTGCGCCGGTCGCTGCCCCGATCCGGGAGATGCGACAGCGGTCCGGCGGATCGAGTCACGGCACTGACCTCCGGCGCCGACCGGTTCCGGGAGGCGCGCGAGGAAGGCGGACCCGATGGCACCGTCACCCGACCCGGCACCCGACGCCGAACAGCTGATGCTGGGCGCCGTGCCCGGCGCGGCCGCGATGGGGCGCGGCCCGGTCCCGGACGGCGACTTCTCGCGGCACGAGTATCACCACCCGGCGGCGGGCTGGGGCGCGGCGCGCAGCGTCGGCAAGGTCCTGCTGCGCAGCCCGGAGCCCGTCGAGGGCGTTCGGGCGATCTTGACGATGAACCAGGAGGACGGCGGTTTCGACTGCCCCGGCTGTGCCTGGCCGGACGATCCGACCGGGCTGCGCCTGGACATCTGCGAGAACGGCGTCAAGCACGTCACCTGGGAGATGACCCCACCGCGGGCCGACCGGGAGTTCTTCGCCGCGCACCCGGTCGCCGAGCTGACGAACTGGACCGACTACGACCTGGAGGCCGTCGGCCGGCTCGCCGAGCCGATGACCTACGACCCGGACAGCGACCGCTACGTCCCGATCTCCTGGGAGGACGCGTTCGCCCTGGTCGGCAGCACCCTGCGGGGCCTGGGCAGCCCGGACGAGGCGGCGTTCTACACGTCCGGGCGGCTGAGCAACGAGGCCACGTTCCTCTACCAGCTGTGGGTGCGCGAGTTCGGCACGAACAACCTGCCGGACTGCTCGAACATGTGCCACGAGGCCAGCGGCCGGGCGCTGACCGCCGCCCTCGGCTCCGGCAAGGGCACCACCGACCTGGAGGACTGGGAGCAGGCCGACGCGATCTGGCTGATGGCCGACAACGCGGGCAGCAACGCGCCCCGCATGCTCACCTGGCTGGCCGAGGCCGACCGGCGCGGCGCGGCACTGGTGCACATCAACCCGCTGATCGAGGCGGCCTCGCGCCGCACCATCGTGCCGCACGAGTTCGCCGACATGGCCACCTTTCGCACCACCCGCACGGGCACCAGGAACGTCCAGGTCCGCATCGGCGGCGACCTGGCCCTGATGCGCGGGGTCGCCAAGGCCGTGTTCGACGCCGCCGAGAGCGATCCGGCCGTGCTCGACCGGGACTTCATCGACAGCCACACGGCCGGCTTCGAGGACTACCGCGCGGCCGTCGTGGCGACGTCGTGGGCCGACATCGTGCGTGACTCCGGCATCACCCAGTCGGACATCCGCTCGCTGGCCGAGTCGTACGTGAAGTCGCAGCGCGTCATCATCGCGTGGTGCCTCGGGCTGACCCAGCACGAGCACGGTGTGGACACGGTCCGCGAGCTCACCAACGTGCTGCTGCTGCGCGGCAACATCGGCCGCCCGGGGGCCGGGCCCGCGCCGGTGCGCGGGCACAGCAACGTGCAGGGCAACCGGACCTGCGGCATCGACCACCGGCCGACCGCGGCCTTCCTGGACAAGCTCGCCGAGGTGTGCGGCATCGACCCGCCGCGGGAGCACGGCCTGGGCACGGTGGCGGCGATCGAGGCCATGCGGCGCGGCGACGTGAAGGTGTTCGTCGCCCTCGGCGGCAACTTCGTGATGGCCGCTCCCGATCAGCCGCGGACCTTCGAAGCGCTGCGCAACTGCGATCTGACCGTGCAGGTGAGCACCAAGCTCAACCGCAGCCACCTGGTGCACGGGCGGCGCGCCCTGATCCTGCCCTGCCTCGGCCGGTCCGAGCGCGACGTGCAGGCCGCCGGGGCGCAGGGCATCACCGTCGAGGACTCGATGGCGATGGTGCACATCTCGTTCGGCATGAAGGATCCGGCCTCGCCGCACCTGCGCTCCGAGTGCTCGATCCTGGGCGGGATGGCCCAGGCCACCCTGCCGGACAGCCGCACGCCCTGGCAGGACTACGTCGACGACTACGACCGCATCCGCGACACCATGTCGCGGGTGCTGCCCGGCTTCGAGAACTTCAACGCCCGCGCGCGCCAGCCGCACGGGTTCCGGATCGCCCAGCCGGCCCGCGAGCGGGTGTTCCTGACGCCGTCGGGCAAGGCCGAGTTCTGGTCCGGGCCGCTGCCCGACGACGTCGACCCCGGCGAGGGCCGGCTGACGCTGACCACCGTGCGCTCGCACGACCAGTTCAACACGACCATCTACTCCAATGACGACCGCTACCGCGGCGTACGCGGCCTGCGCACCGTCATCTTCATGAATGAGGACGACATGCGCGCCCGCGGGCTGGCCGAGTTCGACCTGATCGACGTGACCAGCTTCTCCCGCGACGGCACGCAGCGCACCGTGTACGGGTACCGGGCGATCGCGCACTCGATCCCGCCCGGCAACGCGGCCGGCTACATGCCCGAGCTGAACGTGCTGTGCGGCCTGGCCGACATGAGCAGCCAGAGCGAGCAGCCGGTCACCAAACACCTCGTCGTCGAGGTGACCAAGCAGGCACGAGCCTGACCCGTCGGCGCGACCGCGTCACGGCTGGTGGGTGAACGCCCCCGGGTTGCGGGCGGTCCAGTCGAACAACGGCTGCAGCGCGTCCATCAGCTCGACGCCGCGGGCGGTGGGCGCGTACAGGATCTGCACCGGGGTGCTGGGGATGACCTGGCGCTCGATCAGGCCGTGGTGTTCCAGTTCACGCAGGCGCTGGGTGAGCACCCGGTCGGAGATGCCGTCGGCGAAGGCCCGGTAGTGCCCGAACCGCCGGGCGCCACGCCGGCCGGCGAGCATGATCATGCCCACCCAGCGGCGGCCCAGCAGCTCCAGGACCGGCTGGAAGCCGCGGCAGGCGGCGTCGCTGGCGTCATGGTGGTCGGGCACGTAAGCCGAGAGTTTCGTGGTCACTTACTCATAGTAAGCAGCTAACCGGAGTTTTGCCCACTCGCGACGACCCACGCCAAGCTGGGGATACGCGACGATCAAGAGCGTGCCGCGGGTCGGCGGCCACGCCGGCCGACCGGTTACGGGAAGAGAGACCACGACATGCACATCCAGGTCATCAACGGCACGACCCGCGAGGGACGGTTCAGCGAGCGGATCGCCCACTGGGTGCTCGACTTCGCCAAGCAGTACGACGGGGTCGAGTTCGAGCTGGTCGACCTGCGCGACCATCCGCTGCCGTTCTTCGACGGGACCGCACCCATGTGGACCCCGCGGCAGTACGCCAACGACGAGGTCGCGCGGTTCGGCCGCACCGTGGACCGCGCCGACGGCTACATCGTCCTGGCCGCCGAGTACAACCACGGCTACTCGGCGGTGCTGAAGAACGCCATGGACTGGACGTACGCCGAGTGGCACCGCAAGCCGGTCAGCTTCGTCGGCTGGGGCAGCGTCGGCGGCGCACGGGCGATCGAGCAGCTGCGCCAGGTCGCCGTCGAGTTCGAGATGGCGCCCCTGCGCCACGCCGTGCACATCGCGCCCGACCTCTACCTGCCCGCGCTCGAACAGCCCGACCCGACCGACACGGCCGTGTTCGCACCCGCCGAGCCGTTCCTGAAGCTGCTCACCGACGACCTGCTGTGGTGGGCCGGGGCGCTGCGTACCGCGCGGACGCGCGACGCCGCCTGACCCGGCCAGGCGGCCGGCGCCCGCCGACGGAGGCGGGCGTCGGCCGCGTCCGGGCACATGTGATCATTCACGCCGTGAACAGGCAGCGCAGCGCACCGGTCCGCATCATCGCAGCGGTCGGCCTGCTGGCCCTGGGCTGCGCGACGTGGGTCGTCGTCCGTTCCGCCGGGGCTGCCGAGAATCCTGACGCCGAGCGCGTCGTGCGGTCCTACCTCGATGCGCTGATCGCCGGCGACCACGCGACCGCGTACGGCCTGATCTGCACCGACGAGACCGGCGTCGAGCGTGCCGAGTTCGAGCGCGCGGCACGGCGGGACCCGGTCCGCTCGTACGAGATCGGATCCTCGGTCGCCTGGTCGTCGCCGGTCGACGGGAGCGGCCGCGAGTATCGGGTCACGGTCACCGCAGCGACCGGCGCGCGGGCCGCCCAGCGGATCCGCACGCAGGGCGGCAGCTGCGTCCAGTACGACAACATCAGCGCCGGGTGAGCCGGCCCTTGACCTGAACCGAGCTTGAACTTCTAGGTTGCCTCCAGGGCCGTGGCGCACGACGGCGCCGCCCGCTCAAGGAGGTTCACGTGACCGAGCAGACCACCCGCGCCGAGATCCCCGACCGCTACCGCTATGCCGTGATCCCGCACATCATGGTCGACGACGCGGCCGCGGCGATCGATTTCTACCGGCGGGCGTTCGGCGCCCGCGAGGACATCAGGATCGACGCGCCGGGCGGCGGCATCCTGCACGCCGAGATCAGCATCGGACGGTCGGTGCTGATGCTGGGTGACGCGAGCGTGGACGAGGCCGAAGCCGGCTCCTTCGCCGCGCCGACGTCGCTCGGCGGCGGCACGACCGTCACGCTGCACGTCTACGTGCCGGACGTGGACAGCCTGGCCGAGCGGGCCGAGGCCGCGGGCGCCGAGATCCTCCAGCGGCCGAAGGACATGTTCCACGGTGACCGCACCGTCATCCTCAAAGACCCCGCGGGCCACATCTGGGTGTTCCTCACCCACCTCGAGGACGTTTCCGAGGAGGAGCTGCACCGCCGCCTCAGTCGAGGGTGATCTTCCCCGCGGCGACCGTGATCGTCTTCGGTGCGAGCGGCAGGGTCGCCGGGCCCTTCAGCACCGACCCGTCGACCGCCGAATACCTGCTGCCGTGGCACGGGCAGATGATCTGGTCGTTCTCGACCGAGCCGACCTGGCACTGCTTGTGCGTGCAGATCGACGTGAACGCCTTGAACGAGCCCGCCACGGGCTGGGTGACGACGACCTGCTCGGTCGTGTACACCTTCCCGCTGTGCACCGCGACGTCAGCCGACGGTCCCAGCACCACCGGTCCGGTCGGCGGCGCGGCCGGCGATTGCGGCGCGGAACCACCGGGCTCCCCCGACGATCCGCAGGCTCCGACCAAGCTGATCGCGCTCACTGCGGTGCCGGTGAGCACCACTCGTCGCGTCGTTCCCATCGCACACCCCCGCCGACAGCAGACTCCCCCAGCCTAGTGCCGCGAATAGTCGCAAACGCCCAGTTCACCGGCCTGGATCCGCCCCCCGGGACGCGGCCAGGCGGACAGCCCGTGGTGCGCCCCGACTGACCAACCGCGACCGAGCGCCCACGTCACCTACATTGCGTAGGATCGTTTCGGCGGGGAACTCGTTGTCCGATACGTGGTGGGCAGACAACGACGTACGGCGCCCCGCTGGGCGCGCTGGAGCGTGCTCGCAGGCACGGCCCTGATGCTGTTCGCCGGGACGGCGCTGGTCGCCGTGGACCGGGTGGTCGCCCGCTACGAGAACGCGGTGCACCACGCGGACCTGTTCGGCGACCAGGGCGACGGCTCGGACGCCCCGGTCCCGGTCCGACACGACGACGTCAAGGGACCGCTCAACATCCTGCTGGCGGGCATCGACCCGCGCAACGACGACCCGTTCTGGATCCCCCGCGCGGACTCGATCCTGGTCATGCACATCCCGGCCGGGTTGGACCGCGGCTACCTGTTCTCCCTGCCGAGGGACCTGCTCGTCACGATCCCGCCGTTTGCGAAGTCCGGCTACGGCGGCAACCCGTCGGACAAGCTCGCCCACGCCATGTTCTTCGGCGCGCAGACGCCGGGCAGCCGCCGCGCCGACAACGCGCAGGGCTTCGAGCTGCTCGCCGCGACCGTCAGCCGGTACACCGGGATCGCCCGGTTCGATGCCGGCGCCATCATCGACTTCAGCGGGTTCAAGGACGTCATCGACGCCCTGGGCGGCGTCGACATGGTCGTCGACCAGCGGGTCGCCTCGATCCACCGCGAGCCCGACGGCGATCCGCGCGACCACGGCAAGAGCAGCACCGGCTACGTCGGCCCGCAGATGGTGTACGAACCCGGGCGGCGGCACTTCAGCGGCTGGCAGGCCCTCGACTACGCCCGCCAGCGCTACATCCCCGGCGGCGACTACGCCCGCCAGCGGCACCAGCAGCAGATGGTCCGCGCGATGCTCGCCAAGGGGTTCAGCGCAGACCTGCTGGCCGACCCGTTGCGCCTGGACAAGGTGCTGCGCGCGGCAGGCAGTTCGCTGACCTTCAGCGGACGCGGCCGCAGCCTCGTCGACTGGGCGTTCGCGCTGAGCGACCTCCGCCCGGACCAGATCGCCATGGTCAAGCTGTCCGGCGGCGGTGTCGGCCGCTGGGTCGAGGACAAGAGCAAGAAGGCCGACGACAAGCCCGACGTCAAACCGTCGGGCCCGGTCGACGCGAGCCCGGACCCGAAGAAGTCGGAGAAGCCGGCGAAGCCCAAGCTGAAGTACGAGTACCTCGGCGAGCAGTTGGACGCCCCGGCACGCCGGTTTCTCGCCTCGGTCGCCGCGGGCTCGGTCGAGAACTTTCTCGCCCTGCACCCCGAGCTGCTCAACAAGTGATCCGCCCGCCTGGTCGGCGGATCGGCGGCTATCGTCAGGCGGATGCGGCTCAGGGTGCTCGGTGCGTGCGGCGCATGGCCGCAGGCGGGCCAGGCCTGCAGCGGCTACCTCCTGGAGCACGACGGGTTCCGGCTGGTCGTGGACCTCGGCTACGCGACCGTGCCCCAACTGCTGCGGCATGTCTGCGCCGAGCAGGTCGACGCGGTGTTCGTCAGCCACGGACACCCCGATCACTGCGCCGACCTGAATCCGCTGCTGCGTGCCCGCGCGCTGCGGGACGATCCGCCGCCGCCGCTGCCGGTGTACGCGCTGCCGGGGGCGTTGGACGCGGTGCTGGCCCTGGACCGGCCGGGGATGCTGGCCGGGGCCTACGAACTGCGCGAGGTCACCGATGGGGGCGCGTTCGACGTCGGGCCGTTTCGCGCGTCGACTCGGCTGCTGCCGCACTCGGTGCCGAACGCCGGTGTGCGGCTGACGGCGGGTGGCCGGACACTCGTGTACACCGGCGACAGCGGTCCGAGCCCCGACGTCGTGGAGCTGGCGCGCGGGGCCGACGTGCTGCTGGCCGAGGCCACCCACGTGGACGAGGTGCCGGAGGGCTCACGCCGTCACCTGTCGAGCGCGCGCCAGGCGGGTCGGCAGGCCGCGGCCGCCGATGTCGGCCGGCTGGTGCTGACCCACCTGTGGCCGGGCACGGATCCGGCGGCGGCACGGGCGGCGGCCGGTGCGGGATACGACGGCGAGGTGGCCGTCGCCACCACCGATCTGGTGCTGGACCTGCGATGACCGTCACCGAGCCGGCGAAGGGCCGAGACTCTTCGCCATGATCTGCTCCCGGCGCACGCCGTCCGGCATCAGGTCGCCGAGTTCCGCGGTGAGACGGAAGCCGTTGCGGCGGTACAGGGCGGCGGCCGCCTCGTTGCCTTCCGCCACGGCCAGCTTCAATACGCCCGCGCCCGCCTGCTCGGCCCACCGCTCCACCGCCGCCAGCAGGTCGCCCGCCACGCCTCGGCCGCGAGCCGCGGGATCCACCCACACCGAGATCAGCTCCACCACACCGCGGTCGTCGGTCGGCACACCGCTGGCCATGGCCACCGGGCGGCCTTCGAGCACCGCCACGAGGTTGTAGGAGCCGGGGATCTCCAGCCGTGCCCGCCACCGCTCGCTGCGATCGCCCTCGCCCTGCCAGTCCGCCAGGCGGGATCCGAAGGCGTCGGGCGCTTCCGCCAAGGCGGCGAGCCGTAACTCCCGCCAGATCGGCCAGTCATCCGAGGTCAGCACACGCATTTCGATCATGACGAGCAGAATGCCGCCGACGGCGCGGGGCCGCCACCGCTTTTGGCGTACCACGCGACACACCTGCCAGTCGACATGATCCGGAAGTACTCCAAAACTTTCGGACTCGACCGTCTCATGAGGTGTGTGACGTTTAGGTTTCCCATGGCCATCGTGGCATTCGGCCGTTTTCAACCTGGCCCGATGTGGCCATCAGAGTCGACGCTCGCCAACTGGCCATCCGATAGTTTCCGGAAGTCGTTGACAGTCCGAAGTTATCGAGCAAATACTTTCGCCATCGACGAGGCTCGACATCGTCGATCCGGGTCACCCGAGCCGCTCCACCGGGCGTCGCGCGCACGACGACCGTCCTGCCCGCCGGCTTCTCCCGAGGAGGAAGCACCCCCATGATCGACGCACCCGCCCCACCGACCCGTCGCCGCCGCGCCAGGCTGCTGCTCGGCGCCGCCTGCATCGCGGCGATGGTCGCGGCCAGCACGATGCTGCCCGGCGCCGCCAGCGCGGCCGTGACCTCGAACCAGACGGGCACCAACAACGGCTACTTCTACTCGTTCTGGACCGACAGCTCCGGCACGGTCTCCATGGAGCTGGGATCCGGCGGCAACTACAGCACCTCGTGGCGCAACACCGGCAACTTCGTCGCCGGCAAGGGCTGGAGCACCGGCGGACGCCGGTCCGTCACCTACTCCGGCAGCTTCAACCCGTCCGGCAACGCCTACCTGACGCTCTACGGCTGGACGACGAACCCGCTCGTCGAGTACTACATCGTCGACAACTGGGGCACCTACCGGCCCACCGGCACCTACAAGGGCACGGTCACCAGCGACGGCGGCACGTACGACATCTACCAGACGACGCGGTACAACGCCCCCTCCATCGAAGGCACCAGGACCTTCAACCAGTACTGGAGTGTGCGGCAGCAGAAGAAGACCGGCGGGACCATCACCTCCGGCAATCACTTCGACGCCTGGGCGAGCAAGGGCATGAGCCTCGGCAACCACAACTACATGATCCTGGCCACGGAGGGCTACCAGAGCAGCGGCAGCTCCAACATCACGCTGGGCTCCGGTGGCGGTGGCGGCGGCGGTGGAGGCGGCGGTGGTGGCGGTGGCGGCGGCTGCACCGCGACGCTGTCCGCGGGCCAGCAGTGGAGCGACCGGTACAACCTCAACGTCTCGGTCAGCGGCGCGACCAACTGGACCGTGACCATGAACGTGCCCTCCCCCGCCAAGGTCCTCGCCACCTGGAACATCAGCGCGAGCTACCCGACGGCCCAGCAGCTGGTCGCCAGACCCAACGGCAGCGGCAACAACTGGGGCGTGACCATCCAGCACAACGGGAACTACACCTGGCCGACCGTCTCCTGCAGCGCCGGCTGACCCCGATCCCCCGACACCGCACCGGCGGCGCGGCGGCCCACGGCAGCCGCGCCGCCGGTGGGCGTGCCCGTGGTGTGGTCAGCTCGTCCGCAGCCGGGCGACCAGCTCCCCGGCGCGGCGCCACCAGTACTCGTACCGGCCGGGGAACAGGTCGTTCAACGTGTTCAGTCGCTCGAACGCCTCGGCCGCATAAGCCGGGTCGTCCTCGGCGTCGCCGATGAGCAGGCAGGCGTTGGCCAGGGAGCCCGCCACCAGCATCGGCGCCTGCTCGGCGTACTCGCGCAGGATGGGTTCGGCCAGGCGCGCGGACCTCGCCGCGTCCGCCCGGCGTCCCTGCGCGAGCAGCACCTCGGCCTCGGTGGACAGCGGCATCGCCCAGCGCCGGCGCTGCGCCGCCGTCACCGGCTCACCGTCGAGCGCCCGCAGCACGTCCATCGCCTCACCGACCGCGACGAGCGCCTCGTCGAGGCGTCGGGTGCGGGTCAGCGTGCTCGCGTGGTTGGTCAGCGCGGTGGCGAGCAGCTGTCGCGCGGGCCGGTCGGTCTCGGTGCGGGCGAGCGCGATCGCCTCCGTCTCGGCGGCCTCGGCGTCGGCGAAGCGGCCGAGCAGGGTCAGCGACGTGCCCCGCAACACGAGCAGCTCGATCTCGATCTCGCGGTGGCTGCCGGGGGCGGTGGCCCGCAGCACGTCGAGGGCCTGGGCCAGCGGAGTGAGGGACTCGGCGGTCCGGCCCAGGTCGGCCAGCGCCGCGCCCCGGTTGAGCAGGAGCGGCACGCGTCCCACCGCGGACAGCACCTCCGGCGCGGTCTGCTCCAGCTCGGTGAACAGGTCCAGGGCCTGCTCCACCGCCGCGAGGCTCTCCGCGGCGTGGCCGAGCTGGCGCAGCACGAAGCTGCGCAGGGACATGAGTTCGGCGCCCAGCACGTGCACCAGCTCCGACCCCTGGACGGCCGGCGAGCGCCAGGCGGCCTCCGCCGCGTCGAGCACGGTCAGCGCGGCCGGCCGATCCGGCTCCTGCTGCACGGCCAGCCAGCGCGCCATGAACAGGCGGACCCAGACCAGCATGGTCGCGCCGTCGTCGCCCTCCAGCGCGTACTGTGCCTCGAGCTCGCGGGCGAGACGGAGCGCGCCGGCGTGGTCGCCGAGGCTCGCGAGCCGCTGGGCCGAGGTGAGTGGATCCTGTTGCACCCGCCCAGCGTCCCACACCATGATCGCGGAGGACGTTGCGCGCCCTCATACCTAGAACTAGTATGCATAGCAGTTCTAGGTATAGGCGGTGTCCTCGTGCACATCACGAAAGATCTCGTCGCGGCCTCGGCTACCCCCCTCGTGCTGGGCATCCTGGCCGAGGGCGAGAGCTATGGCTACGCGATCCTCAAACAGGTCAACGAACTGTCCGGCGGCCACCTCGAGTGGACCGACGGCCTGCTCTACCCGCTGCTGCACCGGCTGGAACGGCTGGGTCACGTCGAGTCGACGTGGCAGACCCCGGCGGAGGGGCGGCGCCGCAAGTACTACCGCATCACCGACCAAGGCCTGAAGGAGCTGGCTGAGCAGCGCCGCCAGTGGGCCGCGGTCGTCGACACCCTGCGCGGGGTGTGGAACGCCGGGGCGTCGCTGCGCCCGATCCCCGCACCCGCGTGGGGCGTGACCGGATGACCGTCGACAGCAACAGCGACCTCGAGAAGCAGATCGCCGAGTGGCGCGCCTACATGCGCCGACGGCGCGAGCTGCACCAGCCCGACGCCGAGGAGCTGGAGGACCACCTGCGCGACCGGATCGCCGAGCTCACGGCGGCGGGCCTGCACAGCGACGAGGCGTTCCTCATCGCCGTCAAGCGCATGGGCAGCCTCGACGAGCTGTCCCGCGAGTTCGCCCGGGAGCACTCCGAGCGGCTCTGGAAGCAGCTGGTGCTGACCGGCGACGGCGACGGCACGCCGACCTCCCGTACGCGGCGCGAGCTGCCCACCATGATCGCCTTCGCGGTGGCCGCGGCGGTGGCGTTCAAGGTGCCCGCCCTGTTCGGCGTCGACTTCACCGACGACAACAACGGCGGCTTCTACCTGCGTAACTTCGGCCTGTTCGCGCTGGCCCCGCTGGCGGCCTACTTCGCGTGGCGGCGACGGGTGAGCCCCGGCGTCATCGGGGTGCTGGTCGCGCTGTTCGCCCTCGGGGCGGTGGCGGCCAACGCGTACCCGATGTCCATGGACTCGCAGACCATCGTGCTCACCATGATCCACCTGCCGATCGCGCTGTGGCTGGTGGTCGGTGTCGCCTACACCGGCGGCGAGTGGCGGTCCGACCGGCGGCGGATGGACTTCATCCGGTTCACCGGCGAATGGTTCATCTACTTCGTGCTCATCGCCCTCGGCGGCGGTGTGCTGACCGCGTTCACCGTCGGCACCTTCTCGGCCATCGGCGTGAACGCGGAGACGTTCGTCGGGCAGTGGCTGGTGCCCTGCGGCGCCATGGCCGGGGTCGTGGTCGCGGCCTGGCTCGTGGAGGCCAAGCAGAGCGTCGTGGAGAACATGGCGCCGGTGCTGACCCGGGTGTTCACCCCGCTGTTCACGGTCACCCTGCTGGTCCTGCTCGGCGCGATCGTCTGGACCAGCAACGGCATCGACGTCGAGCGCGACGTGCTGATCATCTTCGACCTGCTGCTGGTCGTGGTGCTCGGCCTGCTGCTGTACGCCATCTCGGCCCGCGACCCCGCGGCCAAGCCCGGCGTCTTCGACAAGCTGCAGCTCGCCCTCGTGGTCACCGCGCTCGTCATCGACGTGCTGGTGCTGGCGGCGATCACCGGCCGGATCACCGAGTTCGGGTTCACCGCCAACAAGACGGCCGCACTCGGCGAGAACCTCGTCCTGCTGGCCAACCTGTCCTGGTCGGCGTGGCTGTTCCTCGGCTTCGTCCGCGGCCGGCTGCCCTTCGGCAAGATGGAGCACTGGCAGACCCGCTACCTCGTGGTGTACGCGGCCTGGGCCTGGATCGTCGTGCTGGCGTTCCCACCCCTGTTCGACTTCGCCTGACCGCGGGGTCACCGAGGAACGTGCGATGGCGCGGCTGATCCCAGCCGCGCCATCGCACGTCGCCTACCCGAGCGAGTCGTAGGCGTACCACGCGGACGCGTCGAGCACCTGCGCGGGCGTCAGCGGGTCGCCGAGCAACGTGACCATCGTGTCGTTCAGGCCCTGCCCGCTCGGCACCTGCTCGTCGCCGTCGCCCGGGGAGTAGCTGCGCCCGCGACGGGTCAGCCACGCCTCCCACAACCGGTCCACGTTGCAGTGGTTGAGGTAGAACAGCGGATCGTTGGGCGAGGTGCCCGGGCCCATGTCACCGCCGACCCACACGTGCACCCGGTTGTGCATCTGCGGGCTGCCCGCCTGGCCCACCCGGCGCGGGTCGAGCCAGCCCTCCACCCGGTTGCGGAACCCGTCGGAGCTCACGTCCCACGGCGCGCTGTCGTAGGCCAGCCCGTCCTCCAGGACCCACTTGGCGTCATCGGCGACGGGCAGGCCGGGCACGTCCGTGTCGGTGCCGGCGTTGCGCTGCAGCGGGCGCGGCGCGACCGACCACAGCTGCGTGCCGTAGCCCATCAGCCGCACCCGCATCGCGGCCAGCGGGCCGCTGACCACGTCACCTCGCGCGTCGCCCAGCGCCGCCGCGCCCCACAGCGAACTGGTGTGCTGCTGGTCGGCGGGCAGGCCGCCGTCGACCGTCCAGTCCCAGTACGGCAGACCGGCCTCCGGATCGCCGGTGACCCGCTGGATCTGCTGCTCCAGGCGCAGCAGGAACATCCGGTGCCAGGGCAGGAAGATCGGCCCGCCGTGGGCGAGGTTGCGCATCGGGCGGGTCGGGCTGCTGGGCATCTGCATCGCCACGAAGTGCCACAGCACGAACAGGTCCCAGGTGGTCAGCTGCTGGTCCACGCCGTACAGGCGGAAACCCGGAACCGACGGCGACAGCAGCTGGTTGAGCTGCGAGGTCGTGTAGCCGGACTGTTCGGCGTTGAGCGCGACGACACCGGCGAGGAACCGCTCGCGCGCGGTGTCGGAGTTCTGGATGTCAGCGCGGACGGCGGTCACTGGTGACCCTCCCCCTGGTGCTGGTGCTGGCCGTGGTCGTGGGACTGCTGCGGCTGCGCCGGGACGGGTGCCGCCGGTTGCGGCTGCTCACCGTGCTCGTGGTCGGTGCCGTGCTGGTGGTCGGTGCCGTGCTCGTGGTCCTTGTCGTCCACGCAGCAGGTGGTGCCGTTGCCGCAGTGCTCGCCGTGCTCGCCGAGCAGGCAGCCGAGCTCGTCGACGGCCGGCGGCTCGGTGCCGAAGTAGTCCAGCACCCGCTTGCACATGTCGATCGCCGACGGCAGCGCGTACTGCGGCAGCCCGTGATAGTGCACCGCGCCGTTGTCGAGGACCTCAAGGCCGCCCTCCAGCGGCTTGCCATCAATCGTGATCTTGTATGTGGTCTCGATCCGGATCTCCCGCCCGCGGTGCACCGCGGTGCGCACCGACGTCGACACGCCGTCCGTGCCGTGCGCGTGCCCGTGACCGGCCACCGACGGATCGGGCATCCCGTAACCGCCGGCCTGCAACGCGGCCGTGAACCCGGCCGGCGCCGGGCCGTCGTCCTTTGTGAAACTCACTGTTCCTCCACCGTGCTACCGCAACGCCCGGGGCAACACCGCCGCAGGCCAACGCACTGTGGCACCCGGACAGAGCCCCCACAACGGCACGACGGCATTCCGACAACGGAAACACCGAAGCGTATGACCGGACGATCAGAGCCCGGTCAGCCAACGGCCGACGACAGCGAAGTCGGCAGCGGTGAGACCGGTGCGCGCGTCCACGCGGTGCAGCAGCGCCGGCCCTGGGTGGTGTGCGGACACCCAATCGCGATCCGCTTCGGTGATCTCGTCGTCGACCCAGACGAACGACCGACCTGCCGCCCAGCCGACCAGGCCGCGGGTCTTCCAGTGCAGCCGGATGTCCGCATCGTCCTCGTCGGGCCAGGTCACGACGGGCAGTTCCGGCAACCCGAGTCGCGGCGCGATCACCTTGTTGGCTTCGTCCATCCAGGTCGTGGCCCAGACCAGGTCGCACGGCAACCGCGACAGCGCGCGCCCGTGCTCGGGGTCGAGCCGGGCCAGCAACGGGTTCACGCCGGGCTGCGGGGGTGCTGCGGACCGTTGCGGCGCGGCGGGCATGCCGAACGGAAGCAGTGGTCCGTCGACGTCGAGGAACAGCAGCGGACGGTTCGCAGCACCCGGCATCGTCGCAGGATAACCGGGATCAGGCGCGCGTGGTCAGCACGGCGGCGTCGAGGATCCGGTGCCAATCCGGCTCCGCCAGCGGCCGGGTCGCCAGCGAGCCCAGCCCGGCCATGGCATGCAGCAGGCGTTCCCGCATCGATGTCTCGGGCGACTTGGCGGCTTCCGCCATGCGCGCGGCCTCGGTCGAGAAGCGCGCGGACCGCGAGAACTGCAACAGAGAGTCGGGCAGTGCGGCAGGTGCTTCCACCACCGGTCGATCGCCTTCGGCGAGCTCCACGATCAGCGTCGCGCCGAGCGCGGCCGCGAGATTGCTCACCGCGGACAGCGTCGGGTTTCCGCGCCCGTTCTCCAGGTTGGCGATGTAGGGCACGGACAGTCCGGCATCCGCGGCGACCGAGGCGATCGTGCGACCGGCCGCTGTACGGCGTATGCGGAACCGGGTGCCGAGATCTTCTATCCTCACACGACAGATATTGCCACATAGTGTTTCCTGAGAATATGGTCGGCAGCCATGTGGCCGAACGTGCTGCGCAACCCGAGTTTCCGGCGCCTGTGGGCAGCCTCCACAGTCGACTCCTTCGGTTCCTGGCTGCTGGTGATGGCGGTGCCGCTGCAGGCCTTCCTACTGACCGGCTCGGCGATGTCGACCGGACTCGCCCTGGCCGTCCAGGCCCTGCCCGCGGTGGCGGTCGGGCCGTGGGCGGGCGTGGTGACCGACCGGTGGCACCGCAGGAAGATCATCGTCGTCGCCAACCTGGCGAGCGCGGCGGGCGTGGCGCTGATGGCACTGGCCACGGCACCCGATCGCGTGGCGTTCATCCACGTGGGCCTGCTCGTGGAGAGCGTCGCGGTCTGCTTCCTGCGGCCCGCGCTCGCGGCCGTGACACCCGCCGTCGTGGCCGGTGAAGCCGACCTCGCCTCGGCCAATGCCCTGTCGGCCTTCGTCAACAGCGCCTTCCGGATGCTCGGTCCACTGCTGGGCACCTTCCTCGTGGCCCGGGGCTGGTTCCAGGCCGTCGTCCTCGTCGACGTCGCGAGCTACCTCGCCGCCGCCGCGATCGTCATGACCATCACCGTCATCCCGGTCGCGCCGCCGCGCCGGGCCACCCGACGGGTCACCGCCGAGCTGCGCGCAGGGGTGCGTCACATCATCCGCACTCCCCTGCTGCGGGGGCTGCTGACGACCAGCGGGATCTACTGGACCGCCAACGCCTCGCTCACCGCGCTGCTGATCCCCTTCGTCGCCGACCGGCTCCACGCCTCCGGCCAGACCCTGGGCCACCTCATCGCCGGCCTGGGCGTCGGCTACCTGTGCGGATCCGCGATCAGCAAGACCCTGATCTCGCGGTATGCGACCCGCGCGGTCCTCACGATCGCCTACGCGGCGGTCGGGTTCTGCTTCTTGGCGATGTTCACGGCGACGACGCCGCAGGCCGCCGTCATCGCCGTGACGGTTTGCGGGGTGCCCGGGGCGGTGGCACAGATCGTCACCGGACACCGGATACAGGCGTCGACGCCGAACGAGGTGCTCGGCCGGGTCTCGGCCGCCTTCTACGCCGGTGATTCCACGGCAGCGGTCGTCGGCGCGCTGATCGCCCCGGCAGTCGTGGCGCTCGCCGGACTGGACACAGCCCTGTACGCGTTCAGCGCCGCGGTGCTGGGCACAGCGGCCGTGGCCGCCGTCGTGCTGCCGCCGCCGACGCCGGGCCGACCCGGTGGGGACTCACGCACCCAGCGCCACCGCCGCGCCGAGGCACACGAGCGTGCCACCGGTGAGCAGCTGCAGCCTGCGGTGGACGGCCGGCTTCGACACGAGAGCACGCCCGCGGTTGACCGCCCAGGTGAACAGGACGTACCAGCCGGCGGTGACCAGTGCCCAGAGCGCGCCGAGGGCGACGCTCGAGGCGAACACCGGCCCGTCGTGGGTGACGAACTGGGGCAGCAGGGAGACGGCGAAGACCCCGGCTTTGGGGTTGCCGAGGTTGGTGGCCAGTCCGGCGGTGTACGCGCCCCAGCGGCCTCGCGCGTCGATCTCGGATGACGGCGCCGGGCCGGCCGCCGGCGGCCGGCGCATGGCCCGCAGCGTGCTGACGCCGAGCAGGGCGAGCACGACACCGCCGGCCAGTCGCAGCAGGATGTACGCGTGCGGGTTGGCCAGCAGCACGGCTGACAGCCCCGCGGCGGCGGCGACGGTCCAGGTGAGCAGACCGGTGCAGGTGCCGGCGATGCTGGCCCAGGCCGCGCGGGGTCCGCCGTGCAGGGTCTGGCGCAGCATGAGCGCCTGCCCGGCGCCGGGCAGCATGGCGAGCAGCCAGGTGGTGCCGATGAACAGCGGAAGGTGCGTGGGCATGCCTCCACGATGGCAAGGAATACGTGTTCAGAGAAGTTAAAGATCACGTGGCCTGACTTAAGATTTGTGTATGCCACTGGGACCTGACGCGCTGCGACTGTTCGCGCTGATCGACCGGCACGGGTCGCTGGCGGCGGCCGCCCAGGCGCTCGGGCTGACGCCCGCGGCGGTGACGCAACAGGTCGCCAAGGCCGAGCGGGACTGCCGGGCGAGCCTGGTGCGGCGCGGACCCCGGGGCGCCGCGCTGACGGAGGCCGGGATGCTGCTGGCCGGCCACGGCCGGGTCATCGACGAGGCGACCGCCAGGGCCGCGGCCGACCTGGACGGTCTGCTGGGGCGGCTGTCGCTGCGGCTGCGGATCGGCGCGTTCCAGGCCGCCGCGCTGCACGTGCTGCCGCCCGCGCTCATCGCGCTGCGGCACAGGTATCCGGCCACCGATCTGTCGATCATGGACATCACCTCCGATCGCGGTGTTCCCGCGGTCGCCGCGGGCGAGATGGACGTCGCGGTCGTCGCGGCGTGGGATCGGCCGCCCGTGCCGCCGGACCACGTCCGGCTGCATCCCCTGCTCGTCGACCCCATGGTGGTCGTGCTGCCGGACGACCACGAGCTGGCACGGGACACCTCGGCGTCCGCGATCGATCTCGGGCGGCTGCGCGACGAGGCGTGGGTGACGATCCGGGCGGGTCATGCGGCCCGCGCCCAGTTCGACCGGGCCGCCGCCGCGGCCGGGTTCGTGCCCCGGGTGCGGTTCGAGACGGAGTCCTACGACGTCGCGCAGGCGTTCGTGGCCACGGGCGTCGGGGTCGCGCTGGTGTCGCGCCTGGCACTGACCCATCTGCCCGGCACCGTCCACCGCGGACTGGCCAGGTCGGAGCTGAGCCGCAGCCTCTACGCCGTGACCGCGGCCGACCACGGCGTCACACCCATGGTGGCGACGTTCCTGCGGTTGCTGCACGAGGTGGCCGACGACATCACCGGCTCCTGGCCGGCGGCCTGACGGGTCCGCGGTTTGCCGGGACGCGATCGGGGTAGCCGTCTTTTGACCTGATTTGTCGAGGAGGAACTTGATGAGCACCGTTACCGAGTCCGTCGACGTGCACGTACCGGTCCGCACGGCCTACAACCAGTGGACCCAGTTCGAGTCGTTCCCGCACTTCATGAAGGGCGTGGAGTCGGTCAGGCAGATCGATGAGACGCACAGCCGCTGGGTGGTCGACGTCGCCGGGGCGGTGCGGGAGTTCGACACCGAGATCACCGAGCAGCATCCGGACGAGCGGATCGCCTGGAAGAGCGTCGGCGGCGAGATGCACCACGCCGGAGTCGTCACGTTCCAGCGCCTGACCGACGACGACACCCGGGTGACCGTCCAGCTGGACTGGGAACCGGAGGGTTTCGTGGAGAGCCTCGGCAGCGCCATCGGCGTGGACAGTCGCCAGGTCAAGGCCGACGTCGAGGGCTTCAAGGAGTTCATCGAGGACCTCGGGCACGAGACGGGCGCCTGGCGCGGCGAGATCGACGCGCCCGCCACCTGAGCTCGACATTCGACGGGGCGGCTGCCGCGGCAGCCGCCCCGTCGGCAGCGGTGCGCGAGTCCGTCGGGTCAGATCTCGACGGTGTGCCGCCGCCCGCGGACAGGCACGTTCTCCAAGCGCATCGGGCCGTCGAACCCCGCGGGGCGCGCCGCCCAGCGCAGCGTCCCGTCTTCGACGTCGAGGCCGAACAGGGTGCGCAGCACCAGCAGCACCGATCCCGCCGACCAGGCCTGCGGCGAGGAGGGCGTGGGGTACTCCACCGGCTTGTCGCCCTTGCGCTGGAATCCCGCGAAGACCTCGGGCAGCCGGTAGCCGAACGCGGCCGCGGCCTCCAGCAGCTTGACCCCGAGTTCGGCGGCCTGCTCGCGGTGGCCGTAGCGGCGCAGGCCCTCGGCGATGAGCGCGGTGTCGTGCGGCCAGACCGTGCCGTTGTGGTACTCGATCGGGTTGTAGCCGTGGTCGGCGCTGGACATGGTCCGCACCCCCCAGCCGGAGTTCATCTTGGAGTCGAGCAGCAGCGCGACGGTGGCCTCGGCGTGCTCGTCGTCGACGATGCCGCTCCACAGCAGGTGTCCGATGTTCGAGGTGGCCGCGTCGACCTGGCGTTTGCCGCCGTCGAGGGCGAGCGCGAAGTGGCCGCGCCCGGCGATCCAGAAGTCGGCGTTGAACCGCTGCCGCAGCGCGGCCGCCTCCTGTTCGAGCTGGTCGGCGAGCCCTGGGTCGTGCCAGACCTCACGGGCCAGGCGCGCGGTGCGCATCCGCGCGTCGTAGGCGTACCCCTGGATCTCGCAGGTGGCGATCGGCGGGTCGGCGACCTTCCCGTCGGCGAACATGATCGAGTTCCAGGAGTCCTTCCAGCACTGGTTGACCAGACCCTGCGGGGACCGGGTGCGGTATTCGAGGTAGCCGTCGCCGTCGGGATCGCCAGGCCCCCGCATCCAGGCGACGGCGGCGCGCGCGGCCGGTTCCAGGCGCTGGATGAGGCCGGTGTCGGCGGTCCACCGCTCGTATTCGTCGAGCAGGATGAGGAACAGCAGGGTCGCGTCGTGCGTGCCGTAATAGGGGCTGTGCGGGGTTCGGCCGCAGAAGGTCAGCTCGCCGTGCCGCAGCTCGTGTGGGATCTTGCCCGGGTCGGCGTCGCGGAAGTCGTCGGACCCGGTCGCCTGGACCATGGCCAGGGCTTCCAGGGTGGTGGCGGCGAGCCGCGGGTGGAACGGCAGCGCCTGGTAGGCGGTGATCAGGCTGTCCCGGCCGAACAGTGCCATGAACCAGGGCGCTCCGGCGGCCGGCACCGAGTGCTCCATGCCGCGCAGGGGGTGGAAGCGCAGCGCGGCCAGGTCCATCAGCGCGTGCCGGTATGCGTGCCGCGCCGGGTCGAACATCGTGTGCAGGACGGGAGCGTCGTCCAGCCACTGCTGCATCGTCTGCGGCATGTCCGGCTGCAGCAGGCCGAACCCGCCGTGTCCCACCCGCAGTTCGTGCTCGCCGTCGTTGTCGGTGCAGGTCACGTCGATACAGGTGGACCAGGTGCCGCGGGCGGGCAGCCGGATCGCCCAGCGCACACCCGCCGGGTGGAGGATGCCGGGCTCGGTGAAGACGATCTTCGTGGCCCGGGTGAAGCCGTCGTGGCGATACCCGACGGTGATCGTGTCGGTGTCGACGGTGGTGGTCACCTGCCTGGAGCCGATCTTCTGGTCCTTGACCTCGAAGACGTCGGCGAAGTCCGCGCCCAGGGCCAGTTCCAGGGTCAGCTCCCGCTCCTCGTCGCTGTAGTTCTCCAGGTGCAGGTCCTCATGCACACCGGTGGCGACGATGCGTTCGCGCCGCAGCGACAGGGTCGGGTTCACCCCGACGCTGACCGAGGGCAGGGTCGCGTGGATCCGGGCCGAGTAGTACTGCGGCGTGTCGACGCTGAGCAGGTGGAACTCGGCGCCGTCGATGGTCAGCCGCCAGGTCGACAGGTGCCGGGTGTCGGCGAAGTACAGGCCGTCCTCGAGTCCGTCGGTGTCGCCCAGGCCGTTGGTGGTGAAGAAGGTGCTGCCATCGAGCAGTGCCAGCCGCGCCTGCGACATCCCCATCACCAGCCCTCGCTCGACCCCCGTTCAAAGGCTAGACCGGACCGGGGTGACAGCCGGGCCGGTCGCCGCAATCGCCGGACGGCCGGCGGGAGATGAGGCCTGCGACTCACTCAACCGAGTCGGCTTGCATAGTCATACGGCGGTGTGCATATACTTTGCAGGTGTCCAAGGTGCTAACGTCCCTTCCTGTCGGTGATCACGTCGGAATCGCCTTTTCCGGCGGTCTCGACACCTCAGTAGCTGTCGCGTGGATGCGCGAAAAGGGTGCGATTCCGTGCACCTATACCGCAGATATCGGCCAATATGACGAACCGGACATCGCTTCGGTGCCCGGCCGCGCCACCGCCTACGGCGCGCAGATCGCCCGGCTGGTCGACTGCCGCGCCGCGCTCGTCGAGGAAGGGCTCGCGGCCCTCGCCTGCGGCGCGTTCCACATCCGGTCCGGCGGCCGCGCCTACTTCAACACCACCCCGCTCGGCCGCGCCGTGACCGGCACGCTGCTGGTGCGGGCCATGCTCGACGACGGTGTGCAGGTGTGGGGCGACGGCTCGACCTTCAAGGGCAACGACATCGAGCGGTTCTACCGCTACGGACTGCTGGCCAACCCCTCGCTGCGGATCTACAAGCCGTGGCTGGACGCCCAGTTCGTCAGCGAACTCGGCGGCCGCAAGGAGATGTCCGAGTGGCTGCTCGCCCGGGACCTGCCCTACCGCGACAGCACCGAGAAGGCATACTCCACCGACGCCAACATCTGGGGCGCGACCCACGAGGCCAAGTCACTCGAACGCCTCGACACCGGCATCGAGATCGTCGAGCCGATCATGGGCGTGCGGTTCTGGGACAGCACCGTGGAGATCGAGCCCGAGGACGTCACGATCGGCTTCCAGCAGGGCCGCCCGGTGACCATCAACGGCAAGGAGTTCGGCTCCGCCGTCGACCTGGTGCTGGAGGCCAACGCCATCGGCGGCCGGCACGGCCTGGGCATGTCCGACCAGATCGAGAACCGGATCATCGAGGCCAAGAGCCGCGGCATCTACGAGGCGCCGGGCATGGCGCTGCTGCACGCCGCGTACGAGCGCCTGGTCAACGCGATCCACAACGAGGACACCGTCGCGGCGTACCACAACGACGGCCGCCGCCTGGGCCGGCTGCTGTACGAGGGCCGCTGGCTCGACCCGCAGTCGCTGATGCTGCGCGAGGCGCTGCAGCGCTGGGTCGGCTCGGCGATCACCGGCCAGGTGACGCTGCGGCTGCGGCGCGGCGAGGACTACTCCGTCCTCGACACGACCGGCCCCTCGCTCAGCTACCACCCGGACAAGCTGTCCATGGAGCGCACCGAGGACTCCGCGTTCGGCCCGGTCGACCGCATCGGCCAGCTGACCATGCGCAACCTCGACATCGCCGACTCGCGGTCCAAGCTGGAGCAGTACGCGCAGCTCGGCATCGTCGGCGGCGGCTCGCACCTGCAGGTGACCGCCGCCGTCCAGCCCGGCCCGCACCAGCTGATCGGCGTCCTGCCCGAGGGCGGCGCCGACACCATCGCCTCCCGCGGCCACGCCCCCGGCGACGACGAACTCCTCGACAACGCCGCCATGGAATCCGGCACCGACTAGTTCAAAGGAAGGGCACCTTCTTGACGCTTCGCGTTGTAGAAGGTGCCCTTCCTAACATCGGGCGGGCTGCGAGCAGGGCAAGCCTGGCGACTACCGGCCGGTTTCGCCCAGGACGGCCGGCAGCGGTTCGCGGTGCAGGACCTCCAGTCGGGCGACCGCGCGGGTCAGCACGACGTACAGCCGCTGCTGCCCCCGCGGTTCGGCGGCCACGATCTCGGCGGGCTCCGCCACGATCACGTGGTCGTATTCGAGGCCCTTGACGAGGCCAGCGGGCACGAGCGTGACGTGCGGCGCGTCCACGGCCGGCGCGAGCGCCTCGATCAGGTGATCGGCCGCGACGACCGCGACACTGCCCTCGCTCGGCGCGCGGCGCACGGCCTCGCGTACGGCCGCGGCGAGGTCGTCGACCTGCCGCACCGACAGCTCTCCCCCGGGCCGGTAGGACCGGGTCGGCGCGATGCCCGGGGCGAGTGCCCGCGCCGCGAAGTCCGCGAGCGCCTGCGGCACCCGGTAGCCGGTGCGCAGGTCCAGCATCCGCGCGTCGCGCCGGTCGAGTCGCGCCAGCAGCTCCCGCCACGACGCGGCGGCCAGCGGATGGGTCGCCTGGCCGAGGTCCCCGACGATCGTCATCGACGCGTACGCCGCCCGGCGCGCGATCATCCGGCACTCCATCGGCGACAGGTCCTGGGACTCGTCCAGGATCACGTGCGCGTAGTCGTCCCAGGTGGCCGGCTCGTCGTCCACCTCGGCGACCGGCAGCGGCTCGGCCAGCACCGGCACGTACCCGTCCTCGCCGTACGGGTCGTACCCGTCGATCCAGCTGACCACCTGGTGCCCCTCGCGCAGGATGATCGCCGCGGCCCAGCGCTGCGCCTGTGCGGTCGCGTCGTTGTCGATCGACTGCCCGGCG
Source organism: Catellatospora chokoriensis (assembly GCF_011297315.1). Classification (NCBI taxonomy): domain Bacteria; kingdom Bacillati; phylum Actinomycetota; class Actinomycetes; order Micromonosporales; family Micromonosporaceae; genus Catellatospora; species Catellatospora chokoriensis. The sequence goes on from NZ_JAAOTI010000003.1 coordinate 158,576, forward strand.
ACGGCCATCGGGGTGGGCAGGCCGGGCGCGTACAGGCTCCAGCCGTCGTGCAGCCCGAGGCTGACCACGAAGGTGTCCACCAGCTGCGGGCCCATGGTCAGTTCCCGCAGCCGGGCGGGCTCGACGGGCGCCTTCGGGGTGGCGGGCGGCTCGCCGAGCAGCTCGGTGAGCTCGTCGAGCAGCGGCACGTCGTCGATCGACCAGTCGCCGCCACCGCGGTACGACGCCGCGAGGACATCGGCCGCCGCGTCGCCGAGCACGCCGCGGACCCGGTCGGCGTCGCCGAGCCACGCCAGCACGGCCGCCGGGGTCAGCGGGGGCCACCACGCGGCCAGGAAGCGCCGTAACTCGGGCCGGTCGCCGACGTCGTCGGTGAACAGCTCCCGATCCAGGTGCTCGCCGTCGACCGCAGCCCACAGCGCCTCCAGCAGGGCCTTGGCGGCGACGGGCCGGGCGGCGTTGGGCAGTGTGCCGGATGCCGTGGCAGTGGTGCGGACCCGCTCGCGAACGGCGGCCAGGCCGGCGGGCCCGAGCTTGAGGACCTGGCCCGCGTACACCAGTTTCAGCTGGTCCGGTGCGGTCGGCGGAGCCTGCCAGATCAGCTCGGCCAGCACCGCGTCCATGCGGGTGCTGCCCTTGATCTCGGCCACCGGCGCGGCATCGCGGCGGGTGGCGGTCACCCCTTCGACGAGTTCGCCGATGGCGCGCAGGTGGATGCTGTCCTCGCCGAGGGCGGGCAGCACCCGGCTGATGTAGTTGGTGAATACGGTGGACGGCCCGACGACCAGCACCCGGCCGTCGGCGAACCGGCCTCGGTCGGTGTAGAGCAGGTACGCGGCCCGGTGCAGCGCGACCTGCGTCTTGCCGGTGCCGGGCCCGCCGGTGATGAGCGTGACGCCGCGGGCGGGCGCCCGGATCGCCTCATCCTGCTCGCGCTGGATGGTGGTGACGATGTCGCGCATCTGCGGCCCGCGGGCGCGCTGCAGCGCCGCGAGCAGTGAACCCTCACCGAGCACGCGCAGCTCGCCGGCGTCGTCCGGGGACAGCAGGTCGTCGTCGAGGTCGACGACCTCGCGGCCGCGGCTGATGATGACGCGGCGACGGACGACGCCGAGCGGTTCGCCGGGCGTGGCCCGGTAGAACGCCGCCGCGGCGGGCGCCCGCCAGTCGATCAGGAGCGGTTCACGGTTCTCGTCGCGTACGCCGAGCCGCCCGATGTGGTAGGTCTCGCCGTCGTCGAAGTCGAGCCGGCCGAAGACGAGCCCTTCGGCTTCGGCGTCCAGCGCCCGCAGCTTGCCCGCCGCGTGGTGGACCATCGCGTCGCGTTCCACGAGTCCGCCGGCGGGCCCGGCGGCGGCCCGGCCGTGACCCTCGCGGGCCAGCTGCTCGGCCTGGGCGCGCATGGCGTCGGACCGGTCGTAGACCCGGTCGACGACCTGCTGTTCGCTGGCGATCTCCTGCGTTCGTGCGTCAGGCACAGTGCTCCCCGGTGAGTGGCGAATGGGGTTGAGTGACGAGCATATGTGCGTCTCAGCGCACAAAGATCGTCATTCGGGCCGATTCGGCACGGGGTGCGCGTCCGTTAGACTGGAACCGCGGGAGGGACAAGCCGAGGGCTTGCACACCTCCCGTTCGCCGTATCCGGTGACGCGCCCCGGACCGCCGGCACGCCCGCACCGAGAATCATGGCGGTGAATATTTCCATCACGAGGCTCTGCCGCTAAGGTCAGGGCACCGATTGCGGATCTATCGGTCGGCAGCATGGAAATCACGCGCAAACACGGAGAACCGGAGGGGTGGGCAGATGCGGGGAATTCCGGTCGCCTCCCTGGTCATCGGCATCGCGTCCTCTCCCGCCGAGCGCCGCCACCTGGCCCGCACGCTCGGCGGCAGCCCGGCCTTGCTGATCGTGTCCAGCGTCGAGCAGGCCCGCGAATTCCTCGGCGTGCCCGGGCCGCCCGCCGTCGCCGCCCCTCCCCCGGTCCTGCCCGCGCCGGTGCGCGCCATGGAGCCCACCCCGACGCCCTCGACCGACCTGGCCGTCGACTCCGACCGCCGGATGCTGCGCTGGCGCGACCGGGAGGTCGACCTGACCCGCCTGGAACACGACTTCCTGATCTGCCTGACCGAGACGCCCGGCCAGGTCTGGACCTACGAGCGGCTGCACCTTGAGGTATGGGGCAACAAACACCTCGGCCGCGGGTCCGACATGCACTCGGTGGTGCGGCGGGTGCGGCGCAAACTCGCCCGGCTGAACGCCTCGGTGACGGTCCACGCGGTCCGCGGCGTGGGTTTCCGGCTCGCCTCGGCCTGATCCCTGCCGGCGTTGCGCGTTCGCCACGGCATACCGCCGGGCGCGCCCGCCCCGGACATGGTCCGGCCCGCCTGGTCGGCGACCAGGCGGGCCGGATCAGCTAGCGGTCAGCCGTCAACACCGGATGGGAGACAGTGCGAAGTCCTCCACCGTGGGCGTGCTGGTGTTGATCCTCGTCTGGCGGGTCTGGGGCTTCCAGCCGTCCTTGGCGACGATCAGCGTCAGCGGGTTGTTGCGCCGGTCCATCCAGTAGGCGTACTTGCCCTGGGCGTCGGTGGCGAACGTGTACGAGTTCGCCCACGAGTCGACCTGGACCACCGCGCCGACGATCGGCGAGCCCACGCCCTGGCAACTGGTCCCGGTGACGGTGCCCAGCAGCTTGCCCCAGGTCTTCGGCGGTGTCACGGTCATCGTGACGGCCACCGGCGACACCGAGTACGGCGTGTTCTCCTTGATCCCGACCGAGGCGGTGTACGTGCCTGGCTGGTCCACGTTCGCCGTCATGGTGACGGTGACGACGACCTTCGCGCCCGGCGCCAGCGTGACGGCGGTCTTGTCGAGCGTCAGCCAGCTGACGTCGGCGGCCGCTTCGGCGCAACCTTCCAGACCCGGCAGCACCTCGCTGTCGGGCATCGCGCTGAAGTTGCCCGACGAACCTCCGATCTTGTAGAAGCCGCATGCCGCGCCGCCGCGGTAGCGCGCGGTGTTGGCGTTGGGCAGGTTGGACCACGAGTTGAGGGCCGGGTCGTAGGCGAAGCCCGCGTTGGTGATGGCCCCGCCCTGCGACCCGCCGACCACCAGCAGCTTGCCGCTGGCGACGGCGAACGAGCTGGCCCAGTTGTCGGTCGGCGCGTCGGCGATGGGCGTCCACGAGTCGGCGCCCGGGTCGTAGGCGTAGCCGGCCTTCTGCGCGGCGGATCCGTCGTTGCCGCCGGTGCAGTAGACCGTGCCGTCGATCCCGCCGCAGGATGCGAACGCCACCGACTTCGGGTAGTCGGCCACGGCCGTCCAGGTGTCGGTGGCGGGGTCGTAGCGGACCACGTCGTTCGACATCGGGGTGCAGGCGGCGGTGGTGCAACCGCCGATGGCGTACAGCTTGCCGTCGGCGACCGCCTGCCCGGCCGCGGACCGCGGCGCGGGGTTGGCGGCCTTCGCCGTCCAGGTGTTCGCCGCCGGGTCGTACGACCAGGTGCCGGCATCGGGGCCGGAGTCGCCCCAGCCGCCGGTCGCGATGATCTTCCCGCCGACGACGCCCACGGTCATGGCGTTGCGGGCCCCGGGCAGGTCGGCGATCGCCGTCCAGGTCTGGGCGACCGGGTCGTAGACGAAGTTCTTCGTCGTGGAGGCCGACCCGTTGCCGCCCGCGATCGAGTAGACCTTGCCGTCGAGGGTCACCACCCGGTTGTCCATCACGTTGGCCGGGTAGTCGGCGATGTCCGTCCACGGTTCGGCCTGCGGGCCGACCGCGGGGGACGCCACGTTCGCCGACTTGCCGGACGCCGCGTTCGCCGCGAACGACGTCGGTGCGTCGAGCCGCTGCTCAGGCGCCCCGGCGCTGCCGAGGACCTCCTGCTTGGTGGTACGCGAGCCGTCGGCCCGCTGCAGTTCGAACCCGCCCTCGCGCTCGCTGAACTCGACCTCGACCGGCGCCCCGCCGGTGTTGGTCACCGTGAACGTCTTGGCCGCCTTGCCGGTGGGCATCTGGACCGTCGCGCTGACCGCGGCCGGGGACACCTTCAGCTGGCCTGCCGCGAGCGCGTAGTTCGCCGCGGTCGCCCAGTCGGGCTGCACGTCGACCTGCTTGGTCAGGCTGACGTAGTTGCCGGCCCGCGCGGTGAACGGGTGCGTGCCGGTCAGCGACGAGAACAGCCAGTAGAAGCCGTCCTCCAGCGCCGGGTCGTCCGGGGTGGCCGCGGTGACGGCCTTCTCGGCCGGCTTGGCGTCGCTGGTGACGGTCGCGCCGTTGACGTAGCTGCTGTCGTTCTTGTCGCGGACGTTGCCGACCACCAGGCCGCCGTCGACCGGAGCGCAGAGGACCTGGCTGCCGATCAGCACGTTGTCGACCTCCCACCACCACTCGTACGACGCGTCGTAGTAGTGGAAGCGGACCTGGACCTGTGCCTTGCCCGCGGCCTGCGGGATCGCGATCTCGGTCGTGCGCGGCCCGCGGAAGTCGGCCGCCTGCCGGAGCACGTTGCTCCAGGTGGCACCGCCGTCGAGGCTCAGGTCGACGTCGGCCCGGTCGGAGCCGAGCTGGTTGAAGTCCTGGTTGAAGCGGATGACCGGAGCCGTGACGGCCGTCAGGTTGACCACGGGGCTGACCAGGGAGCTGTCCTGCGCCCCGCCGATCCCGTAGTCGTCGCTGTCGATCATGGCGAAGTTGCCGCTGCCGCCGGTGAGGTTGCCGCGGTTGCCGTCGTCGGTGAACTTCCAGACCTGGCCGGTGCCCGCGTTGTCCACCACGGACCAGCCGGCCGGCACGGTCGTGCCGTCGAAGGTCTCGTACTCGCCGTCCGAGCCGTAGTGGTAGCCGGGCGCCGTCGTGCACTTGGTGGCGTCGACCGGCACGGAGACGTTCGCCGTGACGTTGCCCGAGCCGACCACGACCTGCTTGGTCACGGTCTGGTAGCCCGGGTACAGCGTCTCGACCTTCAGGTTGTAGGTCGCCCCGGCCGGCAGCTTGACGGTGTAGCGGCCGTTGACCGGAGTGGTGTGGTCGTAGACGCCCGACGGGCCTTCCACGGTGACCTTCGCGTACAGCGGCCAGCCGTGCCCGGAGCCATCGGTGATCGAACCGCTGACGTTGACACTGGGCACCGGGCTCAGCGCCACGTCGACGGTCGTGGTCGCGCCGTCGGTGAGGGTCGCCGACCGGGTCGCGCCGGTGTACCCGAACGCCGCCACGGCGACCTGGTAGTCACCGACCGGGAGCAGGGTGGAGAACTTGCCGTCCGCACCGGTGGTCACCTCGCGGCCGACCGAGCCGGTGATGGTCACCGTCGCGCCGGCCAGCGGGCTGCCGGTGGACGCGTCGGTGACGGTGCCGGCCAGCGTGCCGGTGTCGCCGATCGGGGCGGAGTTGAGCAGCACGAGCGCGTCAAGCCGGCCTTCGCCGTAGACGTTGTTGTCGGCCGCGGTGCCGCCGCACTGGCTGTCGGCCTTGTCGATCGCGGCGCCGTTGAGCAGCGCGCGGGTCGCGTCGATGTCACCGACCAGCGCCGGGGCCGCCGACCACAGCAGCGCGATCGCGCCCGCGAGGTGCGGCGCGGCCATGGAGGTGCCGCTGATGCTGGCGTAGCCGTCACCCGGCACGCTGGAGCGCACGTTCACCCCGGGTGCCGAGATGTTGGGCTTGATCTCGCCGTTCTGCCCGGTGCCCCGGGACGAGAAGCCCGCGATGTTGTTGTTGACGTCGTACGCGCCGGTCGAGTAGTTGCTGATCCGGCTGCCGGGCGAGCCGCTGGTCTGGCACGCGGAGCCGTTGTTGCCGTTGGACCAGGTCCCGAAGATGCCCGACGCGGCCCAGGCCAGCGTCACGTCCTCCATGAACGGGTCGTTGGAGGGCAGCTCGGTGCCCCACGAGTTGTTGATGATGTTCGGCCGCTTGGCGGCGTTCGGGTTCTGGCCGTTGAGGTCTGTCGGCTCCAGCATCCACTCGCCGGAGGTCACCAGCGCTGCGTCGCTGGGGCAGCAGCCGTTCGCGGCGATCCACTTGACCCCGGGGGCGACGCCGATCTGGTTCGCGCCGTCGGCGCCGGCCATGGTGCCCATGGTGTGCGTGCCGTGGCCGTCGTCGTCGCAGGGCGTGTCACACGTGTCCGCCGCGTTGAACCAGTTGTAGTTGTGGTCGAACGTGCCGTCGCCGTTGTTGCCGCGATAGGAGGCGACCAGCGCCGGGTGGTCGAACTGGACCCCGGTGTCGATGTTGGCGATGGTGATGCCCTCGCCCTTGACGCCGTACTGGGACCAGACGTCGTCGGCGTTGATGTTCGCGATGCCCCATTCGAGGGCGTTGACGGTCTGCTCGTCGGTGCCCTTGGTGGTCTCCGGCACCTTGTAGGCGATCGGGGCGTACAGGCCCTCGACCTCGGCGTGCGCGGCGTACTTCTGCACCATGGCCAGCGAGCCGGTGCTCACCTTGATGGCGTTGGTCGCCCAGAAGGCCTGGTACTTCACGCCCGCGGCGTCGAGGTCGGCCCGGATCTTGGCCTGGCTCACCTCGGCTGTCTTGCGCAGGGCCTCCGCGACGGCGGTGCCGCGCCGGGCCCAGTCCTTGATGTCCTTGGCCTTGCTGAGGTCGGCCCGGTCGGTGAACCGGATCCAGAAGTCTCCCTCGCTCTTGGCCTGGAGCTGCTTGGCGAGCTCCGGTCGTATCTTGTCGCCGACGGCGGTGCCGGTCCCCGACGCGGCCTGCGCGCCGGAGCCCGCCGCGGCCACGCCGGTCACGGCGAGGATCATCGCCGCTCCGGCACTGACCAGTGATCTGGCTGCGCGCCGCCGCCATGGTGGACGTCTGAACATCGGTGCTACCTCCCTCAGAACGACCCAGATTGAAACGAGCCACGGTGAGGGTGCAGGGGGAACCGTCGTGACACAGCGAACCGACGAACCCCCTCCATGCCCACCAAACAAAACCGCGCGGGTCACGCCGGTTGCCCGTTTGGACACTATGATCGAGCAGAAAGGACGATCAATAACTTGACGTGAGCAACTTGTCGCTAACGGTTGCCAGGTAAGCGGCACGCTTGCCCATCACTGTCAGGGCCATGACGAAAGTGGGCACCATGCCCCATCGATCCCGGGCGGTTGCGGTGACCGAGGATGACACGAGAACGGCGACGCGGTCCGATCCGGACGGCGGACCGTTCCCGCTGCTGATAGCGGTGGCGCCGTCACCGGACGAACGGATCCGGCTCGCCGAGCAACTCGACGGCATCGCACCGCTGCTGCTGGTGGCCGACCTCGACGAACTGCGCCGGCTCATCGCGCCCGCCCAGCAGCGTGCCGAGACGCCGCCCGCGACCGTCGACGCCTCCCTGGTCATCGACTCGACCCGGGCCACGGCGCGCTGCCGCAACCGTGAGGTCGACCTCACCCGGCTCGAACTCGACCTGCTGACCTGCCTGACCACCGAGCCGGTCCGGGTCTGGAGCTACGCCGAACTGCACCGCACGGTATGGCGCGACGAAGGCCTCGACGGCAAGTCCGACGTGCAGTCCGTGGTCAAGCGGCTGCGGCACAAGCTGCGCCAGCTAGGCACGGGCGCCACCATCGACGCGGTGCGGGGGGTCGGGCTGCGGCTGACCGATCGCCGGCAACCGCGGATCGGGCGTGCCTGATTCCTGCCCTAATTGGGCAGCGTCGATGGGCCGTCGGAAGCCCGACATCGCCCGCCCGCGGTCACCGGAGGGGCCGCGGTCAGTCGCCGCGCAGCAGATCGTCGACGAGGGCCTGGACCCGGCCGCGGATCTCGTCGCGGATCGGGCGCACCGCGTCGATGCCCTGTCCGGCGGGATCGTCGAGCTTCCAGTCCTCGTGGCGCTGGCCGGGAAAGTAGGGGCAGACGTCGCCGCAGCCCATGGTGACGACCACCGTGGAGGCCGCGGAGTCCGCCGGGGTGAGGATCTTCGGCGTCTGGCCGGTGATGTCGATGCCGACCTCCCGCATCGCCTCGACGGCGACGGGATTGATCCGGTCCGCGGGCGCGGAGCCCGCTGACCGGACCTCGACGGCGTCACCGGTGAGATGGCGCAACCACCCGGCGGCCATCTGGGAGCGGCCGGCGTTGTGCACGCACACGAACAGCACGCTGGGCTTGGTCTCGGTCATCCTGGTTCTCCCTGAGTCGGTTCTTGCTCGACGTGTCGCCCACCCGATGCCGTCGAGTGCAGCGGGGCCGCGGTCACCGCGCGGCGGCGGCCGTCTCGGCGCGGGCCGGCTGCTGCGGTGCGGGTTCGGCGGCCGTCACCGTGCCGGCCGAGGCGGGGTACAGGGCGAGCGCCAGGCCGACGCCGATCAGCGCCCCGACGACCTGCGCCGCGACGAATCCCGGAACCGAGGCCGGCGCGACGCCGGCGAAGGTGTCGGTGAACGCGCGGCCGATGGTGACGGCGGGGTTGGCGAAGCTCGTGGAGCTGGTGAACCAGTACGCCGCGCCGATGTAGGCAGCCACGGCCGGGGCGGCCAGCGCGGCCCGGCCGGTGCGGATCAGCGCGAGGACGAGCAGCAGCAGACCGGCGGTCGCGACGGCCTCGCCCAGCCACAGTCGCGGCTCGTCACGTCCGGTGGCCGACAGGCCCTGCGCAACCCCGAACATGGCGTTGGCCAGCATCGATCCGGCGATCGCGCCGCAGGTCTGGGCCACGATGTACGGGCCGACGTGGCTGCCCGGAAGCCCTGCGCGGCCATGACGATCCGACCACCATGCCGCGACGGTCACCACCGGGTTGAAGTGAGCTCCGGACAGGGGTCCGAGGATCAGGATCAGCACGGCGAGGGCGAACACCGTCGCCGTCGAGTTCTCGAGCAGCTGCAGGCCGACGTCGTTCGGCGACAGCCGGGTGGCCATGATGCCGGAGCCGACGACGGCGGTGACCAGCAGCATGGTCCCCAGGAACTCGGCGAGCAGGCGGTGGGCCAGAGTGGCGGGCATCAGCACTCCCGGCGGCTGTCGGCGGCGGCACGGGCACGGGCCGCCAGCGCGGAAAGGTGGGCGGCCGCGGCGTCGAGGGCGTCGGCGTTGAGGTGGTAGTAGGTGTAGCGGCCATGGGGTTCGGCGCTGACGACTCCGGCGTGGCGCAGCGCGCGCAGGTGGTTGGAGACGTTGGGCTGGGTCAGACCGAGGTCCTCGACGAGGTGGCAGGTGCAGGCGGGACCCGCGGCGAGCACGTCGACGATGGCGGCGCGGGCGGGGTCGGCCAGCAGGCGCACGACCTCCACCGGGGCATCACCGGAAACTGATATCACCACGCGGTTATCAAACAGTGCGGCGGCTCAGCCCCGCAACTTCGTGATCATGAACATTGGGTGACACAGCCGCCGACGGCGTTTGACTCAAGCGACGGGCGTGATGTCCAGGACAGCCGAGAGGGCGGCCATGCGCGGGCGGTTCGCCCGGTACCAGACCCAGGTGCCGCGGCGATCGGACTCGACCAGACCGGCCTCGCGCAGCACTTTCAGGTGGTGCGAGATGGTGGGACCGGTCAGGTCGAAGGCGGGGGTCAGATCGCAGACGCAGATTTCTCCCCCGTCGGCTGAGGCGATCATCGACAGCAGCTGCAGGCGCACCGGGTCGCCCATGGCCTTGAACGCGGCCGCGAGGTCGGCGGCGGCCTCGGCCGGCACCGCGGCGGCGGCCAGGGGTGTGCAGCACACCTCGGGTTCGAGCACGGTCAACTGCTTCGCCATGCCCCTAGGTTGACAGATTTCGAAGCAGGCGGCAACGCCGGTTGGCTCACCTCACCGGACGTCACACCTTGCTGAGTTGACAGATATCTAAGTAGGCGGCACTCTAAACAAGTCGCTTAGAGAAACTTCTAAACAAGGAGTCACGATGCACCAGCAGGACGACCTCCCGATCGTGGTGATCGGCGCCGGCCCGGTCGGCCTCGCCGCCGCCGCCCACCTGGCCGAGCGCGGCCTGGGCTTTCTGGTCCTGGAGGCAGGCGACGGGCCGGCCGCGGCGATGGCGAGCTGGGGCCACGTGCGGGTGTTCAGCCCTTGGCGGTTCAACCTCGACCACGCGGCCCGCCGCCTGCTGGAGGCCGACGGGTGGATCGCGCCGGACCTGGCCGAGCTGCCGCTGGGCGCACAACTCGTCACCGACTACCTCGAGCCGCTGACCAAGCTGCCCGCCCTGGCCGGACGGGTCCGGTACGGCGCGAAGGTGCTCGCGATCAGCCGCGACGGCCTCGACCGCGTGCGGACCACGGGCCGGGACAGTGCCCCGTTCCTGATCCGCCTCGCCACCGGCGAGGAGCTCACCGCACGAGCGGTCGTCGACGCCTCCGGCACCTGGCCCACCCCCAACGTGCTCGGCGGCTCCGGCCTGCCCGCGCACGGCGAGCCCGAGGCCGCGGCATTCGTCGAGACCGCGCTGCCCGACGTGCTCGGCGCCGACCGCGACCGCTTCGCCGGACGGCACACCCTCGTCGTCGGCGCGGGCCACTCCGCCGCCAACACCCTGCTCGCCCTCGCGCAGCTGGCGTCCGAAGCACCCGGCACCACCGTGAGCTGGGCCATCCGCACCGGCGCGGCGACCCGCACGTACGGTGGCGGCGACGCCGACGCCCTGCCCGCCCGCGGCGCGCTCGGCTCGCGGGTGCGGGCGCTGGTCGAGTCCGGCGCGATCACCCTGCACGCCGGGTTCTCGGTGCACGCCGTCACCGTCCAGGGAGACCAGGTCACGGTGACCGCCCGCAGCGGTGCCCGCGTCACCGCGCACCGGATCGTGTCGGCCACCGGCTTCCGGCCCGACCACACCATCGCGTCCGAGCTGCGCCTGGACCTCGACCCGATCCTCGGCTCGACCCGCGCGCTGGCCCCGCTCATCGACCCGAACCAGCACTCCTGCGGCACCGTGCCACCGCACGGCGTCGACGAGCTCACCCAGCCCGAGCCCGGCTACTACACCGTCGGCGCGAAGTCCTACGGCCGCGCCCCGACGTTCCTCATGGCCACCGGATACGAGCAGGTCCGGTCCGTGGTCGCCGCGCTCGCCGGGGACTGGGACGCCGCTCGCGACGTGCAACTCGAACTGCCCGAGACGGGTGTGTGCTCCAGCAGCGCCGCCCTGGGCGCCGACGACGAGGCCGCCTGCTGCGGCACACCCGCACCGGCCGCCGCCGACGCGCCCCGGGGGCTGGCCACCGGCGTCGCGGGCGGCCTGCTGACCCTGCCGGTGGTGCAGACCGTCACGGCCGAGGCCGGAACCGGCGGATGCTGCGGCTGATGCCTGCCGTCACCACGCCGGCCGCCGCCTCCCACGAGGCCGGCGGCCGGCACCGCCTGCGGTCCGTCGTGGCCGCGCTGACCGTCACCCAGACCATCGGGTACGGCGTGCTGTACTACGTGTTCAGCGTCTTCCTCGCGCCCATGACCGCCGACCTGCACGCCTCCCCCGCCGCCGTCACCGGTGCGCTGACCGTCGCCGTGCTCACCACCGCGGCCGCGGCCGTCCCCGTCGGACGGTGGCTCGACCGGCGCGGCGGCCGAAGCCTCATGACCTTCGGCTCGCTCCTGGGCGCCGGCGCGGTCCTGGCCTGGTCACAGGTCACCGACGTCCGTCAGCTGTACGCCGTGTTCACGGTGCTGGGCATCGCCTCCGCGATGGTCCTCTACGAGGCGGCGTTCGCCGTCGTCGTCGCCACGAGCACCGCGTCGCAACGGGCCGGCGCCCTGCTGGCGGTCACGGTGGTGGCCGGCTTCGCCAGCACGATCTTCCTGCCGCTGGCCGCCGGCCTGCAGGAACGCCACGGCTGGCGGACCACGCTGGTCATCCTCGCGCTGGGCTACTGTGCCATCGCCGTCCCCCTGCATGCGCTCGCCGTCCCGGCCCGGCCGCGCCGCGCTGCGGCAGCCGCGGCCGTCGACCGCACGGCACGGCGGGCCGCCGTCCGGGCGGCGCTGCGCCATCGCGGGTTCTGGCTGCTCACCGCGGCGTTCGTGATACACGGCAGCGCCGTCGCCGTCGTGTCCGTACACCTGATCACCTATCTCACCGGCCGCGGGCACCCCGCCGCCTTCGCCGCCACCGTCGCGGGGCTGCTCGGCGTCATGTCCGTCACGGGCCGGATCGTCACCACCGGCCTGACCCGCCGCCGCTCCACCGCGGCCGTCACCGCCGCCGTGTTCGCCATCCAGGCGGCCGCCGCAGCGGCCCTGCCCGCCTTCGGCGGCAGCCGGACCGGCGCGATCTGCTGCGTCGTGCTGTTCGGCACGGGCTTCGGCGTCGGCACCATCGCCCGTCCGGCACTGCTCGCCCAGCGGTACGGCACCACCGGCTACGCCACCATCGCCGCCGCCCTGACCCTGCCGACCACGGTCGCCAAAGCCTTTGCACCCCTGGCCGCCGCCGCCCTCTACCTCACCGCCGGCACCTACACCCCGGTCCTGGCCCTGGTCGGTGCCGCGTGCGCCGTCGCGGCGGCCTGCCTGATCCTGGCCGTGGCACCGGCGCTCCCCTCCGCCGGCGCCACGGTTCGGGCCGACACCGCGGCCTAGGCTGCGGGCGCGCACCGACCGGTTCCGGCCCGTTGCTCGGCAAGCGCCTGGCCCGCTCAGGACGGGCCGGTCGGGTGCGGCGATCCGTTCGTAGAATGGCCTTCGGCTGCCGCCGCAGCCCATGTCGTCAGGAATGCAGATGGAAGTTCGGAGGGTCGGCAGACGACCAGCCGTCCCCACCGACGAGCAGATCCGGGAGCTGCACGAACGGTACGCACCCACCCCGGAGGCGTTCGACCTCGTCTACACCCACTGCGTGATCGTCTGCGCGGTGGCCGAACAACTACTCGACGGCCGGCGCTCGGCGTACGACGTCGACCTGGTCCGGGCTGGCAGCCTGCTGCACGACATCGGCGTCTACCGGCTGTACGACGCCGACGGCCGGCTCGACCACCGCGACTACGTGCGCCACGGGCTGCTCGGCCATGACCTGCTGCGCGAACTCGGCTTCCCCGAGGCGCTGTGCCGGTTCTGCTCCTGCCACACCGGCGTCGGGCTCACCCGCGAGGACGTGCTGCACCAGCAGCTGCCCCTGCCCGTCGCCGACTACGTCGCCGAGACCGACGAGGAGCAGCTCGTCATGTACGCCGACAAATTCCACAGCAAGACGACTCCCCCGACGTTCGTGACCGCGGCCGCATACACAGCCGACGTGCGGCGGTTCGGCGCGGACAAGGCCGCCCGGTTCACCGCGCTGGTGGCGCACTACGGCGAGCCGGACCTCACCCGGCTGGCGGAGCAGCACCGGCACCCGCGGGCCGCTGACGGAGTTTCGCCACCTGGCGCAGGATCGCCTCGGCCGCCCGGGCCGGACTCAGGTCCGTGGTGTCCAGCGTGAACAGGCGCGGGTCGGGCGGCACATACATCCCGGTCGTGGCCAGGTAGGCACGCAACTGCTCCGGATCGGTCAGTTTGAGGCGCCGTGCGCGCTCGACGGCGGTGACCCTGCGGATCTGCTCGGCGGGGTCACACGTCAGCATGACCGGGAGGAACACGGCGTCCCGGGTTGCGGCCACCTGCCGGATCCGTGCGAACACCGCGGCGCTTTCCGGACCGTCCTCCAGCGCGTTGGTCAAGACATGGCTGATCGTTCTCGATGCGAGATCTTCCAGCGCCTTGAGCAGGGTCTCGCGGATCTGCGCGACGTATCGCCATGTCTCGCGGGGGAGGATGCTGACGCCGTCCCAGCCCAGCAGTGCCAGGACGGGGTGGTTCATCAGCTGGTTGTCCACGACGACGGCACCGGTCATCGTGGCGATCTCGGCCGCGATGGTGTACTTGCCGACGCCCGGGTAGCCCAGCAGGTAGATCAGGTACGGGTGGGACGGTTGCCCGGCGGCGCTCATGCGGTCCCCGTCACCGAGTCGAGCTCGGCGAGCAGTTCGCGGGGAATCTCGCACCCGACGCGGTCGGCCAGCCTGACCCAGTAGTCGCGGCCGCAGACCCAGGCGGCGGCGACCGCCCCGGCGACCGCCTTGGCCTCGGCCACGGTGACGGTGTGGCGGAGGCTGCCGACCGCCTCGACACCGAGGTCGGTCTCCGCGCGGCGGGACGGCGTCAGCCAGTGCTCGGTCCGGTCTTCGGCAAGACGTGCCATCCAGAGCAGATACCGCTGGGCGTGCGACAGCGCGTCGACGGCACGCAGCAGTTCGCCACGCTGCGCGACGTGGTGGGCCAGGATGAGCCAGTTGGCGAAGCGACCGCAGAGTTCATCGACGTCCTCCGCGCCGGCCGGCAGCTCAGGCCGCGCGGGCAGGGCGTCCAGGGCACGGCGGAGGGCGCCGGTGCGGTCCAGCACGATCATGCGGTCGGTCGGCGCGCTGCGCGCGGGCCAGGTCGCGACGGAGCCGATGTCGTCGGCCGTCGCGAAGTGGAACTCCCCGCGGATCAGGTGCGGGAAGAAGGCCACGTGGGTGCCGAACTCGTTCACGACCACGTACCGGATGGGCCCGATCCGGTCGAGCCAGGCCCGATGATCGAGCACCGCGGCCTGCTCCGCCCCGAAGAACAGCCAGAACTCGACATCGCTGTGGGCGTCGCCCTCGCCCTGCGCGAAGGAGCCGTACGTGAGCGCGGCGACGAGGTTCTCGTCGGCGTGGCAGAGTTCCCGGACCCGGGCGATCAGGTGTTCTTGCGGCAGCACCGGGCGACCATAGCCGTTGCGGCACGATCCCGGCTGCCCGGTTTCACGGGACCAGACCTGCGCCGTCGGGTGGGCGCACGAACGTGAGGGATTCGCGCGGGGACGGCACCGGGTCCCGGAGCTGCTCACGAGCCTGGGCGACGACCCGTCCGCGCGCAGTTTCCGGGAAGCGGTCGAGGCGGGCCCGGACCTCGGCCGCGTCGACGTCGGCGCCGAAGAGCTCGGTGCCCGGTTCGAAACGCACGCCCTCGGCCAGCGGCCCGGCGACGACCGGGTCGAAGCCGAGCGCGTCGACGAGTGCGGCGACGGCGGTCACGTCGGCAGGGTCGTCGCCCGCGATCGCGACCGCAGTGCGTCCGGCGACGCCCGCGGGCCGGGCCTGGTCCTCGATGTCGTGGTAGCCCACGTGGTTGAAGGCCTTCACGACCCGGGCCCCGGACAGGTGGGCCTGCACGGTCTCGCTGGACGACGTCCGCGGATCGGTGAGGTCGTCGCGGATGCCGTCGACCTCCCACCAGTAGTTCATCGCGTCGACGACGAGCTTGCCGCGCAGCGGGTCCGCCGCGACACTGCGGTACTTGCCGAGCGGCAGGGCGAGCACGACGATGTCGGCGCGGGCCGCGACGTCCGCGGCGGTGGTGGCGATCGCGCCAGGGGTGAGCACCTCGACGGTCAGCGCGATCTTCGCGGGGTCACCGGAACCCGCGATGAGCACCCGGTAGCCCGCGCCCAGGGCGAGCCGGCCGAGGACGGTGCCCAGCTTGCCCGCGCCGAGGATGCCGAGGGTCCGGGGACCGTCCGGGGCGGTGTCGTTCATGTCGAGTCCTTCGGGGGTCGGGTCCGGTCGGCGGGGTCAGCCGGCGAGCAGGTCGCGGACCATGGGAATCACCTTCGCGCCGTACAGCTCGACGGCGCGCAGGCGGGCGGCCGCCGGCTGGGCGCCCGCGGTGTAGATCAGGTCGAACCGGCCGACGCCGAGCGTCTTGACGGTACGGGCGATCTTCCGGGCGACGGTCTCCGGGGAGCCGATGTAGAGGGACCCGTGCTCGACCTCGGCGTCGAACTCGGCGCGGCGGATCGGCGGCCAGCCGCGCAGGGTGCCGATCCGGTCGCGGATGACCCGGTAGTGCGGCCAGAAGATCTCCTTGGCCTGCTCGTCGGTGTCGGCGACGAAGCCGGGCGAGTGCATGCCGACCGGGTGCGCGGTGGTGCCGAGCTGGTCGGCGGCGCGCCGGTACAGGTCGATGTAGGGCGCGAAGCGGCTGGGCTGCCCGCCGATGATGGCGAGCATGAGCGGCAGGCCGTAGCGCGCGGTGCGGACCACCGACTGCGGCGAGCCGCCGACGCCCACCCAGGTGGGCAGCCGGCCGGACTCGGTCTTGGGAAAGACGTCGGCGTCGCGCAGCGGGGCGCGTACGGTGCCGCTCCAGGTCACCGGCTGCTCGTCGAGCAGCTTCACGAACAGGTCGAGCTTCTCCTCGAACAGCACGTCGTAGTCGGCCAGGTCGTAGCCGAACAGCGGGAACGACTCGGTGAACGAGCCCCGGCCCAGGATGACCTCGGCCCGGCCGTGCGACAGCGCGTCGACCGTGGCGAAGCGCTGGAACACCCGCACCGGGTCGTCGGAACTGAGCACGGTCACCCCGGAGCCGAGGCGGATGCGCGACGTGCGGGTCGCGATCCCGGCCAGCACGGTCTCGGGCGTCGACACCGAGTACTCCGGCCGGTGGTGCTCGCCGACGGCGATGGCGTCGACGCCGAGTTCGTCGGCGAGCACCGCCTCCTCGACGACCTGCCGGATCGCGGCGGCGTACGAGTTCGGGCGGCCGGCGTCGTCGTCCGGCACGTCGCCGAAGGTGTCGAGGCCGAACACGAGGTCAGACATGGGTGGGCTCCTTCGTGAGCAGTTCCCGCACCCGCGGGGCGACTTCCCGGCCGAACAGCTCGATGCTGCGGGCGCGGGCCTGGCGAGGCAGGCGCATGATGTCGTACTTGAGGTCGAAGCGGCTGATCCGCAGGTCACGCGCCATTTTGGCGATCTTGCGCGCGACCGTCTCGGGCGAACCGACGAACAGTGCCCCGCCGTCGATCTCGGCCTCGTAGCGTTCGCGGGTCGGTTTGTAGAAGCCGCGTTCGCGGGCGAGGTCCGCGACGACCGGTTGCCAGTGGCGCCACCAGGTCTCGACGGCCTCTTCGTCGGTGTCGGCGACCAGGCCGAGCGAGTGCTGCCCGATCGGCAGCGGGGCGTGCCCGAACTGTTCGAGTGCGCGCAGGTACAGCGCGACGTTGCCGGCGAAGCGCTGCGGCCGGCCGCCGATGATCGCCATCATGAGCGGCAGCCCGTAGCGGGCGGCGCGCAGCACCGAGTTCGGGCTGCCACCCACACCGATCCAGGTGGGGATGCCGCCCTCCGGCATGCGCGGGTGCAGCCGCTGCGCGGTGAGCGGGCTGCGCACGGTGCCCGACCAGGTGACCGTTTCCTGGCGCTGGAGCCGCATGAACAGGTCGAGCTTCTCCTCGAACAGGCGCTCGTAGTCGGCGAGGTCGTAGCCGAACAGCGGGAACGACTCGGTCGCCGAGGCCCGGCCGAGGACGAGCTGGGCACGGCCGCCGGACACGGCGTCCAGCGTCGAGAACTCGTGGTAGAGCCGCACGGGGTCGTTGGTGCTCAGTACGGTGACCGAGGTGCCGAGCCGGATCCGCTCGGTGGCTCGCGCGATGGCGGCGAGCAGCACGGGCGTCGCGGAGTCGGTGAAGCCGTCCCGGTAGTGCTCGCCGACGCTGAACACGTCGAGCCCGACCGAGTCGGCGAGCTGGGCCTCCTCGACGATCAGCCGCACGGTCTCGGCGTCGCTGAGCAGCCGGTCGCCGTCGGTGGCCACTTCGCCGAACGAGTTGAGCCCCAGCTGGAAGCCTTCGGTCGTCATGGTCTCCCCCTCGCCTCGGCCACTGATTGACATGTCAATTAGTAGCTCCGGTATGATTGACATGTCAATCGGAGGCGGGATGACCCACGACACACCACGGCCGCGCCGGGCACGGCAGCTGCCCACCACCGAGCAGCTGCGGATCTGGCGCGACTTCATCGAGACGGCCGATGCCCTGCGGTCCGAGCTCACCGCACGGCTGCAGAGCGAGTCGTCGCTGTCCTCGGGCGACTACGCGGTGCTGCTCGCCCTCAGCGAGGCCGAGGGGCACCGGATGCGCTCCTCCGAGCTCGCGGCCCACATCGACTGGGAACGCAGCCGCCTGTCGCATCACCTCGGCCGGATGGAGCGGCGCGAGCTGATCCGCCGCGAGGAGTGCGCCGCCGACAACCGGGGCGCGGAGATCGTGCTGACGCCGACCGGCCTGCAGTCGTTCCGGGGGTCGACGGTGCCGCACCTGCGGGCCGTGCGTGAGCTGTTCGTCGACGCGCTCACCCCGGAACAGCTGATCGCGGCAGGCGACCTCGCCGCCACGCTGCGGGCTCAGCTCACCGCCTCAGGCCGGAGACGGGGCTCAGCCGCGCCCACGAAAGCCACCTGACCTCCCCCGCCATCGCGAACGGGCCGTGAAACGCGGGCGGAGGTCGGTGGCCGGGGACGCGCTGCCGTGGCCGGGCCCGGATGCCGGGCCCGGCCGTCACGTCACTACCGGTGGTTGCGCGCGGCGAGCGCGCGGCGGATGCCGAAGGCCAGGGTCGCGGCCTTGCCCATCGGCGAGTTCGACGCGCCGGTCACCGCGGTGGCGACCTTGGCGACGTTCGCCGCGGCGGCCGACAGCGGCCCGGTGACCGCGTCGACCCGCACCAGTTGCAGGTTGATGCCGTCCAAAGTGGTCTGTATCTGCCCGACCGTGGTGTTCACCTCGCCGACGGTCTGGTTGACGTTGTCCAGTAGCGGCCCGGTCCTGGCGGTGACCTCACGGATCATGTCGGTGGTCGCGTCGACGGTGCGCCGCAGCCGCAGGATCGGCACCGCGAGCACCAGCACGAGCATCGCGAAGGCCCCTGAGGCGACCAGCGCCGCGATCTCCGTACCCGACATCCGCGGCTACTTCCGCGACCCGGACGAGTTCCGGCCGAGCAGCCAGCCGACGAGGAACACCGCGGCCCCGGCCGCCCACGGCGTGGGGTTGCGGCGGATGCTGGCCAACAGGTCGCGTCCGGCGGCCTCCCACTCGTCGGCCGTGTGCGGAATCCGCTCGTTGACCGCCGACAGGGCTTCCGTGGCCGCGTCCTTCGCCGCCACGGCGGTGTGGCCGACGTTGACCTTGAGCTCGCCGGCACCGGCGGCCAGGGCGTGTCCGGTGTCGATCGCCGCCTGCTTGGCCTCCGCCGCCTTCTCGGCGACGGCGGCGGAGGCCGTATCGAGCGCGTCCTGCGCGCCGGAAAGGGCGTCATCCTTGCTTGGCATGGTCGTCTCCCGTTCGAGGTGTGGTGATGGCGGACCGATACCCGTGCGCCCGCTCCTTATGCAGTGCCGGTCATTCGGTCGAGACGGCGCTCACCGGCTCGTCGCCCGGCAGTGGCGCGGCGTGCGGGCGGTGCAGCGCGGCGAAGCGGCCGAACAGCCGGCGGCTCGGCCACTCACTGGCCGATCCGAGCACCGTGAGCAGCGCCGGGGCGAGGATCGACCGGACGACGAACGCGTCGATCAGGATGCCCACCGACAGCGCGAACGCGAGTTCCCGGAACGGGCGCAGCGGCACCATGGCCAGCAGTCCGAAGCTGACCGCGAGGGTGAACGCGGCGATGCGGATCGCATGCGCCGACTGCGGCAGCGTGATCGCGAGCGCTTCCCGCAGCGGCCGTCCCCGCGCCTCCTTCCAGGCGGGGCCGATGCCGAAGATGTTGTAGTCCGAGCCGAGCGCGACCAGCAGCACCGCGGCAGCGAAGGGCACGTAGAAGGTCAGTCCGTCGGCACCCAGGACGTTCTGGAACAGCCAGGTGGTCACGCCGAGCGTGGCGCCGATGGCGAGCACGCTGCAGGCGAGCAGGCCGATCGGGGCCACCAGCGCCCGCAGGAACAGCACGAGGAACAGCAGGTTGGCGACCAGCGCGGCGAGCGCGATACGGCCGAGGTCCTGCTTGGTCTGGTCGACGATGAGCTGTGCGATGGCGGTGTCGCCGCCGAGGCTGGTCTGCACGTCGGTCAGCCCCGCGGCCCGCACCAGGCCGGGGAGGTCGTGCTGCAACCGGGACAGGGTCTGCACGGCGCGGGCGCCGAGCGGTTCGTCGGACAGGACCAGCAGGTAGCGTGCCGCGGTGGCGTCGGGAGTGCGGAACACGTGCAGGTCCTGCGGAACGATGTCGTCGCCGGGTCCGAGCACGGCGGCCACCCCGGGCACCTTCCGCAGCGCCTGCTGCAGGCCGTCGAGTTCCCTGTCCTTCGCGGCCACGCCGGGGCCTTCCAGGAGCAGTTCGGTCGGCGACAGGATGCCCGCGGCGAACCCGGTCTGGGCCTGCCCGGCGGCTTGGCGGGTCGGGTGGTCGGCGGGCAGCGCCTCGACGAACGACACGCCCAGGGCGAGGTCGCGTACCGGCAGCGCGGCCGCGACCAGGCCGCCGACGCACAGCAGCAGCACGGGTGCGGCGACCCAGGGCCGGGTCAGCAGCCGTGACCAGCGCCCGCTGCCGGCCTCCGGCGCCGCGGCCGGCTCGGTGGCCGCGCCGCGGCGCGGCGACCACAGCACCGCCCGCCCCAGGATGGCCAGCAGCGCGGGCACCAGCGTCACCGCCACGAGCATGCCGATGAGCACGGCCAGCGCCATACCCGGCCCGAACGCCCGGAACGCCGCCGAGCCGGCGACCACCAGCGCGCCGGTGCCGGCGGCGGCGGTCGCGCCGGCCGTGGCGATGATCGGGGTGAACCGGGCGGTCGCGTGCTCCGCCGCCTCCAGCCGGCCCGCGCCGGAGGCGAGTTGGGTCCGGACCGCGGCCAGGTAGAACACGACGTAGTCGGTGACCACGCCGAGCAGCAGCGCCACCAGCAGCGGCTGGGTCTCCTGCGGCACCGGCACGCCGAGCCGGTCGGCGAGCGCGCCGCCGACGTGCAGGGTCAGCACGATCGCGACCCCGCCCACGCCCAGCGCCAGCAGCGGCGCGATCAGCGACCGGAACGCGATCGCGACGATGAGGAACACGGCAGCGACGGTCACCGCCTCCAGCCAGGGCAGCGTCGACAGGACGAGGTCGCCCTGCTCGACCCGGGCCGGAACCGACCCGGTCACCCCGACGACGGCGTCGTCGGCGTCGTAGTGTGCCGCCACGAACCTCTCGGCGGCGGCCAGCTGTCCGGCGAAGGACACGTCGGGTGCGGTGAACAGCATCGTGATGACGGTCGTGCCGTTCTCCTGCGAGCCCGGCATCAGCTGCAGGGTGTTGGTCACCGGCACGGCGGCGAGGATGGGCGCGGCGTCGGGAAACCTGCCCTCCGTCAGGTCGCGGGCGCGGGCGACCGCCTCGGCCTGGACCGACAGCGGCAGGCCGGCGGGGTTGCGCTGCACCACCGAGACCCGGCTCAGCAGCGGGAACCCGAACTTCTCGAACGAGCGGACCTCGCTGCGCACCGCGGCGTTGTCGGCGGAGACGAGCTGGCCGAGGTCGCTGCCGCCGTGGCCGATGGCCGGCAGGTACAGCACCGACGCGGCCACGGCCGCGATCCACAGCGCCACGACGACCCAGCGCAGCCAGACCACCGATATCGCGTAGTACTCCAGCAGCCGGCTCGGGCGCCAGCGGCTGCGCGCGGGCAGGTCCACACCCGACGGCGACGCTGCCCCGCTCACGGGTACACCCGCTCGGCGGCGGCCGGGTCGGACTGCCTCATACGCATGGCGCTCCTCCTGTGGCAGCGCCGGTCGAGCCGCCTCGCGCGGCAGCGCAGGGCGGTTCGACCGGCGATGGCGTTTCGGGAGTCGGGTACCCGGCCGGTTGCGCGGCAAACGGCGGCAGCCGGCCGGGCGCGGGAGGTTTCTCCGCCTCCCGCGCCCGTACTGCTCAGAGGGTCGGCACGACGGGCTGGATGGTGCCGTCGGCGTTGAACCGCATCGCGTCCACGGTGACCTCCCGGTTCATGCCGTCCCCGGCCGGGATGGCGAACCGGTGGTAGGCGATGTGCCAGGTGTCGCTGTTCGGGGCCTTCACCACGGAGTGGTGGCCGGGGCCCTTGACGCCGAGGCCGAGGTTCTTGGACAGGATCGTGCCGCGGTGCGTCCACGGCCCGAACGGCGAGGTCGCGGTGGCGTACTCGACGTGGTAGTTCTCCGAGCGGGTGTCGTCGACCGAGTACGACAGGTAGTAGATGCCGTTGCGCTTGAACGCGAACGGGGCCTCCCGGAAGTTGGGCAGGCTGAACGTGCGCACCTGCGCCGCGTCGAACGAGATCATGTCCGCGTTGAGGCGCACCCCGTACGCGTAGCCGTTGCCCCAGTACAGGTAGGCCTCGCCGTCGTCGTCGGTGAAGACGTGCGGGTCGATCATCTGGCCGCTGCGGAACCCGGCGGCCACCAGCGGCCGCCCGAGGGCGTCGGTGAACGGGCCGGTCGGGCTGGTCGACGTCGCGACGCCGATGTTCGTGTCGGCGCAGAAGTAGAAGTAGTACCGGCCGTTGCGGTAGGCGATCGTCGGCGCCCAGGCTCTGCTGTCCGACCAGCTGATCTGCGGTCCGAGATCCAGGATCGTGCCGTGATCGGTCCAGTTGAGCAGGTCGGTGGACGAGAACGCCTTGAACCGGGTCGAACTCCAGCCGTTGTAGCCGTCGGTGGTGGGATAGAGGTAGTAGCGGCCGTTGAGGTAGGCGATGTTCGGGTCGCCGTACAGGCCCTTGATGACCGGACTGCGGCGGCCCGCCACCCACGGCGCGGTGACCTGGAACGAGCTGTCCGCGGCGAAGGTGCCGGGGTTGGTGGTCGACGGGTCCAGCCACAGTTCGTTGTTGCGGTGCCGGAGGTAGCGGCCCGGGAAGTTGGACGACTCCAGGCGGACGGAACCGGCGGCCGACCCGTCCCGCACGCAGAAGGTGGCGTCCGCCAGGAAGGTGGTGCTGCCGCTGTTGGCCTCCAGCCGTACGCGGTAGTCCCGGTGGCGCAGCCACATGCCGTTGGCCGCCTGGAACGACACGCAGCCCGTGCCGCCGGCCAGGCCGGGCGTGACGGTGAAGGTGGCGTCGCTCTTGGCCTGCGCAGAACTGCTCGCACCGACCGCGGCGACACTGCCGAGGTAGTTGCTGTGCCTGACGTACGAGCCGGGGAGGTTGACCGACTGCAGCGACCGGGCGCCGGTCGGGATCTCGGCGGCCGACGCAGGCTCACCGGCCGTCACGGTCAGCAGGGACGCGGCCAGGCAGACGGTGAGCGCTCGGGAGACCGCCCTGCGCCTGCGATGGATGGTTGTCACGGGGCCTCGCTCTCGGAACGGGGTGCGCCCCGGGCACGGCTGCCCGGGGCACCCACGGATCAGCTGGTGATGAGGCGGAAGGTGGCATCGGCGCGTTCGGTGGCCGTGCTGATCGGGTCCAGGCGCAGCAGGTAGTTGTAGTGCCGGATATACCGGCTGGTGTTGTTGTACGACTGGAACGACACCGCGGAGGCGTCCGCCAGCCCGGCGACCTGCCGGAACGTGGCGTCCGCGGCGAACTGCGCCGAGCCGTCACCGCGGGCGAGCGCGAAGTCGTAGTTGCTGTGCCGCAGGTAGTGCCCGGGGAAGTTCACCGACTCGAACGACACGTAGCCGGAGGCGGAGTTCGCCAGGCCCGGCACGAGCCGCCACTGCGAGTCGGCGAGCGGGTTGACGTTCGGGTCGATGCGGGCGTCGAAGTTGGCGTGGCGGACGTACCGGTCGGTGAAGTTGAACGACTGCACCCGCCGGGCGCTGCCCGCGCCCCACTTGGCGCGCAGCCGGTCGTACTGCGCCTGGGTGATGCCGATGATGGAGCCGTGCCGCTTGTGGCTGGCGCCGAGCGCGTACTCGGAGGCGGCGCGCACCCGGTAGGTGCTGGTGCTGGCCAGGTTGGTCGAGGTCAGCGGGAGGTAGCCGCGGCCGGTGGCGTACTGGTCGACCCAGAGCCCCCACTCGTTGCGTCCGTTGTACTGGTGCAGGATCGGGCCTTCGACCTGCGCCCCGGTCATGCCGAGGTGGGAGATGTCGCCGAGCCTGGTCCAGCCGCTGAGGAGCTGGTTGCTGCCCTCGATCGAGATCTGCCCGTCGCCGGACGCCCGGATGTAGCGGTAGCCGCCGACGCTGCCGGGGATCTCGATGATCTGGGTGTCGATGATGCCCTGGGTGCCGGGCCGGTCGATGTAGGGCTGGGCGGCGGTGAAGGTGCGGAAGTCGGTGGTCCGGGAGTACCAGATCCGGGCCTTGTCGACGCCGTTGCGCGGGGAGATGGTGGCCCAGTAGACGAGGTAGTTGCCGGCGGCGGGGTCCCAGATCGCCTCGGGCGCCCACGCGCAGCCCGCCCCGGCGATGCCGCCGGCCACGTCGACCATCCGCGGCGCGGACCAGGTGACCAGGTCGGTGGACTCCCAGACGACCAGGGAGGTGCTGCCGGCGTGCTGGGCGGCGTCCCAGCCCTTGCCGCTGGCGATGCGCAGGTCGGTGGCGAGCAGGAAGAACCTGTCGCCGGCCGGCGAGCGCACGATGCTGGGGTCGCGCACGCCGAGTTCGCCGACGGTGGAGCGCAGCACCGGCTGCGAGTAGTTGAGGTCGGTCCAGTGCAGGCCGTCGGTGCTGGCGGAGAAGTAGATCTGCTCGCCGCTGGCGCTCTCGCCGGTGAAGTGGGCCATGAGGTATGCCGCGTAGGTCTCGGCGGCGGCCGCGGACTGCGGCAGCGCGGCGAGGCCGAGGGACAGCAGTAGGGTGGCGGCAAGTCCGCCGAGCCCGAGCCGCCGCGACCGGTGTGTCATGCGTTCCTCCTAGGAACGTCGGTACGGGCCTGATGAGCGGTCCGACGTCAGCGCACGACGGCATGGCGGCACGCGCCGCCGGCATCGCTGCAGTCGGAAGGATCCCTTTCGGAGCACGGCAGGGCACCGGCGAAAGGCGGCTGTTAACGTTCACACTCGCGCACCAGGAGGCCCTTGGTTCCGACATGGATCCAGGGTTGAGCCTGTTCAACTGCAGGTGCGGGCGCGGTGTTTCCCGTACCTCACGGGGAGGTTAGGCCCGCGTTAAGAGAATGTTAGCGATAACATTCATAGTGTCAAGACCATCGATCGCATCCGTCGAAATTACTTCGTGCCAGGCTCCGGCCTACTGCTGCGGCCGCGCGATGACGGTCTCGTAGCAGATGCGCCAGCCGTCGCTCTCGTCGTACAGCACGTAGTGCCACAGCTGCGCGCGGCCGTCGGCATGGCGGACCTCGGCGTCGACGGTGTAGCTCGTGGGCGCCTCCGTGAGATCCGTGATCGCCACGTCGGTGATCGCGTAGCTCGCGATGTCGGGCTCGACGTGGTAGCGGGTCCACTGGTCCAGCGGATACTTCTGCCGCTCGCTCGCGCAGACCCACCGGTAGGCGGCGGGGTAGTCGGCGTCGCGGAGCGCGTCGAGGTAGCCCGTGGCGGCCTCGGTCATGCCCGCCTTGGTCCGCGGGTCGGCCCACTGCCGGTAGAGCACCCACGCCGGGGTGCCCACGCACAGCAGCAACACGACGATCACCAGGCCGGGGACCAGCCCGCGTTCCTTCGGCTCCGCAGAGTCGGCCATGACATCCCTTCGATCGGCGTTCGGCCATCGAAGGGTATGGCCACTCCGCCACCGCCGGCCCGGCCGGCCACTCCCGGTGTGCCGACGCGACGAGCTGTCCCCGGCATGCGGCTACCGGCCCACGCGCATGTCCCGTTCCAGGTCGTCGAGGAGTGCCCGCATGTCCGCCAGCCGCCGGGCCATCATGACCCGGTCGACGTCGTCGGGCCTGGCGTCGCTGTCGGATCCGGCGCCCGGCGCGGGCTCCTGCTCCAGCCGTCGGGCCTCCTCCATCGAGTTGATGATGACGCCGACCAGGATGTTGACCAGCAGGTTCGCGGTGATGAGCACGTAGCTGATGTAGAAGACGACGGTCCACGGGGACAGCGCCATGCCCTGCTCGATGAGATCGGGCAGGTTCTCCAGCGACAGCAGCACGAACAGGGTGAGCACGGCGCTGCCGATCGTGCCGTACTGCTCGGGCTGGTGCTCGGCGAAGATGAGCCACCCTGCCATGCCGTAGATGTAGAGCGTGACGATCGCCAGGGCGAGGAAGCCGCCCACGCCCGGCAGGCTGCGCAGCAGCGCGGTGACGATGGTGCGCAGGCCCGGCATGAAGCGCATCAGCCGCACCACCCGCGCGATCCGGATGACCCGCAGGATGGCCGAGTCGCCGTGCAGGCCCGGAACGAACGCCGCGGCGACGACCGCCAGGTCGAAGACGTTCCAGCCGTGCCGGAAGAAGTCCTGCGGGCGCCTGCCGTAGCTGAGCAGGCGGATGGCGATCTCGGCGACGAACACCGCCCGGAACAGCCACTCCAGCGCGTTCAGCCACCCGGCCGACCTCAGGTCGGGATAGGTCTCCAGGCCGAGGAGCACGGCGTTGGCCGCGATGGCGGCCACGATGGTGACCTCGAAGCCACGGGATGCGGCGACCCTGGCGCACCAGGCGGTGATCGCGGGAGTCGGTTTCGGTTGTTCAGCCCCGGCATCGACCTGCCGGCTGCGTTCGAGAAGCCGGCTCATGCCCCGATCCGGGTCGTCGAGCGGCAGGCGTACGTCCGAACCGGACGGACGGTCCGGGTGAGCGGTGAGAACATGCGCAACACCTTACGTGCCGCCACTGCGACGATCTTCAGGGGACAAGCACCCGCGTCACGTCACGCGTTCCTCGATCGGCGGTCCCTGGCGGAGCCGACCCATCATCGCCTGCCCTCCGCCTAGCGAGCGGGCTCACCGTCCGGCGTCCGCCGACCGGCCGTCGACTCGCGGTGCTCGACGGAGGCGGCGCCGACGGCGATCTCGACGCGCGACCGCAGCCCGAGTTTGGCCAGGATGCTCGACACGTGTGACTGGACGGTCCGCGGCGAGAGGAACATCTGCGCGGCGATGTCCGGGTTGGACCGGCCCTCGGCTACCGCCATGGCGACCTTGTACTCGGTGTCGCTCAGGGCCGCCCAGCCGTGCTTGGGCCGGCCACGCGGGCCTCGTACGCCCTGCCTGATGCCCGCCTGGCGGGCCCGCGCACGGGCCCGGTCGATGTCGCGGGCGGCGTCCAGGCCGGTGTAGAGCGCCACCGCGCTCGCCAGCTCGTCCCGGGCCGGCTTCAGGCGGCCGTCCTCGGCGAGCACGACGGCCGCGTGCTCGCGGGCGTAACCCTCGTACAGCGGCCAGTCGGCCTGTGCGAACGACGCCGCCGCGGCCAGCAGCTGCGACGGGTCGTCGTGCCGCAGCCCCCGGCAGAACGCGACGGTGCCTTCGAGGCTGGCGATGGGCTGCCCGGCCAGCAGTTCGGCCGTGGTGTCGGCGAGGTCCTGCAGGCGGGCCGCATCCCCGGCCGCGTGGGCGAACCGGGCCAGGTCCGCGCACAGCCGGTAGCCGATGCAGCGCGGGCTGAAGGTCGGCGGCTGCTCCCACAGCGGGTACAGGATGTCGAGGGCCGCGCCGGGTCCGGAGTCCGTCTCCGCCGCCAGCGCGTGGGCCCAGCGCAGCGGCGCGGTGAACCTCGTCTCCAGCGGAGTGGAGGTCGCCAGCGTGGCCAGCTCGGCATCGAGGGTGCGGGTCTGGCCCCGGTGCATGGCCACCATCGCGGCCAGGCCGTGCAGCGCGGGCGACTGGCACAGCGGGTCGGGGCTGTCCAGGCTGGTGCGGATCTCGGCCAGCGCGTCGTCCCAGCGGCCACGGAGAAACAGCACGTTGGCGCGCAGCAGTTGCGCGGTGGTGAGGTAGAACCCGCCCGTGTCGTGGTTGCGCCGCGTGGCGGCGTCCAGGACCTGGTCGAGTTCGGCCGGATGGTCCTGCGCGAACAGGCACATCGCCCGCACCACGAGCGGGTCCACGATGAGGCCGCCGTAGGTGTGGTCGAGGGCCTTCATCGCGTCGGCGTTGAGGTCCAGCGCCTCCTGCACCCGGTTCTGCGCGAACCGCAGCACGGCGAGGGTGTTGTGGCCGTACGCCTGCGCGACGACGTCACCCGACGCCAGGCCCGAACGCAGCGCCTCGCCGGCCAGGCGGTCGCCTTCGCCGAACTCTCCGAGCAGCAGGCGGCACACGGCGGCGAAGCCGAACAGGCGACCCGGGTGCACCGGCGCCAGCCGGGCCGCGTCCTCGCCGGCGGCCGCGGCCTGCTGCAGGCGCCCCTGGCGGAAATAGCCGTCCATCCGCAGTTCGAGCAGTTGCGTGCGGACGGCCGACGACTGGTACGCGGCGAGCTGGTCGTGCAGGATCTGCTCGGCTTCGTCGGTCTGGCCGGCCCACAGCAGGGCCCGGATCAGTGCGATGTTCAGGCTGGTCGCCGTCGCCTCGTCGGCGGCGTCGGCCGCGGCGGCGCGCAGCAGGGTCACCGCCAGGGCCGGCGCGCGCACGGTCAGCTGCGGTGCCACGTCCATGAGCCACTGGCCGTGCTCGGCGCGGTCGGCCTGGGCGAGGTGTTCGGCGATCCGTTCCACGTCCGCGCCCCGGTCCATCAGCACCTGCGCGGCCCTCAGGTGCAGCGCGCCGCGCACCGGCGACGGTGTCTGCCCGGCGAGCCCCTGCCGGATCAGGTCGTGGCGGAACTGCAGCCCGGCTTCGGTCTCGACCAGCAGCCCCGCACCGGTCGCCGCGGCGCACGCGTCGGCCAGCTCCAGCACGGGCAGGTCGAGCACGGCAGCCAGCAGGGGCAGGTCGACGGGCCCGCCGAGCGCGGCGGCCTTGTGCAGGACCGCCTGGGTCGGCGACGGCAGCGGACCGAGCCGCGACATGATCATCGCCTGGAGTGACGCCGCGGGAGGCGTGTCGAGGTCGGTCTCGGCGCGGCCGCCACTGATCCGCAGCGCGCCGTCGCGCGCCAGGCCGGCCACCAGCTCCGCCAGATAGAGGGGGTGGCCTCCGGCGGCGGCGACCAGCCGCGCCAGCTGGGGCCCGGGGGGCGCGCCGACGGCAGCCTCGACCAGCTCGGCCGCCGCCTGCTGCGCCAGCGGCGGAAGCGTCATGCGCTGCGCGCCCTTGGCGACCATGCTGCGCACCAGCGCGCCCATCGCCTCGCCTCGCGGTTCCGGGGCGGCGGAGATGACCACCAGCAGCGGATACTGCCCGATGCCACGGCACAGCCGGTGCAGCACCACGATGCTCTGCGGGTCGGCCCACTGGACGTCGTCGACGATCACCGCCACCGGCCCGGCCGCGCACCATTCGTCGACCAGGTCCAGCATCGCCTCGGTGACGACGAAGTCGTGCCCGGCCGCGCCGGGCTGCCGGTCGGCGCCCTCCCCGCGCAGCAGCGCCGCCACCCGGGCCCGGCCGGGCTCGCCACCGGTCGTCAGCACGTCCAGACACGCACCGGCTACGGCGAACGGCAGGTCCTGCTCCAGCTGCTCCCCCGCCGCGCGCAGGACCCGCATCCCGAGCCGGTCGCAGTATGCCGCGACCGTGTCCAGCAGCGCCGACTTGCCGATGCCCGACTCGCCCTCGACGAGGGTGGCCGAGCCCCGCCCTGCCGCAGCCTCGTCCGCCGCCGACTGCAGCAGTCGTACCTGCGGCTCGCGGCCGAACAGCGTCATCGGCATGCCCCCACTTCACCACGCGGGCACCGTTGATCATCGCCGATCCGGTGATCACCCGCTCGCATCGGTGACGACACCGCACGAACGGCACGGAAACCGGCGGGCCTGGCCCGCCGACATGCGGGCAAGCTGAGCGCCCGCCGGTAACAAGAGTACGGCGGGTGACCTGCGCCGTGGTCCATCGCCGAGGACCCGTCGATCGGCACGGCCGCACTGCTCGCCCTGCGGGGGCCCGGTCAGGGCGCGGGTGGGCCGTGCACGCGGTCGCGGCCGGCGCGCTTGGCGGTGTAGAGCGCGGCGTCGGCCCGGTGTACCAGCTCCGCGGTGGTCAGGCCGTGCTCGGGATAGGCGACCACGCCCAGGCTCGCGGTGACCCGCACCGAGCGGCCCTGGAATTCGATCGGCGCGGCGGACAGTGCCACCCGCACCCGTTCCGCGGTGCGCGTCGCCGCGTCGCTGCCGGTGTCGGGCAGCAGCACGGCGAACTCCTCCCCGCCGTACCGCGCGGCGAGATCGGTCGAGCGCAGGTGCGCCTTCAGGATCTCCGCCACCCGCCGCAGCACGGCATCGCCGGTAAGATGTCCGTGCTCGTCGTTGATCGTCTTGAAGTGGTCGAGGTCGAGCAGGATCAGCGACAGCGGGGTGCCGCGCCGCTTGGCGTGGTCGAGACCGCGGTCCAGGCCGGTGCGCAGCGCACGGCGGTTGGGCAGCCCGGTCAGCGGATCGGTCGTGGCCAGGTCGACCAGCACCGCTTTGCGCTCCGCGATGCGTTCGGCCATCGTGTTGAGCGCGCCGGCGAGCTCTCGCAGCTCGCCGCGGGACTTCACCTGCGCCCGGGTGTCGTAGTCGCCCTCGGCGAACATGGCGGCCGTCTGGGTGAGCCGGCGGATGTCGCGGACCAGCCCCCGCGAGAGCACCCAGCCCAGCCCGAGTGCCGCCGCCATGCCGGCCAGCCCTGCGGCCAGCGTCATTCTGCGGCTGTGCGCGCCGGCGGACAGCACCTCGTCGTACAGGTCGGTGTAGTCCAGCAGCAACGCGCCGACGATCCCGTCGGTCGGGGTGCGGATCGGGACGACGACCAGCTTGAGCGGCAGTCCGGTGTCCTCGGGGGTGACGGTGCGGGCGAGCCCGTCGCGCAGCGTGGCGGAGATCTGGCCGTCCGCGTCGACGCCCAGGCGCGGCCCGCCCTCGGGCGTCGTGCCGGCGACACTGTCGCGACGCAGGTCGACGATCTCGACGTCGCCGCCCAACTGGCTGCGCAGCTGGTCGAGGTGAGCGCGGATCTTCACAGGGTCCAGTCGGCGGCCGGCGTGGACGTCGTCGGCGATGTCGGCGGCGATCACCCGGGCGAGCTGCTGCGCCTCGGCCTGGGCGTCACGGGCGGCAGCCAGCCGCTGCTCGCGTTCGGCGATCAAACCGATCACCGGCAGCAGCACGGACACCAGCACGAACGCCACCGCCAGCCGCGGCCCGACCCGGGCGAGCCGACCCGACCCGCGCAGGAGCTTCACGGGCCGCAGCAGAGTCTGCATGCCTTGCGTGAGGTATCTACGCAGATCCATCACCATGGCAGCCGGTAAGCCGTCCGTCACCCGGCTTCTCGTGCGGCCGGTCCTCGTCGTAATGTCGCGAACCAGGCTGAACTGTGCATACCGCCACCTTAGCCGCCGGAGCCGAGACGAGCGGCTGCCGCGATGCTTCGATCACCGCCCCGGGGCCCGCTGCTTGACCTCCTGCATCAGCCACCCGTTGCCGTCCGGGTCGGTGAACGTGGCGAACGAGGCGTAACTGCGCCCGTCGGGAGCCGGACCGTCCACCCGCTCCTGGTACCCGTTGTCATAGCTGTTGTGGAAGACCCCGCTCACCTCGACACCTCTGCCGATCAGGTCGGCGCGGGCCGCTTCGAGGTCGGCGACGACGAGGTAGGTGCCCTGGACGGAGCCCGGCGCGGCCGGGGTGAGGCCGCGCCCGAGGTGGACCGAGCACGCCGAGCCGGGCGGCGTCAGCTGCACGATCCGGAACTTCGGACCGGCTTCGTAGTCCGCGTCGAGCCGCCATCCCAGGCCGCGGTAGAAGGCCAGGGCACGGTCGACGTCGGCCACCGGGATGACGACGACCTCGACCTTCATGTCCATGGCCGGCGGGGTGACGGCATCCGCCGCGCCGTCGCGCGAACTGCTCATGTGGACCTCCTGGGTTCAGCCGAACGTGAACGCGTACACCTCGGCGCCTGGTTCGCCGAACGTGATCTCCAGGGTCCGCTCGCGGATGGCGGCCTGCTCGCGTACGAGCTGGTAAAGCCGGCCCTCCTGGAGCACCCCGTCGCCGTTGCCGTCGACGTCCACGCCGTGCGAGCCGCCCGGAGCCTGGCCGTCCACGAGCACCCGGAACGGGATGGGCGCGCGGCCTCCCGACGACAGGACCAGGTGCGCGTCGCGCGCGTGGAACCGGCAGGCCACGGTTCCGCCGGCCTGGTCGAGCAGGACGTTCTCGCGTCCCACCGTCCACTGGCCGGCCAGCGCCCACTGGTTGAGGCGCAGGTCTTCGGGCAGCTCATAGGCACGGGACTCGTCGTAGGCGATCCGGCCGGGCGAGGCGAAGTTCTCGCCGCGCGCGTAGCCGAGATACGTCTCGGGCGAGCGCAGGTGCTGCCAGTCCGCCTCCGCCTCCACCCCGCGGCCTTCGACGAGGGTCGAGACCAGCTCGCGCTCCACCCCGAGCAGCCGCTGGATGACCTGCTCCGACCGCTCGTACCGGCCCTCGCCGAAGTGCTGGTCACGCACGACGCCGTCAGCGTCGACGAAGTAGAGCGCCGGCCAGTAGTGGTTGTCGAACGCCCGCCAGACCGCGTAGTCGTTGTCGACGGCGACCGGGTAGTCGATCTCCCGTGCCGCCACCGCCTGCCGGATCAGGTCGCTGTCGCGTTCGAACGAGAACTCCGGGGTGTGCACGCCGACGACGACCAGCCCGTCGTCGCGATAAGCCTGCGACCAGGCACGCACGTACGGTTGCGCACGCAGCCAGTTGATGCAGGTCAGCGTCCAGAAGTCCACCAGGACGGCACGGCCGCGCAGTTCGGGTCGACCGCTCGGCTCAGGGCCGAGCCACTCGGTCGCCCCGTCGAACGCGGACAGTTCCACCCGCTCGAACGTGACAGACATGATCGGTTCCTTGCTGTGCCCTAGGAGGAAGGCCTAGTTCGAGATGATTCCTTCCATTTCGTTCAGCTTAGATGCGATTCGCAGTCGGGACGCCCGGACCGCGTCGGCTCCTGATTCGGGCCGTCCTCGCCCGAACTCCGCGCCCTGCAGATTCGAGTTGTTTGCCCGATTCAGGAAGGTCGTCACTCACCAGGCGAATCCGCGCGCCGCCGGTTCGGCAGCGCTCTGCGAACCGGCCGGTAG
Source organism: Catellatospora chokoriensis (assembly GCF_011297315.1). Taxonomy (NCBI): domain Bacteria; kingdom Bacillati; phylum Actinomycetota; class Actinomycetes; order Micromonosporales; family Micromonosporaceae; genus Catellatospora; species Catellatospora chokoriensis. The sequence continues at coordinate 191,367 of NZ_JAAOTI010000003.1, forward strand.
CCCGCGAACGCCGACTCCAGCACCCCTTCGCCGCCGGTCGTCTCCGGCAGCACCCGGTGCAGCTCCTGCGCGTGCGCGGCGGTCAGCGTCGCGACGACGGTCATCTCGTCGCCGCGCACGACCTGGTCGGCCACGACGGCCTGGAGCCGGCTGAGCACGCTGAGGACCGGGCCGAGCGCCCCCACCGGGATGTCGAGGGTCACCCGGGCCAGCGGCTCGCACAGGATGGTGCCGGACGCGGCCAGCGCCTGCGTCAGCACCACCGGGGTCAGCTTGCGGAAGTCCGCGGCCGTGCTGTCCGGCCCGCGCAGCGACGGCGGGCCGTCCGCGACGCTGTACCGGGACTCGGTCATCGTCACCACGCAGTCGGTCACCGGCCAGCCGCGCGGGCCCGCGCGCAGCGCGTCCCGGATGTACTCCCCCATGCTCTCCTTGAACACCTCAAGGGTGCGGTACACGTAGAGCGGCGCGAACCGGTAGTCCACCGGCACCCGCACCTGCACACCGGAACCCGGCGGCGCGGGCTCGACCCGCAACCCGATGGTCGCCTGGTACGGATTGGACGGTGTGTTGAGCCGCTCCACCGCCTCGCCGACGCCCGCGGGGCGCTCGACGCACAGGGTCGTCGTCTCCCGGAAGTCGGCCTCGACGCCGAACTCGGCGGCCAGGGTCGCCCGGATGACCTCCTTCTGCACCTCGCCGTAGAGCGAGACCGCGGTGCCCAGGTTCTCGTCGGCCCGTACGTTGATCAGCGGATCCTGCTCGGCCAGCTGCGCCAGCGCCGAGCGCAGCCGCGCGCCGTCGGCGGGGTCCGCGGGCACGAGCAGCGCTTCGAGCATGGGCGGGGCGAAGTGGTGCGCGGGCAGGCCGTCCGCCGCGCCGATGGCGTCGCCGACGTGCACGGCGGTCAGGCCGCGCAGCTTCGCGATGCCACCCGCGGTGACGCCGTCGCGCGGCACCCAGTCGCCGTGCTCCAGCAGGTGCAGCGCCGTGATCCGGTCCCGGCCGCCGGTCGGATGGTCCCGCAGGCGCAGGGTCCCGTCGAACATGCGCACGTAGGCGACCTTCTCCCCCGCCGGCCCGCGCTCGATCTTGAAGATCCGCCCACGCGGCCCCGCCGAGGGGTCGCCGGCCGACGCGGGCAGCAGGTCGGTCAGGCCCGCCATGAGCGCCTCGACTCCCGCGCCGGTCATCGCCGACCCGGCGAAGACCGGGTGCACCGCGCACCGGGCCGTCTGCGCGGCGAGTTCCGCGCGCAGCCGCCGGGGCGTCAGGCAGGACTCGTCCGCGACGTACGCGGCCAGCAGCGCCTCGCTCTGGCCGGTGAGCACGTCGGCGAGGGTCCGGGTGTCCGGCTCGGCCAGCGCCTCGCGTTCGCCGGGCCGCGACACCTGGGTCATCGGCGCGGCTGTCACGTCGAGCCGGCGCACCAGCTCTGCGAGGGTGCGACCGGCGTCGGCGCCACCCCGGTCGATCTTGTTGATGAAGATCAGCGTCGGCACGGCGAGCCGCCGCAGCGCGCGCATGAGCAGCCGGGTCTGCGGCTGCACCCCCTCCACGGCCGACACGACGAGCACCGCCCCGTCGAGCACGCCGAGGACACGGTCCACCTCGGCGATGAAGTCCGGGTGCCCCGGGGTGTCGATGATGTTGACCGCGGTGTCACCGATCCGCAGCGCCGCCACGGCTGACCGGATCGTGATGCCCCGCTGGCGTTCCAGCGCCAGCGAGTCGGTCTGCGTCGTGCCGGCGTCCACACTGCCGACCGTGTCGATGACCCCGGCCGCGTAGAGCAGCCGCTCGGTCAGCGACGTCTTACCGGCGTCGACATGGGCCAAGATCCCGAGATTGAGCGTACGGAGCGACAAACGTCAAGTCCTTCGAACGAGCGGGCAAGAGAGCTTCGAGGGAGTTGAACGTCGCTCGCATGTCTTGCTCCTCGCTCGTGGAACGCCTGTCACCGACCACGTAACCATCCCCGCACCCGCCGCGCGACCCTATTTCCGCCCGCCGCGCCGCCCGAGCAGAAGGAAGGGCACCTTCTACACGGACGTCCGTGAAGAAGGTGCCCTTCCTTCGTCTTTCAGCTACCGGCTTGCGGCGCGCCAGGGGGCCGGGCGGCCGTGCAGCCACCATTCCAGCGTCCGGGTGATCCACGGCAGCATCACGTACGTCATCAGCGGGGTCAGGCACAGCGTGCTGGCCAGGGTCCGGACCACGAGCGGGGTTCCCGCCAGGTAGCGCACCACCAGCACATTGGCGAGCAGGCTCAGCGGGAAGAACACCAGCCAGATGGTCACCGCCTGCTTCCAGCGCGGCGGCGCGGGCGTACGCGCCTCCTCGATGCTGTGCTCCTGCGGCGGGTCGAACCAGCCCTCGATGCCGGTGCGCCGTTCGGTGCGGGCGTGCTCGACGATGCCCTGGGCCGACGACAGCCACCACTGCCGCTGCGACGACTCCTCCCAGGTCCGCAGCGCGTCGGCGTCGGCGAACCGGTAGAGCATGTGCCACTCGGTGGAGCCGGGCCCCGGCCGCACCCACCCCGCCCCCAGGAACCCGGGGAACTCCTCGGCCAGCGTCGTGCCCGCCCGCATCCACGCGATCATCTCCCGGGCGTGGGAGGGGTCGGCGCGGCGCGTGATGGCGATGGTCACCGGTACGGCGCCGTTGCTGCTGGTCATGTGTCCATCTTCCGGGCGCGGCCGAGCGGCCGGTGTTACCGGGATCGCCATCGTGGCGCGTTCTTCGTCACGTCGCGATTGGCAAACGGAGTGTCCTCCGCTTATTGTCGGGCTAACCGGAGCTGGTTCCGTTTATCGGCTCGACGGTCCGCGAGCTGCCCATCCAGGAGGATCAAGAACCGTGGAAGTCCCCATCAGCACGCCGTTCGGGGCCACCTCGACCGCCGCCGAGGTCATCGCCGGGGTCGACCTGACCGGGCGGACCGCGGTCGTGACCGGCGGGTCGTCCGGCCTCGGCGTCGAGACCGCTCGCGCGCTGGCCGGAGCCGGCGCCGCGGTCACCCTCGCGGTCCGCGACACGGCCGCCGGCGAGCGCGTCGCCCGGGACCTGATCGCGGCGACCGGCAACGGCCTTGTCCGGGTCGCCCCGCTGGACCTGGCCGACCAGCGGTCGGTGGCCGCCTTCGCCGCGGCGTGGTCCGGGCCGCTGCACATGCTGGTCGCCAACGCCGGGATCATGGCCACTCCCCTGCTGCGTACGCCGCAGGGCTGGGAGCTGCAGTTCGCGACCAACCACCTCGGCCACTTCGCGCTGGCGACCGGGCTGCACCCGGCCCTGGCCGCGGCGGGCGGCGCGCGGATCGTGTCGGTCAGCTCCGTCGGGCACGTCAACGCCGACGTCGACTTCGACGACATCCACTTCACGCACCGGCCGTACGACCCGTGGCTGGCCTACGGCCAGTCGAAGACCGCGAACATCCTGTTCGCGGTCGAGGCCGCCAACCGCTGGGCCGCCGACGGCATCACCGCCAACGCGCTCAACCCCGGCCGGATCACCGGCACGAACCTGGGCCGGCACATCGACGGCCTGGCCGGCGCGCCCGCCTCGTTCGCGCCGGCCAGCACCGACGTGTCCTGGAAGGATGCCGAACAGGGCGCGGCGACCTCGGTCCTGCTGGCCGGTTCGCCGCTGGTCTGCGGCGTCACGGGGCGCTACTTCGAGGACTGCCAGGTGGCCGTCCCGCACCGGCCGGGCGTGCGCCGTGGCGTGGCCGACTACGCCCTCGACCCGGTGGCCGCCGCACGCCTCTGGCAGGTCTCCACCGACATGCTCGCGAGCGCGGGTCTGCGCCGATGAGCCGGCCGCCGTCGGAGACGGGCCCTGACGAGCCGGTGGCGGCCGCCGCCGAGGAGTCCTTCAGCGTGGGCTTCGCGATCGGCGGGGGCTCACCGGGATCCGACAGCTTCCTCACCGTGGCCGTCGCGCTCGGCGCGAACCTGCTGATCGCGGTCGCCAAGACCGCCGCGGCGCTGATCACCAGGTCGGCGTCGCTGACCGCGGAGGCGGCGCACTCCTGGGCGGACACCGGCAACGAGGTGTTCCTGATCGTGGCCAACCGCCGCGCGGCCCGACCGCCGGACCGGGGGCATCCGCTCGGGCACGGCCGCGAGGCGTACGTGTGGTCACTGTTCGCCGCCGTCGGGCTGTTCGTGGCCGGTGGCGCGTTCTCCGTCACGCACGGCGTCGGCCAGCTGCGCTCGCCCACCGCCGCCGACAACTTCCTGCTCGGATACGCCGTGCTGGCCGTCTCGTTCCTGCTGGAGGGGGTGTCCTTCCGACAGTCCGTGCGCCAGGCCAGAGCGGACGCCAGGGTGATGGAGCGCGACCTGATCCAGCACGTGCTCGCCACGTCCGATCCGGCGCTGCGGGCCGTGTTCGCCGAGGACGCCGCCGCGCTGCTCGGCCTGCTCCTGGCCACCGCCGGGCTCGCGGCGCACCAGCTGACCGGCTCGCCGGTGCCGGACGCCATCGGGTCGATCCTGGTCGGGGTGCTGCTAGTGGCGGTCGCGGGCCTGCTGATCAACCGCAACCGCCGGTTCCTCGTCGGCGAGGAGGCCGATCCGCGGGTGCGCGCCGCCGTGCTGCGGTCACTGCTGGCCATGCCCGAGGTCGACCGGGTCACCTACCTGCGGCTGGAGGTCGTCGGCCCACGCCTGATCTCGGTGATCGGCGACGTCGACCTCGCCGGCGACGACGTAGAGTCCCACGTGGCCGTACGGCTGCGCGCGGTGGAGGCGAAGGTCAGCTCCTCGCCCGCGGTGGCGGGCACGGTGCTCAGCCTGTCCGCGCCCGACGAGCCGTCGCTGGCGCCGTAGCCCCGGTTCAGGCCTTGTCGCCGTGCCAGGAGCGCCACAGCGCCGCGTACGCCCCACCCGCGCGGACCAGCTCGTCATGGCTGCCCAGCTCGCTGATCCGGCCGTCGGCCAGCACCGCGACCCGGTCGGCGTCGTGCGCGGTGTAGAGGCGGTGCGCGATGGCGATGACGGTCCGTCCCTGCAGGACGGCGCCGAGCGAGCGTTCGGTGCGCCGGGCGGTCGTCGGGTCCAGCGCCGCGGTCGCCTCGTCGAGGATCAGCGTGTGCGGATCGGCGAGCACCAACCGCGCCAGCGCCACCTGCTGCGCGTCGGCCGGGTTCAGGGCCCGCGCGCCGTCGCCGAGTTCGGTGTCGAGGCCGTCGGGCAGGCCTGCGTACCAGTCGGCGCCGACCGCGGCGAGCGCGCCGAGCATGTCGTCGTCGGTGGCGCCGGGCGCGGCGAAGGCGAGGTTGTCGCGCAGCGTGCCGATGAAGACGTGGTGCTCCTGGGTGACCAGGGCGATGCGGCGGCGGCGTTCGGCCGGGTCGAGGTCGGTCACCGGGACCCCGCCCAGGCTGACCACGCCCTCGCGGGGCGCGTCGATCCCGGCCAGCAGGCGGGCCAGGGTCGACTTGCCCGCACCGGACGGCCCGACGACGGCCAGCCGCTCGCCGGGACGCACCTCCAGGTCGATGCCGTGCAGCACGTCGTGGCCGCCGGCGTACCTGAACCGCGCGCCGCGGACCGTGAGCCGCTGGCCGGGCGGGGCCGAGGAGACGCCGCGGGGCTCAGGCGGGACCAGGCCGATGCCGAGCACGCGAGCCAGTGAGGCGACACCCCGCTGGGCCTGCTCCAGGAAGATCATGATGTGGTCGATCGGTTCGATCGACTGCTGCGCGTACAGGGTCGCCGCCACGACCGCGCCGAGGGTGACCCAGCCCTTGTCGAGGAAGAACCCGCCCGCGAGCAGCATCGCCGCGGCGGGCAGCGCGTAGCCGGACTCGACGACCGGGAAGAAGACGCTGCGCAGCGCGAGCGTCGCCCGGCGCGTGGTCCACTGCCGAGCGATCCGCGCGGTGCCCTCGCGGGTCCGCTCCCCGGTCAGCCGCAGCGCCTCCACGGTCCGCGCGCCCTCGGCGGTCGCGGTCAGCGACTCCGTCAGCTCCGAGCCGGCCTCGCCCTCGGCCAGGTAGGCCCGCGGGGCCCGGCGCAGATACCAGCGGGCGACCGCGACGGACGTCGGCGCCCCGGCGAGGATGAGCAGTCCGAGCAGTGGGTGCAGCAGGAACACGGCCGCGATGATCAGAAGCAGCTGGATCGCCGAGATGACCACGACCGGCACGACCTGGCGGACCGCGTTGCCGACGGTGGCGACGTCGACGGAGCTGCGTGTGGCGAGGTCCCCGGTGCCGGCCCGCTCGACCACGGCGATCGGCAGGCGCAGCGTACGCGCGACGAAGTCCTCCCGCAGCCGGGCGTTGGCCCGCTCGCCGAACCGGTTGCCGACGTTCTGGGCGGTGCGGAACAGCAGGATCTGCGCCAGCACACACCCCGCCATGACCAGGGCGTACATGTCCACATCGGCGGCGGTCGCGCCGGCGGTGACCCGGTCGACGATCCGTCCCACCAGCCACGGTGCGGCGAGCCCGGCGACCGCGGCGGCGACGTACAGCGCGAGCGCGAGGCTCAGCGACCACCTCTCGGTCCGGGCCAGCTCGGCCACCGACCGGCGCACGGTCGGGTTGTCGGCGACGGGCAGCGCCTTCATCGCCGGGCCGCCGGTGCGGTGCGGGCCTCGGTGGTGACGGTCTCGGTCATCGTCGCTCCCCCTCGCGCGGCGGTCTCCGGTTCGGCGGCGTCGCGGGCGACCAGCGCCCGGTAGCCGGGTTCGGTCTCCAGCAGCTCGTCGTGTGTGCCGACGGCGGCGACCCGCCCGCCGCGCACGAAGGCGACGAGGTCGGTGCGGTCCAGCAGCAGCGGGGACGTGGCGAGCACGACCGTGGTCCGGCCGGCGCGGTGCTCGTGCAGCCGGTCGGCGATGCGGGCCTCGGTGTGCGAGTCGACGGCCGAGGTCGGGTCGACGAGGATCAGCACGTCGGGTTCGGCGAGCAGGTGCTGGGCCAGGCGTACCCGCTGGCGCTGGCCGCCGGAGAGGTTGCTGCCGCGGGCTTCGATCGGTGCGTCCAGGCCGCCGGGCAGCGACTCGACGATGTCGTCGGCGGAGGCGGTGCGGATCGCGGCGGCGAGTTGTGCGTCGCTGACGCCGTCCCGGATCCGCAGCACGTCGCGCAGCGTGCCCGGGAACAGGTAGGAGTCGTGGTCGGCGACGAGGATCCGGGCCCGGACCGCGGCCGGGTCGACGCCGGCGAGCGGCAGCCCGCCCCAGGTCACCTCGCTGGCGACGTAGCGGCCGAGCCGGTCGGCGAGGGTGATCGCGTCCGCCGGGTCCTCGGCGGCGACCCCGATCATCCGGCCGGTCGGCACGGTAAGCCCCGACCGGGGGTCGTGCAGCTCGGCAGGGCCGTCGGGGGCGGGGCCGTCCGCCGCCGCGTCGGGCTGGATGCGCAGCACCGCGATGATCCGGCGGGCCGCGACGATGCCGCGTACGGTCATGAAGCCGCCTTCGAGCAGGAACCAGACCGGCACCGACAGGATGGCGGCGTACCCGTAGACGGCGACCATCTCACCGACGGTGATCTGTCCCTCGGCCGCCATCCGCGCGGCCAGCCAGACGATCGCGGCCAGGAACAGGGCGGGGATGCCCGCGGTCAGCGCCTGCACCCAGGACGTGATCGCGCCGACGCGGTAGCCGCGCCGGAGCAGGCTCTGCGAGCGGGCGGCGTACCGGCGGGCGAACAGGTCGCGGCCGCCGACCCCGGCGAGCACGCGCAGCCCGGCCACGATGTCGCCGGCCCGCGTGGTCAGCAGCCCCAACTCGTGCCGGTAGTCGGTGTCGACGCCCTGCAGCCGGTTGAGCAGCGGTCCCACCACCAGCACGACCATGGGCACGCCCAGCAGCACGAACACGGCCAGCATCGGGTCGACCGACCAGAGCACGACGGCGGCGGTGCCGTAGGACAGGACCGCACCCACGCCCGGTCCGGTCATCGTCAGCGCCCACGAGGCCTGCGAGATGTCCGTGCCGGCGACCGTCGCGATCTCACCTGCCGCGACCGTACGTGGCAGGACCGCGCCCAGCCGGGCGATGTGCCGCAGCACCACCTGCGAGGAGCGTGCCGTCGCGTCCTCGCGGAGGAAGGTCATCGTCCGATGCCGCATGATGCCCAGCCAGGCGACGACGACACCGGCGCCGATGATCGCGGCGACCCAGCTCAGCAGCGCCCGGGTGTCGCCTGTGCGCAGCCCGTCGTCGATCGCCCGCGCGATCAGGTACGGCCGCACCGCGAGCCCGATCATCCAGGCCGTGCCGACGACGCTGCCCCGCAGGGCGCGCGGCCACTGGCTGCGGACCAGCCACCACAGGTACCGCACGGGACCTCTCGTATCCGCGATGCCGGGATCGGAATGTGGGAGGTGTGGGGGCATGGGCACAGGCTACCGAGGGTCCCGATGCCCTGGCTTGCGGGTTTTGCCCCGGCGCCGCATGAATCCCACCAATACATCGACACCGGGAAGTTCGCTGATGCCGCGGTGACCGCGCCCCGACACCAACAATCGGCTCCGAACGGGCGCGTGCGGGGCTACGTGCCCGAGTCCGTCGCCGCGTACTCGGCGAGCAGGCGCTGTTCGTGGTTCTTGGCCGGGAAGAAGACGAACACGATGGTCGCGCCGATCAGGACCGCGATGACGCCCGCGAGGTAGGCCCACTGGTCGCCCTGCAGGAACGCCGCCTTCGCCCCGGCGATGATCTGGGCGGAGTACTGCGGGTACTGCTCGGCGGTGGTGGCCGCGCTGGAGAACGACTTGGTGAGCTGCGTCTGCACGCTGGCGGTGATCGTCGGGTTGGGCGGTGCGGCGGTGACGGCGGCCGCGGCGGCACTGGCGTATCCGGCGGTGAGCAGCGCCCCGAAGATCGACTGCATGACCGCACCGCCGAGGTCGCGCTGCAGGTCGGCGGTGCCGGAGGCCATGCCCGCACGGGTCACCGGGACCGAGCCGGTCAGCGAGTGGGAGGCGGGCGTGCCCGCGAAGCCGACCCCCGTGCCGATCAGGGCGTAGCCGAGCCCGACCTGCCAGTAGCCGATGCCCTCCCGCCACAGCAGCAGCATCGTCAGGAATCCGAGCAGGACGAAGACGTATCCGGTGAGCAGCGTGAACCGGGCGCCGTGCGACTCCACCAGCTTCGCCGACCGGGGCGCGATGATCACCATCAGGATCGCCGCGGGCAGGATCGCCATTCCGGCCTGCACGGTCGAGTAGCCGAGCACGTTCTGCAGGAACTGCTGGCCGATGAACATCGCGCCCATCAGCGAGCCGAACACGATGATGCCCGCGCAGGCGGCGACCCAGAACACCCGCCGCGAGGCGATGCCCAGGTGGTAAAGCGGGTTGGCGGCCCGGCGCTCGCGCAGCACGAACGCGACCACCGCCGCGAGAGCGAGCACGGTCAGACCGGCCACGAGGGCGCCGGAGTTCGGCACCGGCGCGAAGTTGATCGCCAGGATCGCCGCGCCGACCAGGATGATCGACAGCATGCCGCCGAGGTTGTCGACCGACTCGGTGGTCTCGTTCACGTGTGCGGGCACCAGCATCACGGCCATGACCAGCGCCACGGCGGCCAGCGGCAGCGTGATCAGGAAGACCGAGCCCCACCAGAAGCGCTCCAGCGCGAATCCGGCGACCAGCGGGCCCAGCGAGGCGATGGCCCCGCCGGTCGCCGACCAGAGCGCGATGGAGCGGGTGCGGGCGGGACCCGACCACAGCGCGGCGATCAGCGCGAGCGTCGTCGGGTAGGCCATGCCTGCCGACAGGCCGCCGACGAGCCGGGCGACGATCAGGACGGTGTCCGTCGGCGCGTACGCGGCGAGCAGGCACGCGGGCACGGACAGCAGGATGCCCGTCACCAGCATGAGCTTGCGGCCGTACCGGTCGCCGAGCGCGCCCAGGTAGATGACCGAGCAGGCCAGTCCGAGCGAGTACGCGACCGCGATGAGGTTGAGCGCCGTCTGCGACGAGTCGAACGCCCGCCCGATGTCGGGCAGGGCGACGTTCGCGACGGCCAGGTTCAGGTTGGCCACCGCCGCGACCATGATCAGCGCCGCGAGCACCAGCCCCGGTCGCGCCGGCGCCGACGACCGCCGGTCAGGCGATGAGGTCATCGTCGGCCACTCTCCCCCGTCCGGGTACCTGGAGATCGTCGGGTGCAAGGCGTTTCGATCAGGTTATCGGGTATCACAACCATCATGAGTAAGTTGCCCGAATAGCACGATTTCAGGGGGTCTAGGCTGACCACAAGCACTAAGATCCGGCGATCCGGAAGGCCCAACCCCGCTCACTGCGCACCGACGGCCACGTGCAGGATGGGGAACGTCGGCTCGCGCGAGGGCAGCAGACGTCTGCCACGCACGAGGATCTTGTCACTTAATGATATTTAATGTCCGTTTACCATCCAGCTCAATTTGTGGGATCCATACAAAACTCGCTGTCGCCTACTGAGGCGTACAGCGGTTTCCTACTCATCAGTAGCTGGAAGGGTTGTTGACGGGGACCCGTCCTGAAGGGGTCCCGAGTTCAGTCATTGGGAAGGCTTGATCGGTGTTCAGTCGCATCGCCATCGTCAACCGGGGAGAGGCCGCCATGCGGCTCATCCACGCAGTCCGCGAGATCAACGCCGAGAGCGGTGCCCCGCCGATCGAGACGATCGCCCTCTACACCGAAGCGGAGCGCACCGCCACCTTCGTCCGCGAGGCGGACGACAGCTACTGCCTCGGGCCCGCGTCCGCGCGGCCCTACCTGGACCACGCCGTGCTGGAGCGCGCGCTGGTCGAGATGCAGGTCGACGCGGCATGGGTGGGCTGGGGCTTCGTCGCCGAGGACCCGGCGTTCGCCGAGCTCTGCGAGAAGATCGGCGTCACCTTCATCGGCCCGAGTGCCGAGGCGATGCGCAAGCTCGGTGACAAGATCGGCTCGAAGCTGATCGCCGAGGAGGTCGGCGTGCCCGTCGCGCCGTGGAGCCGGGGCGCGGTGGAGAGCCTGGAGGCGGCCACCCGCTCGGCCGCCGAGATCGGCTACCCGCTGATGCTCAAGGCCACCGCCGGCGGCGGCGGTCGCGGCATCCGGGTCGTGCGCAGCGACGAGGAGCTGGCCGACGCCTACGAGCGCACCAGCCTGGAGGCCAAGCGCGCCTTCGGCAGCGGCATCGTGTTCCTGGAGCGCCTGGTGACCGGCGCCCGGCACGTCGAGGTCCAGGTCATCGCCGACGGCCAGGGCACCGCGTGGGCGCTGGGCGTGCGCGACTGCTCGGTGCAGCGGCGCAACCAGAAGGTCATCGAGGAGTCCGCCTCGCCGGTGCTCGCCCCCGCGCAGGTGGCCGAGCTGAAGTCGGCCGCCGAGCGGCTGGCGCTGGCGGTGGACTACCGCGGCGCGGGCACCGTCGAGTTCCTCTACCACCCGGGCGAGAAGCTGTTCGCCTTCCTGGAGGTCAACACCCGGCTGCAGGTCGAGCACCCGATCACCGAGGCGACGACCGACTTCGACCTGGTCAAGGCGCAGATCCACGTCGCCTCGGGCGGCCGGCTGGGCGATCTGGTCCCGACCGAGGTCGGCCACGCGGTGGAGGCCCGGCTCAACGCCGAGGACCCCGACCGCGACTTCGCCCCGTCGCCCGGCCGGATCGAGCGGCTGACGCTGCCCGCGGGTCCGGGCGTGCGGGTGGACACCGGTGTCAGCGAGGGCGACGTGATCCCCGCAGACTTCGACTCGATGATCGCCAAGATCATCGCGTTCGGGCGTACCCGCGAGGAGGCGCTCGGCCGGCTGCGCCGCGCGGTCGCCGACACCACCGTGATCATCGAGGGTGGCGCGACCAACAAGAGCTTCCTGCTCGACCTGCTCGACCAGCCCGAGGTGATCGACGGCAGCGCCGACACCGGCTGGATCGACCGGGTCCGCGCGCAGGGCCGCCTGGTCTCCACCAAGCACTCCGGCATCGCGCTGGCCGCGGCCGCCATCGAGGCGTACGAGGACGAGGCGCAGATCGAGCGGCAGCGGCTGCTGTCCACCGCACACGGCGGACGTCCCCAGGTCCAGCACAAGAGCGGCCGGCCGATCGACCTCAAGCTGCGCGGCGCCGCCTACCGGGTGTCGGTCGCGCAGATCGGGCCGCACCGCTTCCGGGTCGGCATCGGCGAAGCCCCGACCGTGGACGTCGAGCTGGAACGCTTCGACGAGCACACCGGCCGGGTCCTGGTCAACGGCCGCCGGTTCCGGCTGGTCACCGACACCCACGGCCCGATCCACCTGGTCGAGGTCGACGGTGTCACGCACCGCGTCAGCCGCGACGAGGGCGGCGTGCTGCGCTCCCCCGCGCCCGCGCTGGTGGTGGCGACCCCGCTCCAGGTCGGCGACGAGGTCGAGGCCGGCGCACCGGTGCTCGTGCTGGAGAGCATGAAGATGGAGACGGTGCTGCGCGCACCGGTCAGGTCCAAGCTGCGCGAGATCTCGGTCTCGGTCGGCAGCCAGGTCGAGTCCGGCGCGCCGCTGATGCGCCTGGAGCCGATCGGTGACGACACCGACGCCGAGGCCGCCGCGACCGACGCCGTGGACCTGGAGCTGCCTCCCGAGCCCGACGGCCTGACCGCCGAGGCCCGGGTCGCCCGCGGCCAGGCCGATCTGCGCAGCCTGCTGCTCGGCTACGACCTCGACCCGCGCGACGAGCGCCGGGCGCTGTCGGCATACCTGGCCGGGCGCGCCGAGCTGGGCCGCGTGCCGATCGAGGGCGAGGTCGAGCTGCTGCAGGTGTTCGCCGACCTGTCCGAGCTGACCCGCAACCGGCCGGCCGGCGAGGAGACCCAGGCCGACACCCGGGTGCACAGCCCGCGCGAGTTCTTCCACGCCTACCTGCAGAGCCTCGACGTCGACCGGGCCGGACTGCCCGACGCGTTCCGGCAGCGGCTGGCCCGGGTGCTCGCGCACTACGGCATCGACGGCTTCGACCGTACGCCCGAGCTGGAAGAGGCCGTCTTCCGGATCTTCCTGGCGCAGCAGCGCTCCTCCGCCGACGTCGCGGTGATCGTGTCGCTGCTGCAGCGGTGGCTGACCGAGCCGATCCCCGGCGAAGCGCAGCGGGACGCGGTCGGCCAGGCCCTGGAGCACCTGATCTGGGCGACCCAGGTCCGTTTCCCGGTCGTCGGCGACCTCGCCCGCAGCATCGTGTTCCGCTGGGCCGCGCAGCCGATGCTGCGCCGCAAGCGCGCCGAGGTCTACAACGACGTCCGCGACCACCTGCGCCACCTCGACCGCGACCCGGCCGCGGCCGATCGCGACGAGCGCATCGCGCGGATGGTCGCCTCACCCGAACCGCTGGTGCGGCTGCTCGCGCAGCGCATCGGTCGCAAGGGCGTCGACAACGGTCCGATGCTGGAGGTGCTCAGCCGCCGCTACTACGGCAACCGCGGCGTCAGCGACACCCACTGCGTCGAGGTGGCCGGGCACACGTTCTTCACCGCGGCGTACGACCACGACGGCGAGCGCTTCCAGCTGATCTCGACGGCGACCGACTTCGCCGAGCTGCCGGCCGCGTTGGAGAAGACCGCCGGGCTCGTCGACGGGGCGGCGTTCGCCGACGTCTACCTGACGTGGGCCGACCAGCCCGACACGGACACCATGGCCGCCACCCTGCGCGAGGTGCTCGACCGCGCCGGGCTGCTGGACGTGCTCCGGCGGGTGACGGTGTCGGTGGCCGGGCCGACCGGCACCGCGATGCACCACCACTTCACGTTCCGGCCGGGACAGGGCGAGGACCGGGTCATCCGTGGGCTGCACCCGCAGATCGCCGAGCGCCTGCAGCTGCCGCGGCTGCGCAACTTCGACCTGACCCGCCTGCCGTCGATCGACGAAGAGGTCTACCTGTTCCGCTGCGTCGCGCCGGACAACCCGGCGGACGAGCGGCTCGCGGCGATGGCGCAGGTCCGCGACCTGACCCCGCTGCGCGACGCTGACGGCCGGGTGCAGGCCCTGCCCGCCCTGGAGGGCATGCTCGACGGCTGCCTGGACGCGATCCGCAAGGTCCAGGCCCGACGCCCGGCCAAGAAGCGGCTCGACACCAACCGCATCACGCTCTACGTGTGGCCGTCGAGCGAGCTGACCATGGACGACCTGAACACGGTCATCCAGCGGGTGCTGCCGCGCACCGCCGGGGCGGGCCTGGAGCAGGTGCTGGTGCTGGGCCGCCAGCGCGACGAGGTCACCGGCGAGATGGCCGACGTCGCGGTCGAGGTCTCCTTCGACGCGGGCATGCGAATGTCGGTCACCGAGCCGACGACCGAGCCGATCGAGCCGCTGGACGACTACCGGCAGAAGGTGCTGTCGGCCCGCCGCCGCGGCACGACCTACCCGTACGAGCTGACCGGCCTGCTGTCCGGCAAGGCCGGCACGTTCACCGAGTACGACCTGGACGACAAGGGCGAGCTCGTCCCGGTGGAGCGGCCCAAGGGGCGCAACAAGGCGGGCATCGTCGCCGGCGTCGTCAGCACGCCGACCGAGCGCCATCCCGAAGGCGTCACCCGGGTAGCGCTGCTCGGCGACCCGACCAAGGCGCTGGGCGCGCTGTCGGAGCCGGAGTGCGCGCGGATCATCGCGGCGCTGAACCTGGCCGAGCGGATGCAGGTGCCGGTCGACTGGTTCGCGCTGTCGGCGGGCGCCCGGATCTCCATGGACTCGGGCACCGAGAACATGGACTGGGTGGCCGCGGCGCTCAAGCGCATCGTCGAGTTCACCCAGGACGGCGGCGAGATCAACATCGTGGTCGCGGGCATCACGGTCGGCGCGCAGCCATACTGGAACGCCGAGGCCACCATGCTGATGCACACCAAGGGCATCCTGGTGATGACCCCGGACTCGGCGATGGTGCTGACCGGCAAGCAGTCGCTGGACTTCTCCGGCGGCGTGTCGGCCGAGGACAACTTCGGCATCGGCGGCTACGACCGGGTGATGGGCCCCAACGGCCAGGCCCAGTACTGGGCCCCGGACCTGCGGGCCGCCCAGGACGTGCTGATGGCGCACCACGAGCACACCTACATCGCGCCCGGTGAGGCCGGTCCGCGCCGGGCGGCCACCACCGACCCGGCCGACCGCGACATCTCGCCGTTCCCGCACGCCGTGCCCGACAGCGACTTCACCACCGTCGGGCAGATCTTCTCCAAGGAGCACAACCCCGACCGCAAGAAGCCGTTCGACATCCGCACCCTGATGCGGGCGCTCGCCGACCAGGACCACGCGATCCTGGAGCGCTGGGCGGGCATGGCCGACGCCGAGACGACGGTCGTGCAGGACGTGCACCTGGGCGGCATCCCGGTGTGCCTGCTGGGCATCGAGTCCCGCTCGGTGCCGCGGCGCGGCTTCCCGCCCACCGACGGCCCGGACACGTACACCGCGGGCACGCTGTTCCCGCAGTCGTCGAAGAAGGCGGCGCGGGCCATCAACGCCGCGAGCGGCAACCGGCCGCTGGTGGTGCTGGCGAACCTGTCCGGGTTCGACGGCTCGCCGGAGTCGATGCGCAAGCTGCAGCTGGAGTACGGCGCGGAGATCGGCCGGGCGATCGTGAACTTCCGCGGCCCGATCGTGTTCTGCGTGATCTCCCGGTACCACGGCGGCGCGTTCGTGGTGTTCTCCAAGGCGCTCAACCCGAACATGACGGTGCTGGCCCTGGAGGGCTCGTTCGCCTCGGTGCTCGGTGGCGCGCCCGCGGCGGCCGTGGTGTTCGCCGGTGACGTCAACGCGCGTACCGCCAAGGACCCGCGGGTCGTCGACCTGGAGTCGCGGATCGCCGCGGCGACCGGCGGCGAGAAGGCGGCCCTGGTCGGTCAGCTGCTCGACGTGCGGGCCTCGGTCCGGGCGGAGAAGCTGAGCGAGGTCGCCGCCGAGTTCGACGGCGTGCACAGCATCCAGCGTGCGGTCCAGGTCGGCTCGGTGGACGCGATCATCCGCCCGGAGGAGCTGCGCCCGCAGATCATCGCCGCCATCGAGCGCGGCCTGGCGGCCGCCTGACCCACCCCACCGCACAGCCGTGCGGCAACTCTTGAAGACTTGCGCCCTCGTCCACCCGGCGAGGGCGCAAGTCTTTAAAAGTTGCGCCAGGTGGGGGCGTGGGCGGGGGGCGGGTTTAGGAGAGTTTGTGCAGGATGCGGCTTAGTTGGGCGCGGTCGTCCGGGCTGAGGGCGCTGAAGAAGCGGTCGGCTTCGGCGCGGCGGGCGGCTTCGATCGCGCGGAGCGCGTCGCGGCCGGGGCGGGTCAGCGCCACCAGCGTCGCGCGCCGGTCGGCCGGGTCGGCGCGGCGTTCGACCAGGCCTCGGTCCTGCAGGTCGTCGACGACCTCGGTGGCCGAGCGCGGGGCGATACGCAGCTGCTCGGCCAGCTCGCTGAGACGTAAGGCGTCCTGGCGGCCGAGCACGTTCAATGCCCGCGACTGCGACGGGGTGATCTGCCAGGGCGCGAGGGCGTCCTTGGTGAGGTGCCGCAGGTGGCGGGCGACCGCCCAGAAGGCCTCCGACAGGCCCGTCTCCTCGTGCTCGTCCACGGGAATACCGTACCAGCGGTTGCTGTTGGAACCTCATGTTGAGGTAACCTCAGCATCCGCCTACGAAGGGACCCACCCCTTGGATACCCCACAGATGGAACGAGGAGGCCGCCGCGGCGGCCCGCACACCGTCACCGCCGAGGAGAAGGCGCAGGCCCGCGAGGTCTCGCTGCGCCGCATCGGCCGCCTGTTCACCGCCCACCGCTGGCAGCTCGCCGTGGTCACCGCGATCATCGTGGCGTCGTCCGTGATCGCGATGGCCTCGCCGTTCCTGCTGCGCGAGGTCATCGACGTCGCCCTGCCCAAGGCCGACCTGACGCTGCTGGTCTGGCTGGTCCTCGGCATGGTCGCCGTCGCCGCGCTGACCTCCGCGCTGGGCGTCGTGCAGACCTGGATCTCCACCACCGTCGGCCAGCAGATCATGCACCGCCTGCGCACCGACGTCTTCGCCCACCTGCACCGCCAGTCGATCGCCTTCTTCACCCGCACCCGCACCGGCGAGGTGCAATCCCGCATCACCAACGACATCGGCGGTATGCAGTCCGTGGTCACCTCGACCGCGACCTCCGTCGCCTCGAACCTCACCACCACCGTCGCCACCGCCGTGGCGATGGCCGCCCTGTCCTGGCGGCTGTCGCTGGTCTCCCTGGTCGTGGTGCCCCCGGCCGTCTATCTGACCCGCCGGGTCGCCCGCATGCGCCGCACCATCACCGCGCAGCGCCAGCGCGAGCTGGCCGACCTCAACGTCACCATCGACGAGGGCCTGTCGATCAGCGGCGTGCAGCTGAGCAAGACCACCGGCACCGGCCCCGCGCTGGTCGAGCGCTTCACCGGCTCGTCGTCCCGCCTCATCGACCTGGAGCTGCGCTCGGAGCTGGCCGGCCGCTGGCGGATGGCCTCGATGAGCATCATCTTCGCCGCCATCCCCGCGGTCATCTACCTCAGCGCGGGCCTGCCCGCGACCGCCGGCACGCTGAGCATCGGCACCCTGGTCGCGTTCACCGCGCTGCAGGCCAACCTGTTCCGGCCGCTGATGGGCCTGCTCAACGTCGGCGTATCGCTGACCAGCTCGCTGGCCCTGTTCGCCCGCATCTTCGAATACCTGGACCTGCCGGTCGACGTCGACGACCCCGCGCACCCGGTCGAACTCGACCCCGCCCGCGTCGCCGGGCACCTGCGCCTGGAGGACGTCACCTTCGCCTACCCCGGCAGCGAGACCGCCGCGGTCGCTGGCGTCAGCCTCGACGTGCCCGCGGGCACCTCGCTGGCCCTGGTCGGCGAGACGGGCTCGGGCAAGAGCACCATCGCCGCGCTGATCTCCCGGCTCTACGACCCGGCCGCCGGCCGCATCACCGTCGACGGCGTCGACCTGCGCGACCTGCGGCTGGCCGACCTGGCCCGGATCGTCGGCGTGGTCAGCCAGGAGACCTACCTGCTGCACACCACGATCAGGGAGAACCTGCGCTACGTGAAGCCGGCCGCCACCGACGCCGAGATCGAGCTGGCCGCCCGTGCGGCACAGATCCACGACCTGATCACGGGCCTGCCCGAGGGCTACGACACCGTCGTGGGCTCCCGCGGGCACCGCTTCTCCGGTGGCGAGAAGCAGCGCATCGCCATCGCGCGCACGCTGCTGCGCGACCCGCGCATCCTGGTGCTCGACGAGGCCACCAGCGCCCTGGACACCCAGACCGAACGGGCCGTGCAGCGCGCGCTGGACGAGCTGAGCCGCGGGCGCACCACGATCACCATCGCGCACCGGATGTCGACCGTGCGCGACGCCGACCAGATCGCGGTGCTCGACCACGGCCGCATCCTCGAATCCGGCTCGCACCGCAACCTCGTCGAGGTCGGCGGCCGCTACGCGGCACTCGCCGCGTAGCGGGCCCGGCCACTTCGAGAACTCACGGCGCCGATCGGGAACCCGGGCGGTCCCGGAACGGTCGGTGTGGTGCGGAGTGGATCGTGAAAGGTGGCCCGGTGGCGGAGGAGATGGAGCTGATGACCGAGACGCAGCAGGATGCGTACCGGTCCCTGGTTCAACTGGACGGGGGGCGGGCCGCCGATGTCGCCGCGCTCGGCGCCCTGTCGCACGCGCAGGCAGCGGGCGCCCTGCAGGCCCTGCTGGAGGCCGGGCTGGCGGTCGTCGAGCCCGGCCCGGACCCCGTGTTCCGGCCGCTGCCGCCGGAGGTGGCGCTCGGCGCTAGCCTGCTGCGGCGGCAGGAGGCCCTCGAACGGGGCCGCCGGATCATGACCGACCTGCACGAGCAGTACCGGGCCGCGAGCCGCCAGCGATCCGAACAGGTCGCCGAACTGGTCGTCGGCGCGGAACCGCTGCGCCGGCGGCTGCGCCAGGTGCAGGACCTGGCCGGCGACGAGCTGCTGTGGTTCTGCCGCGCCAATCCGGTCGCGCTGGCCAGCGGCGAGAACACGGCGGAGTTCGACGCGCTCGCCCGGGGTGTCGTCAGCCGTGCCGTCTACGAGCGGGAACCCCTGCTGGCACCCGGCGTGCTCGACAACGTGGCGGAGGGGATCCGCCGCGGCCAGGTGGCCCGGGCCACGCAGTCGCTGCCGGTGCGGATGCTGATCGCCGACCGGACGACCGCGGTGCTGTCGCTGATCCGCGAACCTGGCGACGCCGCCGGCCCCCGCGCCGCGGTGATCAACAACGGTGAGCTGCTGCACGCGCTGGTCGACCTGTTCGACGGCCACTGGGAGACGGCGGTGCCCATCCGGGTCACCGGCGGCGGCACCGATCACCCCGAGGGGCCTGCCGAAGCCGAACTGTACGTGCTGTCACTGGTCGTCGGCGGGGTCCCCGACAAGGCGATCGCGTCCCAACTCGGCGTCAGCCGGCGCACCGTGCAGCGGCGACTGGATCGGCTGATGGCGCTGGCGGGCGTGGACAGCCGGGCGGGCCTGGCCTACCACGCGGCGCGGCGCGGCTGGCTGTGATCGCGGGGCGTCGTCGAGGGGCCGGCCGCCCTCGCTGACGACGCCCATGACCTGGTCTGATCTGATGTCCATGACGGCGGGAGGAGGACCCGGCATGACCCGGCACCGCTTCCACGGCGACGAGGCCCGGTTCGACGTGCTCGCCGAGTTCGTCACGGCACGCTTCCCGCAGGCCCGGTACGTCGCCGACGTGGCCGGCGGCCAGGGCATGCTGACCCGGCTGCTGCGCAAGCGGTTCGGCCTGGAAGCCGAGGTCGTGGACCCACGGGGCTGGACGCTCAAGGGCGTGCCGGCCCGCGCCGAGCCCTACCTGGCGACGCTGGCCGACTACTACGACCTGATCGTGGGCCTGCACCCGGACGAGGCGCTGCGCGAGGTGGTGGACTCGGCGCGGGTGCGTCCCGTGCTGGTCGTGCCCTGCTGCAACTTCTGGGACCGCGACCGCAAGCTGGGCCGAGACGAGCTGCTGACCGCGATCACCGCCCATCACCGCGCCCTCGGCGGCCGGGCCGAGCACGTCGAGCTGGCCTTCCGCGGCCCGAAGAACCACGCCCTCATCCTGCTGCCGCCGCCGACGCGCAACGGCTGACGCCGGTCAGGCGGCCCTGCGCCGCCGGGACAGGTGCAGGTAGAGCAGGGTCACGCCGGTCATCAGCAGCGCGCCGCCCACCGCGAAGGCGATGATGACGATCCCGGACAGCGCCGCCATGCCCGCCAGCTCGCCCGCCAGGAAGGCGATCAGCATGAGCACGCTCGCCACGACCGCCAGCAGCCAGCCGAGGCCGGACAGTCCGATCAGGACCTTGCCGAGCGGCCCGGTGCGCCGCGCTGAATCTGGCATGGGAGGCAGCGTAACGCCTCGCGCCGAAGGGCCGCGGCGGCGGAGGCCACGACCCTTCGGCGGAACTCAGTCCGTGGCGATCACGATCACGCTGTCGCCCGCGTCCAGCCGGACCAGAGCGGATCTGCGCGGGTTGAGCACCACCCCGTAGAACGGCGGCTGGTCGGCGTCGTCCCGGCGGCGGTAGCCGATCGCCGACTCACCGCGCCGCCGGGCCGACTCCACCACGGTCGCGAACGTGACCTCGGCGCCGGGCTGGACGTAGTCGCCCGCGGGCTTGAGGTGGATCTCCGCACCGGACGCGTCGAACAGGTCGGCGAACACCTCGTACAGGTGCCGGTTCTCGGCCAGCTGGGTCATCAGGAGGCTGATCAACCGCGCCGAGACCACGAAGTCGTCGGCCTTGGTGACCTGGGCGACCTCCCGGTTGCCGTCGTCGTTCATCTCGGTGACGATCGAGTACGGCTCGCCGAGGTTGACCTCGATGTCGCGCAGGTGCAGCAGGGTCACCAGGGTGCGGTCGTCGGCGTGGTCGGGCTCGGCGGAGTCGTCGGACAGCACGATGATGTGCTGGTAGCCGCCCAGTTCCATGCGCTCCAGGTCGCGGCGGCTGGTGGGCTGGCAGCGCTGGTAGCCGACGGTCAGGTTCTCCCGGCTCACCGCGAGGGCGTCCTCCGGCGGGTTCGGGGCGGCGACGTCGACCGCCGAGCCCGGTTCGGCGAAGCGGTCCAGCAGGTCCAGCACCCGGTCGGCGCGGGAGTTCCAGCCGACCATCAGGGTCCGGTCCGGCGCCACCTTGGTGTCGGGCACCAGCACGATCGCGTCGGCGTGCACCTGCGCCGGGTTCGCGGCCAGTTCGATGAGCAGGTCGTCCTCGGCGACGAGAATGACCTCGTCGCCCTCGGCCAGCACGGTGTCCATCGGCGGGTTGACCGCGATCGCGCCGTCGGCGCGGCGCAGGCCGATCGGCGCGCCCGCCTCGAACGCGCCGAGGATGTCGCCGTACGCCCGGCCGGCCAGCGAGGGCTCGGCTCTGATGTAGATCTCGTTGCCCGCGAAGTCGAGCAGGTCGGTGCAGACCGTCGACAGGCCCGACTGGCGGTGCGACTGCACGACCATGCGTACGGCGATGTCGTCGGCGTCGATGACCAGCGCGTGCCTGCCCGCGGCGAGTTTCGCGGCGGCGACGTTGGCCGACTCCTGCACCGCGGCGACCACGTGCGGCCGGGCCGAGGGCCAGGGCCGGTTGTTGAGCAGCAGCAGCACCTTGATGACGTCGATGTCGGGATCGTCGCCGGCCGGCGACAGCACCATCACGGCGCGCGCCGTGTCGAGGCTGACCAGGTCGAGGTCGCTGCGCTTGAGCGGGCTGCCCGACCGGCAGACGACGCGGGTGCGGCCGGTGTCGCCGACCCGGGCGCGGATCTGGTCCTCCATCTCGACCTTGTCCCGGTCGGCGAGCACGACCACGGTCGAGCGGCGCGAGCCGCGGTTGGCCGCGGCCAGCTCCCCCACGACGGTGAAGACCTGGTCGGACCAGCCCAGCACCACGATGTGGCCCTGGGCGATCACCTGCGAGCGGCCCTTGCGCAGGTTGGTGATGGCGTCGTTGAGCCCGGTGGTGAGCACGCCGATCAGGGAGCTGACGAGGAAGATGCCGCCGATGGTGACGACGAGCATCAGCGCGAGGTAGACCGGGCTGCCCTCGTCGGCGCCCATGGTGCCCGGGTCGAGGGTGCGCAGCACGCTGCGCCACAGCACCGACGCCCAGCCGCCGTCGCGACTGGTCTCGGTGGCCGCGAGCAGCACCGACAGTCCGGTCACGACGGTGATCAGAAGCAGTGACGCCAGGCCCAGCCAGCCGATGAGGGCAGGAGTGCCGCGGTCCATCGTGCCGTCGAACCAGACGCGTAGGCGTCGCCGCACTCCCAGCCGTACCACTGAGGTTCCTCCCACCGCCGCCGCTGCCGGCCGCTACCGAATGTCCAAGCCAGAGACATCCTAGGAGCGGCCGACCGAGCGCCCGCAGGCCGTCCTCGGAGTACGCGGCGGCGGCCGGTGCGTCGACCTGCCCGGGCCGGGGCCGCCTGGTGAGGACGGCCCCGGCCCGACGGAGGACGGGCGTCACCGGCCTGCGGTGGCCTCCTCACGGTGGTGCCCGGTGGGCAGGTGGGGCAGGTGCAGTTCGGCGGGCTCGGGCGGGAGGTCGTCGACTCCCGCGGCCACGGCCTGCTCGTGGCGGCGGTGCGCGGACGGCAGGGCGAGCGACGCGATGACGGCCAGCACGGCCACGCCCGCGCAGACCCAGAACCCGGTGCTGAACGCCGTATCGGTCGGCAGGCCGCGCGGAGTGCTGTTAGAAGTGATCACGGCGGCGACGACGGCCGAGCCGATGCTGCTGCCGATGGTGCGGGCGATGGTGTTGACGCTGGTCGCCTCACCGGTCTGGGTGGCCGGCACGCTCTCGATGATGGCGTTGGACATGGCCGCGAAGGCCAGGCCGATGCCCGCGCCGACGGCCAGCCCGGAGACGACCACCTGCCATTCAACATTGTGCGCGACGGCGGGCAGGGTGAAGCCGCCGACGACGGCGACGGCGCCGAGGAACATCGGCAGTTTCGGCCCGAACCTGCGGACCAGCAGGCCGGCCAGCGGGCCGAAGACCACCATCGACACGACGGTGGGCAGCAGGAACAGGCCCGCCTCGGACACTGACTTGCCGTAGCCGTAGCCGGTGGCGGCGGGCAGCTGCAGCAGGGTCGGCACCAGCAGGAACGACCCGAACATCGCGAAGCCGAGGATCAGGGCGACGAGGTCGGTGGCCCATACGCCGCGGATCTTCATGAGCCGCATGTCGACGAGCGGTTCGCTGACCCGCAGCTCGACCACGACGAACAGGATCATGGTGAGGACGCCGACGGCGAGCAGGCCGATGGTGCTCGCCGAGGCCCAGCCCCAGGACTGGCCCTTGCTGATGGCCAGCAGCAGGGACACGAGCGAGACCGACAGGACGGCCGTGCCGAGCACGTCGAGTTTGCCGGGCTTGCGCACCGGCGACTCCTGCATCCCGAAGATCGCGCCGAGCAGCGCGACGACGACGAGCACCAGGGGCAGCCAGAACAGCCAGTGCCAGGACAGGTGCTCCACGATGGGGCCGGCGGCCACGATGCCGACGCCCGCGCCGACGCCGAAGATCGCCGACAGCAGGCCGACGGTGGCGCTGACCTTCTCCCGGGCCAGTTCGTCGCGAACCATGCCGATCGACAGCGGCATGATCGCGCCCGCCGCGCCCTGCAGGGCACGCGCGACGACGAGCACGCCGAGGTTCGGGGCCAGCGCTGCCAGCAGGGTGCCCACCGCGAGCACGGCGAGCACCGCGATGAGCACCCGGCGCTTGCCGACCATGTCGCCGAGGCGGCCGAGGATCGGCGTCAGCACCGATGCCGACAGCAGGTAGGCGGTGAGGATCCAGCTGGCGTTGGCGGTGGAGACGTTCAGGTCTCGCGCGATGGTGGACATCGCCGGGGCGACCAGCGACTGGAGCACGGCGAAGGCGAGGCCGCCCAGTGACAGGTACAGCACGAGCAGGGTGCCGTTGGCGCGGCGAGCCGCGGGCGCACCCGGCCGGCTCTCGACGGTGGCACCGGCGGGCGGTCCCACGATCGTCTGTGACATGCACTTCTCCCGGAGCAACTTGTAAACAACTGCTGACTTGGCGAGTATTACCTGCCCCCAGCTCGGTCAACAGTTGTTTACATCACTTGTAAGCAGTTGTTTACGTCACGTTCCCGGGCCGCTATCCTGATCCGGGAGCGAGGGGAATCCATGGCGACGAGCAGTCCGCGCACCACCGGCGAGAACCCGGCCGGGCAGCGCCGCCGTGACGCGGCCGGCACCCGGCAACTGCTGCTCGACGCCGCCCGCCGCCGCTTCGCCGACAACGGATACACCGGCACCACCGTGCGCGACATCGCGGACGAGGCCGGGGTGAACGTCGCGCTCATCAGCCGCTACTTCAGCTCCAAGGAGGGCTTGTTCGAGGCGTGCCTGGTCGGCGCGGTCGACGAGCTCAGCCACGCGGTGGCCAGGGACGTGACACTCGAACGGCTCCCGCACGTCATCGCCGAACAGCTCGCCGGAACGGGGCTCGGCAGCCGCCCGAACCAGTTCCTGCTGCTGCTGCGCTCCTCGGGCGACGAGCAGGCCGACCAGATCCGGCGCAACACCGTACGGTCCTTCGCCGAGCGCCTGGCCACGGCCGCGGGCTGGCGACCCGACCATCCCGACGGTGACCGGATCATGCTCAGAGCACAGGTAGCGCTGGCCACCGGCTTCGGGATCGTCCTGCTGCGCTCGTCGACCGGGCTGCAACCGCTGTCCTCGGCCGGTCCGCAGGACCTGCTCGCGCCGATGCAGGACCTCATCGACGGGCTGTTGCGCGAGCGCGGCGCGCGGTGAGCGCCCCGACGATGCGCGCGGCGGTGGTCACCGCGCCGGGCGAGTGCTCGGTGCAGGAGGTGCCCGCGCCACGGGCGGCCGCCGGTGAGGTCGTCGTGGACGTCGAGCGGGTCGGGGTCTGCGGCACCGACGTCGAGTTCTTCACCGGCGAGATGGCATACCTGCACGAGGGGCACGCGCGCTTCCCGATGCGGCTCGGTCACGAGTGGGCCGGGGTCGTGCGTGCCGTCGGCGACGGCGTGGACCCCGCGTGGCGCGGCCGACGGGTCATGGGCGACACGATGCTCGGCTGCCGCGCCTGCCGCCGCTGCCTGCGCGGACACCAGCACGTGTGTGCCGACCGGCAGGAGGTCGGCATCCGCGGCGGCCGTCCGGGCGCCCTGGCCGAACAACTGGCCGTGCCCGTCACCGCGCTGCACGAGCTGCCCGGCAGCGTGGACCCGGCCCTCGGCGCGCTCGTCGAGCCGGGTGGCAACGCCCTGCGTGCGGCGCGAGCCGCCGACCTGGCCCCGGGCGACCGGGTGCTCATCCTCGGCCCCGGCACCATCGGACTGCTCACCGCGATGTTCGCCCGCGCCGCCGGAGCCGAGGTGCACCTGATGGGCAATACCGCGCCGTCGCTGGCCTTCGCCCGATCCCTCGGCTTCACCGCCTGGACCGAACCGGACCTGCCCGACGTCCCCTTCGACGCGGCCATCGACGCCAGCAACGCCGCCTACCTGCCCGCCAAGGCACTCGACCTGGTCGAACCCGCGGGCCGCGTCGTCTACATCGGTCTGGCCGGCTCCCCCAGCGTGATCGACACCCGCCGGCTGGCGCTCAAGGACGTCACCGCCGTCGGTGTCCTGTCCGCCTCCCCCGGCCTCGCCCCCACGATCGCCGCGTACGCCGCCGGGCACGTCGACCCGCGACCGCTCGTCGCCGCCACGGTCGGCCTCGACCGGGTCGGCGCGGTGCTGGCCGGTGTGCGCATCCCCGGGGCAGGCCCCGGACCCAAGTTCCACATCGATCCGCGCCGAGCCGGGTAGGGCGGCACCGCCCTACCCGGCCGTGCGGGTTACGACGCGACGCAGGTGTATCCGGACGGCACCTGGGTGTTGCCGTTGGGGCGGCTGACCTGGTAGCCGAAGTTGGCCACCGAGCCACCGGGCGGGATCGTGCCGTTGAAGCTCACATTCCGCGCCGTCACCGTCTGGCCGCTGGTCGTCACGGTCGCGTTCCACGACCCGGTGACGGCGTGCCCGGCGGGCAGCGTGAACGTCAGCGTCCAGCCGTTGATCGTCGACGTCCCGTTGTTGGTGACGGTCACCGGCTGGATGACGTAGCCGGTCGCCCACTGGGTCTGCACGGTCCCGGTCGCCGAGCAACCCGCTCCGGTCGGGGGCGGCGAGACGCTGGGCGAGGGCGGGGTGCTGGGCGAGGGCGGCGCGCTCGGTGACGGCGGAGTGCTCGGTGACGCGCTCGGCGACGGCGGGGCGCTGGGCGACGGCGGCGTGCTGGGGCCGTCGGTCAGCGTGGGGGTCTGCCAGTCGCGCCACTCGGCCAGGTTGCCGGCCGCCCGGCTGGAGATCCTCATCGCACCGGCGGCGTTGCCGGTCTTCAGCAGGTATTTCTGGATGTTCTGCTGGAGCGGGGCCGACCATTCCGGCCGGTTGGCGCAGTGGCTGCCGTTCTGGATGTCGGACCAGTAGGTGATGTTCTCCCCCGCGCCGAGCGCCTTGTAGACCTCCGCGCCGCCCAGCGCCGCCACGCTGGCCGACTTCGGCCCCAGGTTGACGATGTGCGGGTTGTCCATGATGAACAGCCCGCGCGGCGCGACCATGGCCACCATCTGGTGCGTGTCGACCGGCAGCGTGTTCGGGCTGCCGGTGAAGGAGCCGAACGCGTCGCCCAGCCACGGCTGCTCACCGTATGCGCTGCTCAGGCTCTGCGCGCCCTCGCCAGGGATGCCCCGGAAGATCGGCACACCCGCGCTGCCCGACTCGATCGGCATGGTCAGCGCGATGCGCTGGTCGAACGCGCCGACGACGAACGCTCCCTTGCCGAACCGCGAGCATCCCGTGACGCCCATCGCGTCGGCCTTGAGGACGCTGCCACCCGACTGCGCGATGACGTCGATGATCCGGCTGACACCCCACGACCAGGCCATCAGCAGGCCCGTACTGCTGGTGGCGCCATAGATGGTGTAGAACGCGCCCTGCTTGTTGGTGCGGGGCGTGCCCTCCCTGCCGACCGCGTACGGGTCGTAGTTGATGACCGCCGCGCCCGCCGCTCGGATGGCGGCGGTGTCCGCGCCGAACCCGCCCAGCACGACGACGGCCGGGAAGGGCCCCGAGCCGCTCGGCAGCTGCACACTGGCCGAGAAGCTGGAGCTCCTGCCGTTGTGTGACACGTTCACCGTGATGTTGGTGCTCGACACCGTGCCGGTGACGCTGGTGGGCTTGGCGGGCTTCTCGCCGTACACGTACCGCTCCGCCAGCTTCTTGATCTCCTCCCGGCGGCACCGCCAGTCGGACTTGGCGGTGATGCGGGCGCCGTCGAGCTTCTTGAAGGGATCAGGCAGCCGGGAGTTGGCGGTCAGCGAGCCCGGCAGCGTGACGGGGCAGTCGGCGCCCTCGTCCTCGACGGCGGCGGCGAGCGCGGCCGCCTCGGCCGGCACGGTCGTCGTGATCACCGCGACCGCACCGGCGAACGCCAGCGCTGTCACGGTCAGCGCGACGATCGTCGAACGGACCGTCGAACGTCCTGCGCCGACGGCCGCCAGGGCGCTCCTTCCGGTGTGGACGACGGCGGCGGCGACCTCGATCGCCGATCTTCTCCTGGGGACGGTTCGCATGCGGGCTCCTCCTTGCCGATGGGGCGGAATCGATCGGCGACACGGGTTGGCCTGGGCACGAGGCGGGCGCGGCAGCAGCACTCGAGGAACGGGCGGTCGCCGCGGGAAGCGGAGCCGCCTCGCACCGGAGCCGGCCCGTGAGCGCGCTCACGTTTGTCGATGGACACGCTCCCACAACGTTTCGGTGTTTTCAAGGGAAGGTTTCAAGGAAATTCCGGAAACGTTTCTCTTGTCAACCTGAGAGATCGCGGAGAAGGCCGGCGAATACCTGCAATAGTGGTGTCGAAAGTTTCGAGGATCGCCCGAAAAGTATCGACCGGAGGTGACCCGGCGCACGACGCCAGACGGCCCCGCTGCCGCTTGAGCGGGCAGCGGGGCCGTCACCGGCGAAGGGGGTCAGCCGATCCGCGGAAGCCGCACCCGGGCCGCCAGCGTCAGCTGGTGGAGGCCTTCGCTGACCTCAGGTCGCGTACGCAGCACGTCTTCGAGCCGGACCCGCCACTTGCCGCCCTCGACGTCACGCACGTCGATCCGCTGCGAGGTCGCCAGCTCCTTGCGGGTGGCCAGCAGGTCCCGGCGGTAGGTCGGCCCGAGCAGGGCCGCGACCTGATCGCAGTACCACGCGAACAGGCCGGCGTCGGCAACCGACACGTCGACCAGGATCCTTGCCGCATCGAAGGCGATTCTCGGCTGGTGTTGCACACTGCTGTCCACGTGGGCCTCCCCCGGAGCGATGCCTGTCCAATCCCCAGATGGTCCTGGACGGCCCTGTGTGACGCAATACCCCTTGCGGCCAGCGGCGTCCGCCGATGTGTACAGCCCTGCGCGGCGTGGCCGCCGCCAGGCCACCGGTTCACCAACCGGCCTTCGGGAACCGCCAGAACCCGCTCCCGACCCGGCGCGGCCCGTTAGCGTCGAGGTCGGGGACGGGTCGGCCGTCCGGCCACCGAGGAGGACGCCTGATGACCACCACCTGGACCCCCGAGGAACTCGACCGCATCGGCGCCGCCGACGAGCTGGACGTCGCGGCCCGGCGACGGGACGGCTCGCTGCGCACCCCGACCACGATCTGGGTGGTGCGCACCGGCGACGACCTGTACATCAGGTCCTACCGAGGGCCCGAGGGCGGCTGGTACCGCGCGACGAAGACCCGGCACGAGGGCCACATCCACGCCGCCGACATCGACCGGGACGTCGCCTTCGTCGCCGCGCCCGACCCGGACCTCAACACCCGCATCGACGAGGCCTACCGCAGCAAGTACGCCCGCTTCGGCGCGCAGTACGTCGACCCGATGACGGCCGCGCCCGCACGGACCACGACGACCCGCATCGTGCCTCGCTGACCCGGCCGACCTGCCGCGAACCTGGTCGCGTCAGGCGATGTCGAGGTGGTCGGCGACCCCGGCGACCTGGAACACGCGTAGCACCCACGGCTGGACGTTGGCGCACCGCAGCAGCACGCCGTGCGCGCGAGCGTAGTCCTGTGCCCGCACCAGCCCGGCGATGCCCATCGAGTCGAGAAACCGCGTGTCGGACAGGTCGACGACGACCATGCCGCAGCCGGAGGTGTCGACCGCCGCGCGCAACCAGGCCTCGACCCCCTCGATCTCGGACATGTCGACGTCTCCCGCAATCCGCACGGTGCAGACGTCGCCCTCGACCACCGTCGCGTGCGTGACCCGCATCGGTAGAGCCTCCTCGTGCTGACGCCGAGGTGTCTCGTACCCACCCGCCACCCGGGTAAACCGTAGAATGCGACGCCTGACCGGGTGGGAGGGACGGCGACGATGCGAGTGGCGATGGCCAGCGCCGCGGCACGCCGCGGCCGCGTGAACGAGGACTTCACCGCGGCGACGGCGACCGCGGCGGTGCTGGTCGACGGCGCGGGCATCCCGGGCTCGGCAGCGGTGTGCCGACACGGCGTGGCCTGGTACGCCGTACGCCTGGGCGGCAGCCTGCTCGGTCTCCTGTCGCTCCACCCGGACCGCGGCCTGACGGCGGTGCTCGCCGCGGCCATCGAGCAGGTGACCGCCGAGCACCGGGACACCTGCGACGTCGCCGACCCGATCAGCCCGTCGGCGGCCGTGGCCGTGCTGCGCCTGTCCGGTGACCGGCTCGATCACCTGGTGCTCGGCGACGCGGTGCTCGTGCTCGACCGCTGCGCCGGCGCGCCACTGGTCGTCACCGACCCCCGCGAGGTGGTGATCGCCCGGACTTACGAGTCCGAGCTAGCGGGCAAGGCGGAGGGCAGCGAGGAGTACCGGCGTATCCTGCGGGAGCTGCGCGCCCACCGGAACCGGCCCGGTGGCTTCTGGGTCGCCAAGGACGACCCGAAGGCGGCCGACGAGGCGCAGACCGGCAGCTGCGCGATCGCGGACCTGTCCGGCGCGGCCCTGCTCAGCAACGGCGCCAGCCGGATCGTGGACCGGTTCGGGCTGACCGACTGGCCGGGCGCCCTGGCCGTGCTCGCCGCGGACGGACCCGCCGCGGTCATCGACCGTGTCCGGCAGGCCGAAGCACGGCACGCGACAGCGGCCGACGACGCGACGATCGCGTACTGCGCCGCCCTGGATGAGGCCTGACGGCCGTCCGGGTCGCGACGGGGCTCTGGGCGAGGGCGCGGTCCGCATAGGATCGGCGGGACGCTTGATAGCCGACGTGCCCGGGGAGCGCTGGGAATCGTGACGTTGCCTGCGGACAGCCATGTGCACAGTCAGTGGTCGTGGGATGCCGCGATCGGCGACATGGAGGGCTCGTGCGCCCGGGCGGTGGAGCTGGGGCTGCCGGCGATCGCTTTCACCGAGCATCTCGACCACACGGTCTGGACCGTCGAGTTCGACGGGCTCGACCCCGGCGCGCATCTGGCGAAGATGGCCGACCCCGACGGGCTGCTCACTCCCCCGGCGTTCGACGTGCCGGGATACCTGGCGGCCGTGGCGCGGTGCCGCGAGCGGTTCCCGAGCCTCGTGGTCCTCAGCGGCCTGGAGGTCGGGGAACCGCACTGGCACGCCGAAGCCGTGGCGCGGGTGCTCGCCGCCGGGCCGTTCGATCGGGTGCTCGGCTCCGTCCACTGCCTGCCGACGGAGGACGGGTTCGCCGAACCGCCGGGCGTGTATCCGCGCCGGCAGGCGGCCGACGTCATGCGGCAGTACCTGGCCGAGATCGCGGCGCTGGCCGCGCAGAGCCAGGTGTTCTCGGTGCTGGCCCACATCGACTACGCGGTTCGGTACTGGCCCGCGCAGGCCGGTCCGTTCGATCCGTGCGCCTTCGAGGACGAGTTCCGGCACGCGCTGCGGGCCCTGGCCGACAGCGGCCGGGCGCTGGAGGTCAACACCAAGGTGCCGCTGCACCCGGAGGTCGTCGGCTGGTGGCGGGAGGAGGGTGGGCTCGCGGTCACCTTCGGCAGCGACGCCCACCACCCGGCCGGGCTGGGGCACGGGTTCGGCGCGGCGGTGGCCATGGTCGAGGCGTACGGCTTCCGTCCGGGCCGCCACCCCCACGACTTCTGGACGCGCTGAACCGGCTCGACAGAACCGGCGGCGGTCGATTCACCGGGAACGTCATGTGACCCCGGTGGACAGGTCTGCTGGTCCGGAGTGGACGATGCGAGCGTGAGAATTCTCGTGGTGGGTGGTACGGGCCTGATCGGCGCTCATGTCGTGGACGTGCTGGGTGAGCGGGGCCATGCCGCGACCACGGTGGCGCGGTCGGCCCGTCCGGGCGTCGACCACGTGCTCGATCTCGCCACGGCGTCCGTCGAGGAGCTGCGCTCGCTGCTGGCGGGCCACGACGGGGTGGTGTACGCCGCCCGCTCGGACGAGCAGCGGCCGCTGCGCAAGCCGATCCACCCGGAGTTCCGCGAGGACATGGTCGAGCCGGTGGTGCGCCTGTTCACCGCGGCCCGCGCGGAGGGCCTGACCCGCGGGGTGATCATGGGCTCGTACTACACCTACTTCGACCGGCTGCACCCCGAGTGGCGGCTGCCGCAGCGCCACGTCTACATCCGGTGCCGGGTCGAGCAGGCACGCGAGGCACGCGCGGCGGCCGGACCGGACCTGCCGATCGCGGTGCTCGAACTGCCGTTCGTCTTCGGCCGGGCCGGTGACCGCCTGCCGAACTGGGCCGGTCCGCTGGACGGCTGGGCCAGGTCCCGCGCGCCGCTGGCCGTGCCCGTGGGCGGCACCGCGGCGACGTCGGCGCGTAACGTGGCCGAGGTCGCGGTCGGCGCGCTGGAGCGGGCCGACGGCGGCGACATCCCTGTCGCCGACGAGAACCTGACCTGGCACGACATGATCGCGCGCATCGCCGACGCGGTCGGCCGCCCTCGGCGGGTCCGTCGACTGCCGGCCGGGGTCGTCCGGGCCGCGATGCGATCCGGGGGTGTGCTGCAGGCCCTCGGGCGCAAGGAGTCCGGCATCAATCCGGCCCACTTCGCCGGACTGCTGCTCGCCAAGCTGTTCGTCGACCCGCCGTCCGGCCGCCCACTGGACGCGGCCCTGCGGGAGACGTTCGACGAGAAGGCGGGCGCCTAGGCCGGCTCGGCGGCGGCGAGCAGCCGTCGGCCGAGCACCTGGGCAGTGTGGCGGATCTCGGGCCCGCCGACGATCCGGAACGCCACGGGGACGGCGGTGAGCTGCTGGGCGTACCACCAGGGGTTGCTGGTGGTGCCGACCAGGCGGCAGGTGCCGGCGTCGACGGGCTCGAGACGTCCCAGATTCGGCGGCACATGCCGTGCCGCGTCCGCTGCGGGCGCGTCGATGATCACCTCGACGGCGTAGTCCCAGCCGACCGCCAGATGTTCCTCCAGCGTGGCGACCGGATCGAGGTCAGCCGGGGGGACGAAGCCGTCGTCGAGCACTTCGACGCCGCGGACCCGGTCGATCCGGTATGCCCGCCGCCCGTCGGACGTGTGCGACCAGCACAGCAGATACCAGCGGCTGTGCCGCACGACGACCGCCCACGGATCGACGTCGAGGTCCCGTTCCACACCGGCCTCGGAGCGGTAGCGCAGGCGCACCCGCCGCCGGTCCGCACCGGCACCCACGAGAGTGGTGGTGGTCTGCGGGTCGGGGCGGGCGGCCCCGCGGTCGGGCACGGGGGCGGTGGCCCGGCGGACGGCTTCGGCCTGCGCGGCGACCTGCTCCGGCAGCGCCCGTACGATCTTGCCCAAGGCGCCGCCGACGGGACTGGTCGGGTCGCCGGCGTCGTGGTGGCCGTCGAGGACCGCCATGACCAGGCCCAGCGCCTCCGCAGCACTGAACACCAGGGGCGGCAGCCGCAGGCCGCGGCCCACCCGGTAGCCGCCGTACGGGCCGCGTACCGACTCGATCGGGATGCCTGCCTCGCGCAGGATGCCGACGTAGCGGCGGGCCGCCCGCTCGGACACGCCCAGCTTCTCGGCGATGCGCTCGGCGGTGATGCCGGGGGTGCCCTGCAGCAGCTCCAGCGCCATCAGGGCCCGCGCGGTGGGGCTCACGTCGGTTGTCACGGGGTGTCCTTCCTGCGCGTGCCGCATCCGGCACGGCCGCTGCGCGGTTCCGGACGTAGAACGTCCGGAACCGAACTTAGCCTGCTCCCATGACCGACGACATCGTCCTGAACACCGTGATCCACGAACCGTCGATGACCGCGGGCGAGGTCGAGATGCTGATGTTCGCCCTCGACCGGTCGCGCGCCACCTTCGCCTGGAAGTGCGGCGGGCTGGACGCCGCCGGGCTGAACCGGCCCCAGCCGCCGTCCACGCTGACCCTCGCCGGTCTGCTCAAACACATGGCCGCCGTCGAGGAGCGGTACACCATCGACTTCACGGGCGAGGCACCCGGCCCGCCGCTGGACAACCCGGAGGCGGCCGACCCGGAGTGGGTCTGGCGCAGCGCGGCCGATGATTCGCCCGCCGAGCTGTACGGGCTGTGGCAGGGCGCCGTCGAGCGCTCGCGGGCGGCGATGGCGAAGGCGCTCGCCGACGGCGGGCTCGACCAGCCCGCGAAGTACACGGCCGCCGCCGACGGCACGTCGCCGAACCTGCGGCGCATCGTGGTGGACCTGCACGACGAGTACGCCCGGCACGTGGGCCACGCCGACCTGCTGCGCGAGGCCGTCGACGGCCTCACCGGGGAGGACCCGCCGCAGTGACGACGGTGTACGACACCGGGATGAGTTCGGTCGACGAAGTTCCCCTCCGGACCTGGCTCGTCGCCGTCGTCACCTTTCCCGCTCTTCCGCTCGTGCTGCTTCTGGAGCGCGGCGAGTTCGCGGCGGCCTTCGGCCGCACCGTACGCACCGTACGCACCCTGCGGTTGCAGAGCTCGGAGGTGATCGTCATCTGACAGGATACGGGCATGATGCGGCAAGCCTGTGTCCTCGGCGTCGACATCGGAACGTCGAGCAGCAAGGGCGTGCTCGTCACGCTCGACGGCACGATCGTCGCCACCGCCACCCGCGAGCACGACGCGCGGCGGCCCGCACCCGGTCACGTCGAGATGGACGCCCGTGTGTGGTGGGACGAGGCTGCCGGGATCATCCGCGAGCTGCTGGCCGCGCCCGAGGCCGGGCCGGTCCAGGCGGTCGGGGTGAGCGGGATGGGTCCGTGCGTGCTGGTCACCGACCTCGCGGGCAAACCCCGCCGACCCGCGATGCTGTACGGCATCGACACCCGCGCCACCGCGCAGATCGAGCGGCTGACCGAGCGGCTCGGCGGGGCCGACGCCATCCGCGAGCGCTGCGGCTCGTCGCTGAGCACGCAGGCGGCCGGGCCGAAGCTGGCCTGGCTGGCCGAGCACGAGCCGCAGGCCGTCGCGGGCGAGTGGCGTCTCTTCCAGCCCAGCACGTGGCTCGGCTGGCGCCTCACCGGCGCCTACTACCTGGACCACCACTCGGCCAGCCAGTGCACGCCGATGTACGACGCGGGCACCCAGGACTGGTACGGCCCGTGGGCGGGCGAGGTCGCCACGGGCCTGCAACTGCCGCCGCTGGTCTGGCCCGGCGACACCATCGGCGGGGTGACGGCCGCGGCCGCCGCCGAAACCGGCCTCACGCCGGGCACCCCGGTGCTCGCGGGCACGATCGACGCCTGGTCGGAGGCGATCAGCGTCGGCGCGCACCGGGTCGGCGACCTGATGCTCATGTACGGCACCACGATGTTCCTCATCAACACCGTGGACCAGCCGCTGACCTCCCCGACGCTGTGGGGCACGGTCGGCGCGCTGCCCGGCACCCGCAACCTCGCCGGGGGCATGGCCACCTCCGGCGCGATCACCGGCTGGCTGCGGGAGCTGTTCGGCTCCCCCGGCTACCCGGAGCTGCTGACGCTGGCCGAGCAGGCCGGGCCGGGGGCGCACGGGCTGCTCATGCTGCCGTACTTCGCCGGGGAGCGGACCCCGGTCGCCGACCCCGACGCGCGCGGCGTGCTCGCCGGGCTGACCGTCTCGCACACCCGCGGCGACCTCTACCGGGCGGCGCTGGAGGCGACGGCGTTCGGGGTGCGGCACAACGTGGCCGCGATCGAGCAGGCGGGCGGGCGCGTCGCGCGGATCGTCGCGGTCGGCGGCGGCGCGCAGGGCAGCCTGTGGACGCAGATCGTGTCCGATGTGACCGGGCTGGCGCAGGCGATCCCCGCCCAGACGATCGGGGCCGCGTTCGGGGCGGCGTTCCTGGCCGCGGGCGCGGTCGGCAGCCCCGACATCGACCGGTGGAACCCGATCGTCGAGACGCGGACCCCGTCGGCGTCGGCTCGCGCCGGCTACGACGAGCTGTACGCGCTGTACCTCGACCTGTATCCGGCGACCGCGCCGGTCGTGCACGCCCTCGCCGCCCGTGAGCGGCACCGCGCCACCAGCTCTGCCTGATGCGAGCGGTCCGTGGGCGTGCGCGAACCTCCGCCCTGGGGATACGCTCGTCGCCGTGCTGACGGGGATGTCGTGGCTCAACGAGCCGGGTAAGTGGTCGCAGGAGGACGGTGTCCTTCGCGCTGTCACCGATCTGCGGACCGACTTCTGGCGCAGGACGTTCTACGGGTGGACCACCGACAACGGTCACTTCTACCACCGTCCCGTGACCGGGGACTTCACCGCCGAGGTCGTCGTGTCCGCCACCCATACGACACTGTTCGACCAGGCCGGCATGATGGTCCGGGCCGACGAGCGCAACTGGCTGAAGACCGGGCTGGAGGTCACGTCGGGGACGCTGCACGTCAGCACGGTCTACACGCGCGAGTTCTCCGACGTGTCGATGGTGTCGATGGCGGGACACCCGGGCGAGGTCGCGATGCGGGTCACCCGGTTCGACGACGCCGTGACCGTGCACTGCCGCAGCGCGGACGGCCCGTGGCAGCTGCTGCGGCTCGGACACCTCGACCTGCCGCCGACCGTCGACGTCGGCGTCATGTGCTGCTCGCCGGAACGCGCCGGGCTGGAGGCCACGTTCCGGGACTTCCGGATCGGCCCGCCGATCTCGCGGGAGAACCTCGAATAGGCGGCCGGTGGCGTGCTACAGCGGTTTGGTGCAGAGCACGTCGGGCATGGGCAGGTAGCCCAGCGCCTGCCAGAATCGCAGTCCGGCCTCGTTGTCGGGCATGACCAGCAGGTTCACCCGCGGGCAGCCCAGCAGCCGGAAGCGTCGCTCCAACTCGCCCACCAGCTGACCCGCTATGCCTCGGCGGCGGTGCTCCGGCCGCACGGCCAGCCGCAGGATCCACCCCCGCCGCCCGTCGTACGTGCCCATCACCACCCCGGCCACGTCCGCGTCCGCCTCCGCCACCAGGAACAGCTCAGGGTCACGGGTCAGCTTCGCCGCCAGCTCGGCCCGCGGCACGACCTCGCGGCCCGCCGCCGCCCACACCGCCACGACGGCGTCGTAGTCGCTCCACCCGAACTGCCGAATCTGGATCACCGCGTGATCTTCCCAGGTCACGTCAGGATCGGAAGGCCCGGGCCGGCGCCAGCGGCACCTCGCCCCATCGGGCGACCAGGGCCGCGCGCAGCTCACCGGCGAACGCCGCGATCTCCGGAGCCGCCGACGTGCGTTTTGCCAGTTCGAGGCGATGCAGCAGCAGCGCACGGCGGCGTGGGGAGTCCCTCCTGCTCGCCGCGAGCGGGTCGCCGGACAGCGTCAGCGGCAGGAACCACGACGAGTACAGCACCGCCCACAGGTCCGTGGCCGCGCCCAGGTCGAGCTCGAACTCCGGGGTGGCCACGTATGGCAGGCCGGCGGCGGCCGCCTGCCGGTAGCGGGCCACCGCGCGGTCGGCGACCTCGTCCGGCAGCCGCCAGGAGCACCAGCACGACGGCCACGGCACCCGCAGGTACGCGACGTCCCAGGCGACGTGCCGCCACTCGGCGTGCTCGAAGTCGATGAGCGCGAGGCCGTCGCCGGTGAACACGTTGTTGTCCGGGCACGCGTCGCTCGGCGACAGGGCCGACGCGGCGTCGTCGTCGAGGCGGGCGGCGTGGGCCCGGAACGCGTCGGCGAGCGGCTCCGGCACGGCGACGCCGAGCGGTCCGCACGCCTGCCGCAGGTCGGCGATGTTCTGGTCCAGGGTCGCCGCGACGGAGGTCAGCGGTGCCGAACCTGGCTGCGCCCGCGCGTCCAGCTCGGCGCGGAACGCGTCACGCAGCCCCAGCGTCGCCTGGTGCACGGCCGCGATGGCGTCGGTCCACGCGTACACGGCGGCTTCGGCGGCGGACGGGTCCGTGCCGAGCAGGGCATCGGCCACGTTCGTGCCGGTGCCGAGATCGGACATGACCACGACCGGCGGCGACGCCCCGGCGGCCAGCAGCCGCGGCGCGGGCGTGCCGACCGGCAGCAGGCCGAGCGCGGCGGATTCACGGGCCCAGCTCTCCGGGTGGTCGAACGTCTTCACGATCACCGTCGTCGGCGCCTCGCCGGGCTGCGTGATCCGTGCCCGGCGCACCGCCGAGCGGTCGCTGCCGCCGAGGGCGTCCACCGGGGAGATGGTCACTCCGGGCAGCAGGGCGCGGACTTCGTCCAGATCGTCGACCACCGCGCCACGCTACTCCCTCAGCGAGCCCCGAGCCGCGGAATATCGGGTCGGACAGCAGCTCGGACAGGGTGCCGGACTCGGTTTCCCGGCCGCTGCCTTCCCCGGTCGCGCGAGAGCAGCCGCGTCCGCGCCTACGCTCGTCCCAGGCGCAGGAGAGGGGGAAGCGACGTGGCTTACGACAGGGAACTGGCAGAACGCCTGCGCGGCATGCTTGACGGGCAGGCCCAGGTTCGCGAGGTGAGTATGTTCGGCGGGCTCTCGTTCATGGTGAACGAGCAGTTGGCCGTGGCGGCCGACACCGGCGGCGACCTGATGGTCCGGGTCGATCCGCACCGGGTGGACGAACTGCTCGGCGTCGCCGGCGCGCACTGGGCCGAGATGCGCGGCCGCAGGATGAGCAAGGGCTGGCTGGTCGTGTCGCGTTCGGAGGTGGACACCGAGGAGTCGTTACGGTTCTGGGTCGGGGCGACGCTGGAGCATGCCGCCCTGAAGACCGACCAGGGATCAGCGCCCGTCCGGCTCGCGTCAGGCGGGCCGGAAGGCCAGTAGCTCCAGGATCAGCTGGTTGACCTCCTGCGGCGTGTCGGTGATCGAGAAGTGGGCCGCCCCGGGGATGGTCTTGAGCGCCACGTGCGCGGAGCCTTCGATCGCGGCCTGCTCCTGCGCGGTGAAGCCCACCTCGTCGCGGTCGCCGCGGCCGACCCACACCGTGTTGCCCGTGCCGGCCAGGCGGGTGGCCAGGTCGCCGTGCCGTCGCAGGTTGTCGAAGAACGCGGCGACCAGGTGCCGGTTCGCGGCGTGCGGATTGCGTTTCATCTGCGCGAACAGCTCGTTGAAGCGGTCCGAGGGCAGCCGGTCGCGCATGCCCTTCTTCAGGGTCGGGTTGATGCCGAGCCAGACCAGCGTGCCGAGCACCGGGACGTGCCCGGCCTCGTCGAGGGCGATGAGATCGTGCTCCTCGTCGTCGCGGGAGAACGACGGCGACAGCAGCAGCAGGCGGCCCGGATAGTCGCCACGCGCGGCGATCTCGATGCCGACGTTGGCGAAGTACGAGTGCCCCACGATCACGTCGACGGCCTCGCGGGCGGCGAACTGCTCGACCAGGTCGGCGTACCGCTCGACCGTGTAGTCGAACCCGGACGGCACGGGGCGGCCCGCGAAGCCGGGCGGGTCGGCGGCCATGGCGAGCACACCGGCTTCGGCCAGCGCCGGATCTGCCAGCATGGCCGTGTAGAACTCGGCGGTGCAGAACAGGCCGGGCAGCAGGAGCACCCGGTGCCGGACCGTGGCGGGCTCGTTCTCGATGATCGCCCAGCCGTCCTGCTCGCGCCGGCGCAGGGGCGGGTGCTGTGTCGCGGTCATGGCGCTCCCTCCGCATACCCACGTTGATCATAATTTGGTCCTCCGGTCATGCGGGCGTTTTCCCTGTTCCGCTGCGATGCCCGGTCGTACGCTGCGGTCATGGCCGGTTTCACGGGCAGCCCGCAGGACGAGGACGCGATCGGCGTGGTGCTGGCGCGCCTGGGGCGCGCGTTCGGCAGCCTGTCCGCCGACAGGGTCGCCGACCTCTACACCGCGGACGCCGATTGGACGAACGCGTTCGGCACGACCCGCACGGGCGGCGCGCAGATCGCGGCATACCTGACCGAGCTGTTCGCCGACCGGCACTTCGCCGCGGGCCGGCCGCTCGGGCCGCCGCGGGCCGACATCCGCTTCCTGAGCGCGGACGTGGCGGTGGTGAAGACCTATCTCGAACGCGAGGGGCAGCAGCGCGCCGACGGATCGGCGATGCCGGTGCGGCGCAACTTCTCACTGAAGGCGTTCGTCCGCGAGCCGGACGGCTGGAAGATCGCGTCCGACATGTACATGGACGCCCGCGACGACTCCACCCTGCCCACCCGGGCGTGACCGCCCTCAGGCGGTGGCCGTGCCCGTGGCGCGCGCGTCGGCCTTCACCCGCTCGGGATACCAGGCGGTGAACTTGAACGCGCCGACCAGCACCGCGATCGGAATGATCCAGTTGAGCCAGGCGGAGCCGCCGTGATCGGGCTGCGCGAACATGCCCAGCACCGCGCAGACCGCGAACGTCAGGCCCCAGACCAGGGTCAGCATCCGGTTGACGTGCTTGAACTGCGGCGTGGACCAGAACTGCTGCGGCACCTGCTCGCGGGCGTACTGCTCGGTGAACGGCGTGAACGCCAGCGAGCCGAGCACGACGACCGCGAGCACGGCGCTGGAGATCGCCTGCGCGTACTCCTCCAGCCACACCAGTCTGCTGTGGTCGAGCACCAGCCCGGCGATGGTCAGCGCGCCGAAGAACAGCACGGAGACGATCTCCAGCAGCTTGATCCGGCCGCGCTCATGTGACGGGATGAGCAGGATCAACGCGGCCACCAGCGCACCGCCGGCCGCGTACTCCCAGGTGCTCGGGCCGCTCACCACCCAGAAGATGATCCACGGCACGAAGCCCAGGAACGCCTTTGCCCCCATTGTCCAAATTTCTCACACTCCCCCGGAACCGGCGGTCGAATCCGGATCTCCATGCGGTCCCGACCGGCCTGCAACAAATCTGCAACCGTCAACCCTTGCCTTATGGCAAGCGCTTTCCAGAGACTGGGTCGCAGCGACGTTC
Organism: Catellatospora chokoriensis; assembly: GCF_011297315.1. Classification (NCBI taxonomy): domain Bacteria; kingdom Bacillati; phylum Actinomycetota; class Actinomycetes; order Micromonosporales; family Micromonosporaceae; genus Catellatospora; species Catellatospora chokoriensis. Next base: position 231,598 of record NZ_JAAOTI010000003.1, read on the forward strand.
CGGGTCCCCTCCGGGCGAGGACCTCGCGCGTCACCCCGCCCCGCGGCGCGTGATCCGCACTGCCGTGCGCTCGCACCACGCCCGCTCCAGCTTGGGAGACCCATGAGAGTCACATCATTGGCCGCAGCCGCCGCGCTGACCCTCGGCGCGGTGCTGGCACTGCCCGCGCCCATGGCGACCGCCGCGCCGACCCGCCACGAGGCCGAGACCTCGCCCGCCGTGTGCGTCGGCACCATCGACAGCAACTGGGCCGGGTTCTCCGGCAGCGGCTTCTGCAACGGCGACAACAACACCGGCGGCTACGTGCAGTTCACCGTCACCGCCTCGGCCGCGGGCACCGCCACCCTGGGCATACGGTTCGCCAACGGCACCACGACGGCCCGGCCCGCCGCCCTGGCCGTGAACGGGACGACAGTGCAGACCGTGTCCTTCGAGGGCACCGGCACCTGGGCCGCCTGGACCACCAAGACGCTGACGGTGAACGTCAACGCCGGCAGCAACACCGTCCGGCTCACCCCGACCACGTCGACCGGCCTGGCGAACGTGGACCACCTGGAGTTCGAGGCGGGCTCCACTCCGCCGCCCACGACCGCGCTGTACGTCGCGACCACCGGCAACGACGCGAACGCGGGCACGCTCAGCGCTCCGCTCAAGACCATCCATCGGGCGGTCGACCTGGCCCAGGCGGGTTACACGATCTACGTTCGCGGCGGGACGTACGCGCCGAGCACCAACGTGCAACTGCTCAAGAACGGCACGTCGAGCCAGCCGATCACGCTGCGCAACTACGGCAGCGAGAAGGTCGTGCTCGACGGCGAGAACATGTCGTACACGCCGGGCGCGGTGGACTCCACGATCCCCCGCTCCGAACGCGGCGCGATCCACATCGAGGGCGACTGGTGGCGCATCGTCGGCCTGGAGATCATCCACGGCCCGTACGCCGTCTTCGGCCTGGACACCAACAACAGCGTGTTCGAGCGGCTGATCACCCGCGACAACTACGAGAGCGGCCTGCACCTGCAGGGCTCGTCCAGCAACAACCTGATCCTCAACCTGGACAGCTACGGCAACCGCGACCCGCGCAAGAACGGCGAGAGCGCCGACGGCCTGGCCATCAAGGAGGGTTCCGGCAGCGGCAACGTCGTGCGCGGAGCGCGGCTGTGGAACAACTCCGACGACGGGCTGGACTTCTGGATGTTCTCCGCGCCGATCCTGCTGGAGAACAGCCTGTCCTGGGGCAACGGGTTCAACCGGTGGAACCTGCCGAACTACACCGGCGACGGCAACGGGTTCAAGCTCGGCGGCAACGCCGTGGCCGCGAGCCACACCGTACGCAACAGCATGACCTGGGACAACGCGGTCGGCGGCTTCATCGACAACAACAACCCCGGCCAGCATCTCATCGACCGCTGCACCGCCTGGGACAACCCCGGCACCGGGTTCAACGTCAACCGCTCCGACAGCACGCTGACCAGGAACCTCGCGGTGGCCAACGGGACCGCGGTCTCGCTCGGCGCGAACTCCAGCGGCTCGGGCAACTCGTGGGACCTCGGCGGCACCTGGACGCTGCAGAGCACCGACCCGTCCACGATCACCGGAGCGCGGGCCGCCGACGGCTCGATCCCCTCCTCCACGTTCCTGCGTCCGGCCAACGGCGCCGACGTCGGAGCGCGCTTCTGACCCCGGCGCGCAGGTAGGCCGGCGGGCCGCCCGATGCCGTCGGGCGGCCCGCCGCCCAGCCCGTTGCACCGGCCCGCCGCACATGACACGATGCACATCAATAAACGCCTCTCTATATAGGAGGGTTTCCATGGCACGCGTGCTCCGCCACGTGGCCGCTCGCCTGATGGGCAGGTCCCAGGTCAGCGGCCGCTATCCGTACTGGTTCTACAACTACCCGGAGTAGGCCGACCGGCATCCGGAACCCCGGTCGCGGGACCTCGGTCCGGGGACCTGCGACCGTGGGAGATCCAATGGCACAGGCCGAGCAGCGCACCCGGCCGCCAGGGCCGCGCGGGCACTGGCTCATGGGCAACACGCCCGCCTACGACGACGACCGCATCGGTTTCCTGCGGCGCACCCATCACGAGTACGGCGACGTGTTCGCCTTCGACGAGCGCACGGTCTTCGTCACCGCCCCTGAGACCGCCCACGACGTGCTCGCGCGCACCAACACCGACTTCCTCACCGAACTCGCGCCCTTCGACGCCCGGCCCGACCTGGGCGACGCCGCCGGCCAGGCCGCCGCCTGGATGTCCGCGCGCCGCACGGTGTGGCCGGGACTCAACCACACCGCCGCCGCGTCCGCCGACACCCGCACCGTCGAGCTGCTCGACGAACTGACCCGACCCGGCGCCACACGCGAGGTCGACGTCCTGCCGCTGGCGCGCGCGTTCACCGCCCACGCCATCGCGGACTACTGCTTCGGCCGGGACGCGGCGGGGCTGCCGGCACTGCTCACCGACAACCTCGACATCACCGAACCGTTCACCGCGTCGTCCTACCAGTTCCCCGCCTGGCTGCCGCTGCCCCGCCACCGCCGTTTCTTCCGGGTGCACCGGCACACGGTGCAGACCCTGACCGCCCTGGTTCGGCGGCGGCGCGCGGACCCGCGCCCGGCGGCACCGGCCGACCTGCTGGACTTCCTGCTCGACGCCGACCCGGCGATGTCCGACAGCACGGTCATGGCCACGTTGCGCGGCATCCTCATGGGCGGACACGGCATTCCGGCGGCCGCCGTCGTCTCCATCGTCCGGGAACTGGCCATGCGGCCGGACCTGGCCGCCGACCTGCGCGACGAGGCGGGTCCCGGCGATGCCGTGCCGAAGGCGCGCCTGCCGCTGGCCGAGGCGGTGGTCAAGGAGGTGCTGCGGCTGTATCCGCCGGTGTGGCTGATGACCCGCACCGCGTACCACTCGACGACGCTCGCGAACTGGTCGCTGCACCCCGGCGACGAGGTGCTGCTGAACCCGTACCTGATCCACCGCGATCCGCGCTGGTGGGAGCGCCCGGACGAGTTCGACCCGAGCCGCTGGCTCACCGGACGGCCCGCACCGCGGGCGGCCTACCTGCCGTTCGGCGCCGGGCCGCGGGTCTGCGTCGGATCGGCCCTGGCCGTGCGCCAGCTCACCCTGACGACCTCGCGGCTGGCCCAGGCCTACACCGTCGCGTCGAGCAACGCCGTCACGGCCGCGCCCAGGTTCCTCGGCCGGCTCGCCCCGGCGGGCCTGCGGGCGCGCTTCACCCCGGCGCGCCGCTGCCCGGTCACGGGGGCGGGCGGCAGCCGGTGACACGGGTCGGGCCGGCGACCGGGCCTTCCCCGGTCGCCGGCCCTCGGTGACGCTTACGCGGCAGGTCAGAGCTTGCCCGCGCCCGCACCGGCGGTGACCGACGACTTGACCGCGCCGGAACTCTGCGCGGTGTAGCCGTAGGGCACCGAGGCCACGGAGCCGTTGGTCTCGCACGGCCCCGAGTTGGTGAGCAGGTTGTCGCGGGCCACCAGGCGGCCCGGGTCGGAGTCCGCGTAGCCGCTGGCCGACCAGCACGCCTGCACCACGTTCTCGAACACGTTGCCCTCGACGAGCACCCCCGCGTTCATGGTCGACGCGATGCCGTACGACGAGGTGTTGTTGTCGATGTTGGAGTAGTAGTTGTTGAAGACGTGGACCGTCTCGCCGAACCGCACCCGCGGGTTGCGCTCGAAGGTCCGGTCGAACCAGTTGTGGTGGTACGTGATCCGCAGGTGGCCCACGTCCTCACCGGCGTTGCCGTCGGAGTGCCCGACCAGCGAGTCCTTCCAGTGGTTGCGCAGGATGTTCCAGGACACCGTGACGTAGTCGCCGGCATGGGTGATGTCGATCATCCCGTCGTAGAAGTCGACGTCGCTCTCGATGGTGCTGGACATCATGTTGTGGTCGATCCAGATGTGGGTGGCGTTCTCGATCTGGATCGCGTCGCCGCCCGGCACCCCGCGGATGTTCATGTTCTGGATGATGACGTTCGCCGGGTGCAGGTCCTCGATGTTGAGCGTGGTCCCGGAGACGCCCGAGTTCGCGCCGACACCCTGGATGGTCTTGTTGGCGGTGATCTCGACCGTGCCGGATCCACTGAGCATGCCGTTGACCAGGATGGTGCGGGTGCCCGACGCCTGCGCCTGGGTCCGGAAGTCGGCCCACGTGCTCACGGTGACCGTGGCGCCGCCCGCACCGCCGGTGGTGCCGCCCGCCTGGGTGGCCCAGCCGATGATCCCGGTGGGCGGCGGTGGTGGGCTGGTGCTCGGCGACGGCGGCACGGACGCCGACGGCGAGGCCGACGGCGGCGCGGACGGCGAGCTGGACGCCGACGGCGGCGTCGACGGGCTCGGGCCCGCCGCATCGGTCGCCACGACGTCGTCGAACGAGGCCGCGGTGTAGTTGGCCAGCAGCCCGGCGCGGCCGGTCGGATACGAGCCGTCCGAGACGGACACCAGTTGGCTGCCGTTGACCGACCCGACCAGCGAGCTGCCGGACGCGCTCAGGGCCAGGGTGTACCAGGTGCCGGTCGCCGCGGAGAACGGCGCGGTGGCCAGCACGGTGGTGCTGCCCTTGCGCAGCTGCACCGCGGTCGGGGTGAGCACGAGCGCGTAGAAGTTCGACGTGCTCTGCACGCGGGCCGCGACGCCGACCCCGCGCGAGGTGGAGTTGCTGAACGTGTTCGCCCGGACCTTCGCCGACACTGTGGCGGTCGACCAGGACGTGGAGCCGGCCAGGGCCTTGGCGCTGGCGCCGGTGCTCGACTGGGCGTAGGCGCCGGACGACACCGACCAGCTGCCACCGGACGTGGTCCAGCCGTTGGCGTTGCCGTCGTTGAAGTCGTCCGAGAGGAGCGTGGCCGCGTTCGCGGCCGCACCGATGGTCAGGATCAGCGCCGTGACGGTGACGCTGACGCCGGCGGCCAGGGCGCTGCGGGCGCGCCTGCTCCGCCGGAGGGGGACGTGCGCTTCCTGCACTGTAGGACCTCCCTGTGTGGGAATGCGCTTTCCCCCAACGTAGGAAGACATACTTAAAACAGTCAATGGCTCCTATGTGCAGCTTTGTTGCATTCAATCGGGTCAAACGCCCATGGCCGACGGTCGGTCGGCCCCGATAGGTCTGCTATGGCGAACTTTGCGGCGCGGGCGGAAGTCCCTCCGTTCGCAGGAATGGCTCCGATCGTATGGCAAGCGCTTTCCCGGTCGCCAGTGCCCGCCTCGGGAGTGTCCGGCAGCAATGTCGCACCCGGTGCCGAAGATTTCCGGCGAGCAGTGTCGGATCTGCCGGATGCCGTTCGTGGTTGAGTCGACGACGGACGCCGTCCGGCCGAGCAGAGGAGCAGCCATGACCGAGTACCTCATCTACTTCAACCAGCAGTGGGTGGGCGACCACAGCGAGGAGTGGTTCCGCGCGCGCGGGCCACTGGCCAAGGCGGTCGTCGACGAGATGAAGGCGGCCGGGGTGTACGTGTTCGCCGGGGGGCTGGAGGAGGACAACGCGGCCTTCACCGCCGACGACACCAGCGGCACGCTGCTGTTCACCGACGGGCCCTACGTCGAGAGCAAGGAGTTCCTGGGTGGGCTGACCGTGGTGAACGTGCCCGACGAGGCGGCCGCCCGCAGGTGGGCCGGCAAGGTCGCGCAGGCGTGCGGCTGGCCGCAGGAGGTCCGCCGCTTCAAGCCGAACGGGCCCGGCGATGGAGCCGGGGCATGACGGCGAGCGGATGACTATAACGTCATACTTCGATACGCTCGCGCTTCTGGATGCTTTCTTTCCAGTTCCGAAAGCGACCTGAGGAGGAGCGATGCCCCGCTCGCCATCGTCTGTCGTCACTACGTTCCTGGCGCTCGCATCGATCGCCGCGACCCTGTCCGTCCCGCTCGCCGTCGCCACCCCGGCCGCCGCGGCCGCCGCCACGGCCGCGCCGCAGCTCGTCATCGGCAGCGACTTCGCCGACCCCGACGTCTCGCGCTTCGACGGTGTCTACTACGCCTACTCGACCAACAACGGCTTCGGCAACGTGCCGGTCGCCTCGGCGACGTCGCCGGCCGGGCCGTGGACCCGCCGCGGCAACGCGCTGCCCACCCTCGGCGCCTGGGCCAGCGGCGGCCTGACCTGGGCGCCCGACGTGTCGCGCCGGGCCGACGGCCGGTACCTGCTCTACTACACCGCGCGCAGCACCGCCGTCGGCAGGCAGTGCATCGGCGCGGCCCTGGCCACCTCCCCGATCGGGCCGTTCACGCCGGTCGGCACCCAGCCGCTGGTCTGCAACGGCGGGGAGGGCGGCGACATCGACGCGTCGAGCTTCGTCGACAGCACCGGCGCGCGCTACCTGCTGTACAAGGACGACGGCAACGCCATCGGCCAGCCGACCAGCCTGTGGCTGCAGGGCGTCGCCGCCGACGGCCTCACCTTCCAGGGCGGCCGCGTCGAGCTGCTGCGCAGCGGGCGGCCCGAGGAGGCGGGCGTCATCGAGGCCCCGGTCCTGACCAAGGTCGGCACCCAGTACGTGCTGTTCTACTCGCTCGGCGGATACGGCGGCGACGGCTACCAGACCAGCTACGCGACCTCGGCGGCGCTGACCGGGCCGTACACGAAGGCGTTCCGCTCGCTGATCACCACCGAGAGCGTCGACGGCACCGTGCGCGGCCCCGGCGGCGCGGACGTGGTGCGCGACGCCGCCGGAGACAGCATCGTGTTCCACGGCTGGATCAACAACTACAGCGCCCGCGGCATGTACGTGGCGGCGCTGGGCTGGGCCGGCGGCTTCCCCGTGGTCCGGGGCAGCCGGGTGCGCACCGAGGCCGAACGCGGCACGCTGAACCGGTGCTCGGTCCGGGCGACCACGACCGCCTCCCAGGGCCAGGCCGTCGCGTACATCGACTACGCCGACAGCTGGGTGCAGCTGAGCGTGTTCGCGCCGCGGGCCGGTGCCTACACGGTCCACGTCGGCTACGCCGCGGGCTTCGGCGACGCGCAGCACACGCTCACCGTCAACGGCGGCACGCCGACGACCGTCAACTACCCGGACACGGGCTGGGAGACCTGGCGGCAGGCCCCGGTCGGGGTCACCCTGGCGGCCGGGTGGAACACGGTGCGCCTGACCTACCTGAGCCGCTGGGCCGAGCTCGACTACATCGAGGTCGCCTGAGCAGCGGACTGCCCCGGCGGATGTCCCCCGCCGGGGCAGTCCTCCGGCGGCCCGTCAGGACGGGCGGCCGGTGGTGTAGAGCCACTGGTCGAAGAAACCGTCGAGCCGGCGGCCCGAGGCCTTCTCGGCGAGCGCGATGAAGTCGGCGGTGCTGGCGTTGCCGTCCTTGTGCTGCTGGGTCCAGGTGCGCAGGATCCCGAAGAACGTGTCGTCGCCGACGAGTTTGCGCAGTGCGTGCAGGGTCATGCCGCCGCGCTCGTAGACGCTGTCGGAGAAGATCTCCTCCCGGCCCGGGTCGCCGGGCGGGACCTTCCACAGGTCGGACTTCGTGTCGGCGTAGCGCTTGTCGTACTGCTGCTGCGCGGTCGGGCCGCCGTCGTGCTCCTGCCACAGCCACTCGGCGTAGGTGGCGAAGCCCTCGTTGAGCCAGATGTCGCGCCAGGTGTCCACCGACACGCTGTCGCCGAACCACTGGTGCGCCAGCTCGTGCGCGAGGATCACCGTGTCGGGGCCGTCGGCCCAGGTCTCGGCCGTGTAGACCGGGCGGGTCTGGCTCTCCATCTCGTCCTCGACCCGCTTCTCGGCCACCACGATCCCGCCGTACGCGTCGAACGGGTACGGCCCCGCGATCGTCTCCAGGAAGTCGGCGACCTCCGGGGTCCGGGCCAGGTTGCGGTCCGCCTCCCCCACCGGCACCTTCTCGGCGATCGCGGTGATCACCGGCTTGCCCTTGTGCTCGCCCTGGCTCACCCGGAACTTGCCGACCGCCATCAGCGCCAGGTAGGACGCCATCGGCGAGGTGACCTCCCACCGCCAGGTGCTCCAGCCCGCGTCCTCGGTCCGGCCGCGCAGCAGCCCGTTGCTGATCCCGCTGTAGCCCGGCGGCACCGTCAGCTCGATGTCGTACAGCGCCTTGTCGCGGGGATGGTCGTTGACCGGGAACCAGGCCGCCGCCGACTGCGGCTCGCCGACCGCGACCGCGCCGCGGCGGCTGGTGAAGAAGCCGTTGCCCTCGGCGTCGCGGTCGGGCGTGTCGGCGGGCCGGCCGCCGTAGACGACCTCGGTGGTGAACGCCGCGCCGGAGGCGATCGGCACGGCCGGTGTGATCACCAGCTCGTCGCGCTCCCGGGCGGTCTTGGCGGCCCGGCCGTCGACCTTGACACCGCTGACGGTCAGGCCGTACAGGTCGAGGTGGAACTCGTCCAGGGACTGGGTCGCCTTCGCGCGCACCGTCGTGGTCCCGTCCAGCCGCCCGGTCGCCGGATCGAACTTGACCTTCAACTGGTAGCGCTCGACGTCGTACCCGCTGTTGCCGTAGGTCGGGAAGTAGGGGTCGCCGATGCCGGCCAGGCCGACCTGCCCGGTCAGGCTCGGGGGAAGCAGGCCGCAACCGGCCAGCAGGGACGAGGTGACGACCATCATCCCCACGATTCGGGCTTTTCGCATGGAATCACGTTAAGTGAGACGCAGGCTCCCCGCCGACGGTCGGCGAAGCTGGGAAGAACCTGTGATTCTCGGCGTCAGAGCCCGGAGTAGCCGCGCGCGAAGTCGGCGGCCAGTTCCCGGCGGTAGACGTGCGTGGCCGCCGGGCAGGGCACGGGCCGCCCGCAGCCGTCGCAGACGGGCTCGTCCACCCTCGCCTCGTGCTCGGCGGGCGGCGGGTCCAGCGCCGGGCGGGCCAGCACGGTGCCGCTTTCGAACGCGTACATGGTGTGCCCCTCGCTTGCCGTGGACCGGCTCCGGACGAGGACGGCCCCACGGCGTCGATTCCCGTGCGGATTCCGGCACAAACACGGCCCGTCACCTGTGACCCGATCGGATGATCGACGCCTTTCACCATCCACATACGATGTGCGCACCCCTCCCTCTCCGCAGACAGGTGTGCGATGTCCACAGCAGACCCCACGGCCGTACCCAAGATCGCCTGGTCGCAGCGGATGGCCGGGATCCTGGCCAGCTCCATCGCGCTCCCGCTGATCTTCGAGATCCTGCTGGCGCTGCTGGGCGACGAGCCGTTCAACTTCGGCCGGGCCGGCGTGACCGTCGTGGTGGTCGGCATCGCCGCGGGCGGGCTGTACCTGTTCCGGCCCGGCTGGCTGAACATGCAGCGCGCCCGGGCCACGTTCCTGGTGCTGGCCGGTCTGGGCACCGCCCTGCACGGGTTCCTGGTCACGGCCGCCTTCGACCTGTTCGAGAACAAGGATCTCGTGCAGGACGTGGTGGGCATGACGACCCTGCTGCTCGGGGTGACCGTCTTCGCCATCGGCTGCTTCTACTTCCGGGTCGAGGACGTGCAGGAGGTCATCGAGAACCCGTCGACGACCCGGGTTCCCGTCGAGGAGATCGCCGTCTCGCCGGTGACGGGCGTCTACCAGGCCGATTCCAGCGACCGCGCCTTGCTGGAGGCCTGCCGCGACGCCTTGAGCGTCGAGCGGCTGCACTACATCGCGTTGTACGAGCCGCCGGACACCGACCCGGCCGCACCGGCCCAAAGGGTGTTCAGTGTGGACACGTTCGAGCAGGCCAGGTACCGGGTGCGCCAGCTCAGCGCGCACCAGCGCCGGGAGTTCTACCACGCCCAGGGCGAACGCGTGGTCGAGCTGCGGCACTCCCTCGACCCGCAGCTCGCCCACCTGCACACCGGCCCCCTGGTCCGGCTGGTGCTCGACGTCGAGCAGGGCGCGATCTACTACTACGAGATCAGTCGCAACCCCAGCCGGCACCTCGTGGCGGTCACCCTCGACCAGGACCACGTCTACACCACCGACGCGGAGCTGGACATGCTCAAAGGAAAGCTGCGCAGGGAACTAGGCCTGCCGCGCGCCTGACGACCGGCGCCGCGTGGCGTCGAAGGCCGGGCCGCGGCGCGGGCGCCGCGCTCACGACTCGCGGCGATACCTGCCGGGGGACGTGGCATGGCTGCGTTTGAAGGCGGCGGCGAAGGCGAACTCGGAGCCGTAGCCCACTTGTCCCGCGATGGATCTCAACGGTGCGTCGGTGGTCCGCAGCAGGCGCTCCGCCGTGGTCATCCGCCACCAGGTCAGATAGGCAAGGGGTGGTTGACCGACGAGCGTGGCGAAGCGCCTGGCGAACGCCGCCCGGGACAGTCCCGCCTGGGCGGCGAGTTGTGCCACCGTCCAGGGAGCTGCCGGCTCCCGGTGCATGGCGTGCAGCGCCGCGGCGACCGGCGGGTCGCTGAGCGCGGCCGCCCAGCCGGCGGTGTCGCCCCGTGCGGCCTGTTCGTCGAACCACACCCGCAGGATGTACAGCAGCAGCGTGTCCAGCAGCGCCCGCCTGGCCGCGTCCGCGCCCAGGCGAGGATGGCGCACCTCGGCGGCGAGCAGCCGGACGGCCGAGGTGAGCTCCGGGCGCCGGCCCGACCGCGCGGGCAGGTGCATCACCTCGGGCAGGCTCAGCAGGAGCGGGTGAGCGCGGGAGACGTCGAGTTGGTACGCACCGCAGAGCACCACGGTCTCGGGACCGCCCTGCCCGGTGCGGTCGACCGAGTCCGACACCGACTGCGGGTCGCCGGGAACGCAGGCGGGCGCCACGGGGCTTTCCGGACTGTCGGCCAGGGTGTGCCCGGTGCCGCGGGGCAGGAACACCACGTCGCCTTCGCCGAGCGGAACGGGCTGCGCGTCCGGTGGCAGCAGCCAGCACGAGCCCTCCAGGATCACCTGGAAGCCCGCCGACCCGGGCACCGCGGCGAAGTGCTGCCCCCAGGGAGCGTGCCAGCGCACGTGTGCCGAGCGGGGTCGGCCGGTCCGCGTCACCGAGATCACGTCACTGAGCACGTCCACCGCCCGAGGATACGGCTGGCGAGACGCACGCGTATGAACCGGGCAGCCTCACACATGGATCGTCTCAGGACACGATCGTAGGTTCGTGGCATGACCATGATGACCGCACGGATCCACGAGTACGGCGCAGCGTCGGTGATCCGCTACGAGACCAGCGCCCGCCCCCGGCCCGGTGCCGGCGAGGTGCTCCTCCGCGTCGCGGCGACGTCGTTCAACCCGACCGAGGCCGCGTTGCGTGCCGGGCTGCTGCAGAGTCTCCTCCCCGTGGACCTGCCCTACACGCTCGGCTGGGACGTTTCCGGCACGGTCGCCGAGATCGGCCCCGGCACAGCCGGATTCGAGGTGGGCGACCAGGTCATCGGGCGGCTGGACGACGCGGGTGCGGCCGCCGAATACGTAAGCGCGCCGACTGCCGCGCTGGTCCCGCCCCCCACCCGGATCCCGCTCGCCCACGCGGCGGCCCTGCCCGTGGCCGGCCTCACGGCATGGCAGGCGGTGTTCGAGCAGGGGAAGGTGGGCGGCGGTCAGCGGGTGCTCGTCAACGGCGCCGGTGGCGGTGTCGGCGGTTTCGTGACGCAGCTGGCCAAGCACGCCGGAGCGCACGTGACCGCGACAGCGAGTGCCCGCAGCGCCGACACGGTCCGCCGGCAGGGCGCGGATCACGTGATCGACTACACGGCCGTTCCGGTGGCCGCCGCTCTCGACGGTCCCGTGGACACGCTGCTCAACCTGGTCCCACTCCGCTCGTCGGACGCCGCGGCGCTGGTTTCGGTGGTGCGGCCCGGCGGGCGGATCGTGTCGATCGCGACACCGATCGAACCGCCCGCCGGCGCCGGAATCACCGCACTGCACCTGGTCGCCCGCAATGATGTCGCGCACCTGGCCGCCCTCGTGGAATTGGTCGACGCAGGCGTCGTCACGGTCGACATCAGCCGGACCCGACCCTTGGCCGATCTCGCTGAGGTCCACCGCCTCAGCGAGGCGGGCCTGCTCCGGGGCAAGGTCGTCCTCGTTCCGTGAACCTCGGCCGACGCGCCGGGAGGCCTCGACCAGACAAGCAAGGCCTGGTCGAGGCCGCAACGGTCAGAAGGTGTACGGCGTCGCGTACTGCGGCCGCAGGATGGTGGTGCGCGGTGCGGCCTGCCGGATCGCCGCCTCGAACGCGGCCAGCCGCTCGGCGTCGGCGGGCGCGACCACAGGCGGGTTCTGCAGCGGCGTCTCGAAGTTGTCCCAGTGCACCGGCACCACGACCGCCGGGCGGTCCAGGGCCTCGATCAGCCGGGGCACGTAGTCGTGGGTGTTGCCGGTCGACGGCAGGGCCAGCATCGCGACGTCCGGGTGCAGGCCCCGCAGGTTGCGCTCGACGAAGTCGCTGGCACCCATGAAGAACACCGACGGCCCGTCCTTGACGGTGACCTGGTAGGACAGCGTGTCGCCTTCGGGCAGATCGGCGATGGTCCGCGGAGCCGGGACGCCCGGGCTGGTGCGCACCCCCGGGAAAGCCACCGAGTACGCCGCGTTGCGGCTGTGCAGCGCGGACACCACCTCGACGGAGTAGTCGCCGAACTCCAGCACCTCACCGCCCTTGACCGGGCTCAGCTGCCCGGCGGCCACACCCGACGCGAGCCCGAGGTGGTACGCGGTGAGCGTGCCGAAGACCCGTGCGCCGGTGGTCGTCGCGACGTGCGGCACGTCGTTGAAGTGGTCCCAGTGGGTGTGCGTGACGAACACGTTCTCCGGCTTGCCGACGTGTGCGGCGACCGTGGCCGCGTTCACGGTGAGTGAGGTGGCGGGGTCGAACGCGCCGGTGAACAGGCCGGTCGGGAACCGGGTCAGGTACGGGTCGATGAGCAGGGTGCGCGCGCCGACGTCGATGCGCCACCCGGAGGTGCCCAGCCAGCGCAGCGTCGCCGTCTGCCGCTTGGCGGTGCCGGTCCGGGGACCGGGCGCGGCGGCGGCCGGCGTGGCGAGGGCCGGCGCGGCGGCGACCGGGATGGCGGCGATCGCGGTGCCCGCTGCGGCCGTACGCAGGAAGCGGCGGCGGTCGGCCGAGTGCTCAGACATGGGTGTTTCCCCTCGTGCGGTGGATCAAGATGACCAGCGCAGCGAAGCACCCGCCCCGCGGCACCGTCCAAGATCGCGAGACGGCACCCGCCATATCGATCCGGATATCAGCGCAGTTCAGGAGATGCCCGGCGAGCCCGACAAGTGGCCTATGTCACTCGCCACGGAGGTCGTCCACGGCCAGTTTCGCGGCCCGGCCGAGCGCCAGGTCGAGCTCCAGCCGCGGCATGGACAGACGTTCGGTCTTGGCGAACACGGCCACCGCGTAGCGGCCGCCGTCGGGATACTCCACGACCCCGGCCTCCATGTGCAGGCCCGGCAGCGTTCCGGTCTTGCCCGCCACCCGCACGCCCGGCGGGAACGCCGCGGCGAGCCGGGTCCAGAACAGCTGCCGGAACATCAGCGCGCGGACGTCCGCGCAGGCCCGCGCGGGGCCGGCCTCGTCCCGCCAGATGAGCCCGAGCAGCCGGGTGACCTCCTCGGGAGTGCTGGAGTTGGTGTGCGCGGGGTCGAACACCCGCAGTGCGCGGACCCGCTCGTCGGGCAGCGACGGGAAGATCCGCGCGAACTCCCCGTCGTCGCGCGCGCCGACATCGGCGATCATGGTGGCGAGCAGCTCCCGCGGCCCGCCGATCAGGTGCGTGCGGGTCAGGCCCAGCTCCTGCGCGAGCAGTGGCAGCAGGTCCGGGCCGACGCGGCGCAACAGCAGGTCGGCGGCGGTGTTGTCGCTGACGGACATGGCGAAGTAGGCCAGGTCGCGCAGCGACATCTCGACGTCGTCGGCGCAGCCTGCCGTGCCCCAGCCGCCGAGCCGGTCGCCGGCGCGGACCAGCACCCGGTCGGCCGGATCGAGGGAGCCCGCGGCGGTCTGCCGGGCGAACTCCAGGACGAGCAGGATCTTGAAGATGGACCCGATGACGACCTGGTCGTCCGCGCCGACCGCGACCTCCCGGCCGGTGTCGAGGTCGCGGGCGTGCAGCCACCCCCGCATGTCCGCGCCGGCGAACACGTCCGCGATCCGGTTCGTGATCAACATCGGATCAGCCTATGGTCGGACGGTGGATCTCTCCAAGCACCTGCGCTACTTCCTGGTCGTCGCGGAGGAACTGCACTTCAGCCGGGCCGCCGCGATCCTCGGCATGGCCCAGCCGCCGCTCAGCCAGGCCATGCGGCGGCTGGAGGACGAACTCGGGGTCACCCTGTTCGACCGGCTGCCCCGCGAGACCGCCCTGACCGCCGCCGGGCACGCGCTGCGCGACGAGGCACGCGAGTTCCTGGCCGCGGAGCAGCGGATGCGGACCCTCATGAACACCATCCGCGACGGCACGCTCGGCACCCTGCGGGCCGGGGTGCCGCCGGAGACACCCGCCGCGGCCCTGGGCGAGCTGCTGCGCCGGCTCGCCGAGCAGGCCCCCGGACTCGACGTCGACCTGCAGGAGCTGACCACCGCCGAGCAGCTGGAACTGCTCGCCGCCGCGCGGCTCGACGTGGGCCTGGTGCACCAGCCGGTCGACGACGCGGACCTGCACGCCGGCCCGGTCGTCCGGACCCGCCTGGGCGTGGTCCTGTCCCGGACCAGCCCGCTGGCCCGGTCGAGCGAGGTCGCCCTGGCCGATCTCGCCGGGCACGGCCTGGTCGTCTTCCCTCGCGCCACCGCCCCCGCCTGGCACGATCACCTGCTCGCGGTATGCCGCGAGCACGGCTTCACGCCGAGCCGGGTGCGGCACGCCCGCAACCCCGAGTTCCTGTGCGGGCTGGTGCTCGCCGGTCAGGGCGTGGCGCTGGAGCGGGAGTCCGCGACCCGCCGGGAGCCCCGGGTCACCTGGCGGCCGCTGACCGGCGACCCGCTGTGGCAGCAGGTCACCGCGGTGTGGCCACGCCGGTCACCGCACCCGGCGGCGCAGCGCTTCGCCACCGTCGCCGGCGAGGTCCTGGCCGGGACCGGGGCGCCGCCCGCGACGGTGCGGGCGGCAGGGGCGCCGGCGCCGTGGTCGGTCGTCTTCCATACCGCCCCGGGCGTGTGAGGCCACCACGGGGCAGGCGGCCCCGCCGCAGATGCCCATAATCCGCAGGTCAGGGCCACTTGCCGAGACGCTGGCGCATGAAGATCCAGACTCTCGCCACCGAGCTGGCGGTCGCGGTCAGGGGGTCGATCATGGCGGTGGGCGGCCCGTCCGAAGGCGCGGACGCGGCATTCGACGCGGTGCTCGCCGACGGGCGCATCCACGCGGTCTACTGCACCGGCTGGTGCCGGCCGAACCGGACACGTACTGGTAGGCCACCGCCCGAAGCGCCCGCCGGGATCAGCCGTTCAGCAGGTCACGGACCTCGCGGGCGAGTTCGACCGACGCCTCGATCTCGACCTTGCGGATGGAGACGCTCTCGACGTTGAACCCGAACGGCACGCCCAGCCGCCGGCAGAACGCGGCCAGCTCGCGGGCGGTGACCAGGCACTGCTGGTAGGACTCGGTCAGCGGGTCGTCGGAGTAGCGCAGCGCGTTCTCCAGCCAGCGGGGCACGTTCACGCCCAGCCAGTGCAGGAACGACAGCGTCTTCAGCGAGCCGCACACCGACAACGTGAAGATCACCGGTCGGGGCGCGACGCCCTTCTGCGCGCAGGTGTAGTAGTAGTCCGACAGCAGGCTCTTGGTGGCGTCGACGTCGTACACCACCTGCGTGATGAAGAACGACGCGCCGCGGTCCTGTTTGGTCAGCATGCGCAGGTGCTCGTCGCCGGTGCGGGTGTAGCGCTCGGTGATGGCGACCGCCCCCAGCGGCAGGTCGGCGCGCACCCGGTCGCGCAGCGCGTACGCCTGGGTCAGCCCCGTGCGCACGCCCTTGTCCCGCGACGACGCGCCGACGAACACGCCCAGCACCCGGTCGGTGTCCACCTCGCCGAGCCAGTCCGCCAGCTCCGGCTCGGTGTACTTGCCCACGCACCGGTAGACGACCGACGGCAGCTCCCACGAGCCCAGGTGGTCGCGGTGGAACGACACGGGATCCATCGTCGGCAGGTACGGGAACGGGCGCTCCTGCGGGTTGCGGTCGCTCTCGTCGTCGATGTCGTAGAGGATGAGCCCGTCGAGGTCCACCGTGGCCAGCCGGGCGAGGGTGACCTCGGCGATCTGGGCGGCCTGCTCGGGCGAGACGCTGCGCCGCGGCGGCGTGATGCCGAGCAGCAGCACGCCGTCCTCGGCCCGCTCCAGCATCGCCCGCAGAGACCGGCGGGCAGTCACGCTGTCGTCACTCATGGAAGCACGGTATCGAACCCGCTCGCACCGCACCGACCCGTGCTCAGGCGATCCGCGCCACATCACGCGGCGCGCGACGGCGTCGAGCGGCGCGTGGCCGGGTGCGCGGTGCCACCCGGCCACCGTTCGCTCAGTCCACGAGCGTGCAGAGGTTGGTCGTGGTGCCGTGGACCATCGTGAGGGTCTTCTGGAACGTTGGCGTGAACGCGACGCTGTAGACGCCGTCGATCAACCACATGCCGCGCGGCAGGGTGCTGCCGTCCGCCCGGAACCCGAAGATCACCGGGCCGACCACGTAGTAGGTCATCGACCCGTCCGTGCCGTACTCGACCAGCGCCGTGCCGCTCGCGTCGACCTCGGTGAACGCCCCTGTCTCCAGGTTGGTGAACTTGACGACGAGGTCACCGGCGTAGAGGTCGCGCTTCGGCTTGCCGTCGGCGTAGGTGTCCAGGACGAGCTTGCGCACCTCGTCCCGGATCGGCTCGCTGCGGATGGCGAAGTCGCAGCGGGCACCCGCAGGCTGCTCGAAGGCAGCCGACGGGGCCGGCACCCAGCCGCCGTGCGCACCGGCCCCGCCGGCCGGTTCGGTGGCCTGAGCCGGCACGGCCCCGGCCAGCAGCGCGGTGACCATGACCGCGGCCGCGATGACTGCTCGACGCATGAACGCTCCTTTCCTGTTCCTTCGTGGTGTGCCGGCACAGCCTGGCCCGGCCGGCTCACCACGGTCTGACCACCCAAAAAGGACCGGTAGAACGAAACACCCGATCCGGCAGCGGCGACACACCCGCGACTCGGCACGCCTCACCACGTCCTCGACACGCGCCAAGGTCAACCACCCGGGCGGGGCCGAGCGTCCTACCGGTATGGAGTTCCGCCTGCTCGGCCCGTTCGAGGCCTGTCACGACGGCCGTCTCGTGGAGATCGCCAGCCGCCGCCAGGAACGCTGCCTGCTGGCCCTGCTGCTGCTCGACCTCGGGCACCTGGTCACCATCGACCGCCTCATCGACCTGCTGTGGAACGGCAGCCCACCGGCCTCGGCGCGCGGCGCCGTGTACACCTACGTGGGCCGCCTGCGGGCGGCGCTGAGCCCGTACGGCGTGCGCATCACCACGCGCGCGGACGGATACCTCGTCGAGGCGGACGACCACCGCGTCGACGTCACCGACTTCCATCGCACCGTGCAGCAGGGCCTGGACGCCGCCGATCCCGCGGCGCGAGCCGCTCTGCTCGACGGCGCGCTGCGGCTGTGGCGCGGGCCGCTGCTGGCCGACGTGGCCGACGACGCACTGCGGCACCGGCTCGACGGGCAGCTCGACGAGGCCCGGCTGGTGGCCGTCGAGAAACGCGCCGAAGCGCACCTCGACCTCGGCAGGCACGCCCGCGTCGGCAAGGACCTGGCGGAGCTCGCCGACGTGTTCCCCCTGCGCGAACGGCTGATCGGCCTCCTGATGACCGCCCACTACCGCGCCGCCCGCCGGGCCGACGCCCTGCTGCTGTACGAGGCCACCCGCCAGGCCCTGGCCACCGAACTCGGCGTCGACCCCGGCCCCGACCTGCAGGAACTGCACCGGCGCATCCTCCGCAACGATGCGCGCCTGGACCAGCCGCGCCGCGCGGTGTACGAGGTGCGGGTCCGCGAGCAGGTGCTGCCCTGGACCGTCGGCGGGCATCCCGCGCTCGACTTCTGCAACACCTTCGCCGGCTGGGGTCTGCCGAGCCCGGCCCCGCCCGGCGCCGAGTGGCTGCGCGGCTACGACACCTTCGCCGTGTGGTGCGGCTACATCGGACTCGCCGACGACCCGACGGTCAGCCGGCTGCTAGCCCTCGCCGGCCGCGACCCGGCCGGGGCCGAGGCGACCCTGGAGCAGGCGCGGGCACTTCGCGCACAGGTGTACGCGTGCCTGCGCGGGCACGCCGACCACGGCGCGTTCGACGCGGTCGCCAGGGCGGCCGAGGCGGCCGCCAAGACGCTGGAGTACACCCGGGACGAGACCGGCGGCGGGCGCTGGCGGCCCGGCCTCGACGCCGGACTGCGCCTGCCGCTGCACGCCGCCGCCTGGAGCGCCGCCGAGCTGCTCGCCGACCCGCGCCGGCTGACCGTGCGGTCCTGCGCCGAGTCCCACTGCCGGTGGCTGTTCCTGGACGAGACCAGCATGCGCCGCTGGTGCAGCCTGGTGACCTGCGCCGCCTGAACGGGTCCCGCGCTCAGGGCGCCAGGGTGGCGGGCATGCCGAAGGCGGCGACGTGGTGCGCGCCGACGAAGGCGTTGCTCTCCGCGATCCTCCCGTGCTCGATCCGGAGCACGTCGACGACCAGGCCCTCGTAGCGTGGGCTGCCGGGCTCGCGCAGGTAGCAGACCAGCGCCGGCCGCCCGTTGGCCGAGCTGGGGAAGGTGCGCCAGTCGAGGGGGCGGCTGAGGAACGCCACGGCCGCGTCGATGCCGACGACCGGCGGCTCGGGCGGCATGGTGATGCGCACGTCGTCGGCGAGCAGAGCACGCAGCGACCGCGGGTCGGTCGCGGCGGCGTACCGGCGCAGGATCTCCTCGTCCTGGCGGGTCAGCGGCGGACGCCGCCAGTCCCGCGGATCGGCCGGGGCGTGGTGGCGCAGGGTCTGGCGGGCCCGCTGCAGCAGGCTGTTGACGGTGGTGACCGGGGTGTCGAGCGCGGCGGCGATCTCCGGCGGCGTCCAGCCGTGCACGTCGCGCAGCACGAACGCCACCCGCTGCCGACCGGGCAGGTGCATGAGTGCCGCGATCAGGGCCAGTTCGACGGTCTCGCGGGCGGGCACACCGGTCTGCGGGTCGTCGGCCAGCAGCGCGTCGGGGTAGGGGCCGATCTCGGTGGACCACTCCAGCAGGTCCCCGGACGGCACAGCGCGGTTGGCGGCCGCTTTGCGGCTGTCGAGGAAGACGTTCGTCGCGATCCGGTACAGCCAGGTGCGCACCGACGCCCGGCCCTCGAAGCGGTCGCGCGCCCGCCAGGCGCGCAGGAACGTCTCCTGCACCAGGTCGTCGGCATCGGGGACGTTGCCCACCAGGTGATAGCAGTGCAGATGCAGGTCCCGGCGGTGCTCGCCGAATGCGCGCTGCAGCCGGACCGCCGGTTCGGCAGGCGCGTCGGACATGCGGTTCTCCCGGAGTTCGGTCCTCGTCATGACTGTACTGACGATCGAGCAGGCCGGTCCTCATCGGTGACCGATGACGGCTGCCGCCCTGGCTCGTCTGAACAGTGACCGATCCGATTCACGAGAGGACGCCACCATGACGGCGAATCCATTGTCCGGCGCCGCGAGCCCACCGGTCGTCGACCGGCAGACCTGGCTGCGAGCGCGCGACGAGCTGCTGGCCCGGGAGAAGGCCCACACGCGCGAGGGAGACGCCATCGCCGCGGCACGGCGCCGCCTGCCGATGACTCTCGTGCCGCCGGTCGCCGTGCAGGGCCCCGGCGGTCGGACTCCCCTGGTGGACGTGTTCGAGGGACGGAGCCTGCTCATCGGGTACTTCCACATGTGGCACGACGGCGCGCCGTTCGAGGGGCAGTGCGAAGGCTGCACGTTCTCGACCTGCCACATGCAGCTGCTGGACTACCTGCACGCCCGGGACGTCACCTACGCCGTGTTCTGCCAGGGCCCCTACCCCGACAGCGCCGCGTTCGCGCGGTTCATGGGGTATCCGTTCCCCTGGTACTCGGCCCGCGACGCCGGCCCGGTCCTGGTCGACGGCCGCGACTTCGGGTTCATCGCCTGCTACCTGCGCGACGGCGACCAGGTCTATGAGACCTACTGGACGACCGGGCGGGGCGTCGAGGCCCTCATGACCAGCTATCACGCCCTGGACCTGACGATGTACGGCCGCCAGGAGAGCTGGGAGGACTCCCCCGCCGGCTGGCCGCGCGTCAGCGGTCACCCGTGGCGGCTCGACGGCCGCCCGACGGCGCAGTGGAGCCGCCTGCCCCGGGGCTGAGTCCGCGGTCGCGGCGCCGTCATGGCCGGGCAGCGGTGACGCGTCCCAGGATGCGTGGCAGCGCTCCGCCGGGCGGCGCCCAGACCTGCCGGTCGGCGTACGACCAGGCGTAGGTGGGGTTGCCGTCGCGGACGAGGTCGCACAGCCCCGGCAGGTCCAGCTCCCCGGCCGACCAGTCGTACAGCAGCTGCAGCCGGGGCTGGATCACACCGTAGTCGAGCATCCGCCCCAGGTGGTGCTCCTGGGCGAGATAGCCCCGCAGCTCCGCCGCGAGCGGGTAGCGGTCGGGCAGGACGCGGCCGAGGGACAGGAACACCCCGGTCATGCCCAACCGCGGGTCCCCGAGGAACCGGCCCAGCACGGCCAGCCTGCCCAGGGCCAGCTTCGGTGCGGCGACCAGCGCGTGCGCGTACAGCACCCGGAGCAGCACGACGTTGAGGAAGAACCGCTCCGGCATCGACTCCCGCTCGGCGAGATCCCGGTTGTCCAGGTATCCGCTGACGATGCTCGCGTTGTGGGCTCGGTACCAGTTGCGGGCCGTCGGCCGGTCGACGAACGCGGTCCACAGGCCGACGGCCGGCGACGAAGGCCGGCCCGGCATGCCGCCTGAGCGGGCCATCGCCTCGCAGCCGTCGCGCAGCAGCCGGTCGTTGACGGCCCGCCACCAGCGGCTGCCGGGCGGCCGGGCGGTCAGCGGGGCGAGCACCCCGCGGTCGGCCTGCCAGCGCATGAACGACATCGCGGCCCGCCGGAACGGCAGGTGTCGCGGAGCTCGGCCGTAGGGCCCGCGGTAGGTGCGGGCCAGCAGCGCGATGCGCTGCCGTGGGCTGTCCGCCACCGCCGCGACCTGGGCAACGGCCCACTGCGCGGCGGAGGTCGGCGGGCGCTCCGGCGGCGCGGCGGCCGGCGCCCCACCCCGCGGCTCACGACGGCCTGGGAGCACGCCGGTCCCTGCGCTGGGCCAGCTCCTCCTCGTCCACCAGGACGAGCATCGGCTGGTCCGGTGCGCACAGCATCGTCACGGTGAACCGCACCGGCGTGTCGTCGCGGTTGTTGCCGTCCTGGTAGTGGATGACGTCGCCGCCCGGTTCCCAGAACACCTCGCCGGCGCGTACCACCCGCTCAGGCTCTCCTTCCAGCTCGAACACCATCTCGCCCTCGAGCACGTAGCCGAACGCCGGGCCGGAATGCCGGTGTGGCGGTGTGCCGGGACTTCCCGGCGGATATTCGACGACGATGGTCATCGCGTGCGCGCCCGCCGGGATGAACGGCGGAACCGCCTCCTGCAGCATGGTGAACGCCGTCGAATCGATGTCTGCCATGGGATGCCTCCTGAACAGATCGTGGTGGACGTCTGCCGCTCGGGTGACTCGCCCGACCGGGCCGAGACACAGTCACGCCGTGGCGACGCCGTCGAAGCTGAGCGTGAGCAGGTCGGCCATGCCGAAGCTCGGCCCGGCCGCGGGCAGGCTCGGCTGCCAATCCGGTTCCAGGCTCAGGTAGCTCACCGCGTCGGCGCGTTGCAGGCCGATGAGGACCTCGGCGACGATGCGGCCGCCGACCGGGCCGAGCCGGTCGCCGTCGCCACGGTGCTCGGCCTCCTTGAGGATGTAGAACCACAGCGGGGTGCCCTGCGGCCAGCTCTGCTCCAGCTCGTCGGCGGTCAGCGGGTCCACGCCCAGCAGCCGGGCGACCGCCTCGCCGCTGGGCAGCGCCGTGGTGTCGCCGCGCAGCAGGTCACGGACCGCCAGGGAGCGGTAGGCGGCGTCGTCGACCGCGCCGGTGACCTGTTCGGGCAGGCCGATGAGGCTGGCGGCGAGCCGCCCGTCGAGGCGTTTGGCCCGCTGCGCGGGCGGGCGGCCGGGCAGGTCGAAGACCTGTGCGAGGTCGAGGCGGCGATCGGCGGGCACCGGGCCGAACCCGACCAGGTCGGGAAAGAGCGGCACCGCGGGGCCGCCGGCGACGAGCCGGTAGGTGTGCCTGATCTGGCCGTGCCCGTAGCGGAACGCGGCGTCGGCGAACTCCAGCGGGATGTACGCCTGTCCGGTCGGCGGCGCGAACCACCGGCCGCCTTCGGCCAGCACCTGCTCGACCAGGTCGGCTCCGACCAGGCGGGGCAGGAAGTCGTGCACGACGATCCACTGATAGTGCCAGGTGAGGGTGATGCGCGCCTTGTCGAACACGTCGGGCTCGGGCACGCCGGCCGCGCGGAGCAGGTCGACGATGCGGTTGTGCGCGCGCAGCAACGCGATGTGCAGTGTCAGCGCGAACAGGTGCGAGTCGTTGCGGGGGTCGCCGATCAGCGCGACGCCCTGGGCGTTGCGCTGCACGTCGCCGCCGTCCGGCCCGAGCAGGAACTTGGCCGCGTCGTGCAGGTCGTACAGATACGGCGAGCCGACCGGGCCGTCGGAGTAGAGCATCTCCAGGTTGAGCTTGGGGGCGCGGGCGTTGCGCAGCGCCTCCGGATCGACCCCGCCCATGATCGGTGAGCGGTCGGCGGTGATGTCGTGGGCGATGAGCTGGCCGAAGAAGGGCCAGCCGGCGGCTTCGCCGGCGTCGTCGCGGCCGGGACCGAGCCGGTCCAGGGCCGCGGTGGCGTCGCAGACCCCGCCGTCGACGCCCGCGCGCATCAGCAGCTGGGGGTCGGTGCCCAGCGGGGCGAGGCCCGGGAACATGCGCCCGTAGCGCGCCGCCCCGGTGGGCCGGTCGACGGCGCGGGCCATGCTGAGGCAGTGGTCGCGGGCGGCCACCCGGCTGCCGTGCGGGTGTGCGGCTGTGCTGCTCACCTGCCGAGCGTATGCCCGGGTGGGGCCCGGTTCGGACCGGTTGCGCAGATGCTCCGCCGTCATGCCGACCTCCCACGGCCCGGCTCGCGACCGGTGTCGTCGGGTCGGGAGCCGTCCTCCAGTGCCTCCACCGCACCGAGCAGGTTGCGGAGGCCGACCTCCTCGCTCTGGGCGTACGCCGGATCGAACATCCACTCGTCCATGGGCATCTCGGCCGCCTCCTCCTCGGACGGGCTGGACTCGGCCACGGTCAGCTCGGCTTTGACTTCGGCCTCGAGGTCGTGCAGAAATGCGTTGTCGCCGGTCGGGGTGCTCATCTGTGTCCTCCGTCGGGTGCGTGATCGTCGGCCCGTCCGGGCGACGGCCACGCGGTTCGGCCTCACCCGCTGGCGCGTGCGCACGGGCGAGGCGTTCGTCAGGTCAGGCCATGGGGCCGTGGTTCGGCCGGGTCACTTCGCGGGCGCGGTCCGGCCCGGCCAGTCGCGGTAACGGATCTCGCCGAGGACCGCGTCGGGGCCCGCGACCAGCGTCCGCTCCCCCAGCTCGGCCCCGAAGTAGTCGGCGTTCGCGTCGGCGACCACCTCCCGCGGATCGTCACGTTCGGCCAGGGCGTCGCGGAAGAACTCGTCCATCCGGACCTGCTCCGGGCCGGCGACCTCGACCATCGCGTTCAGCGGCGAGCCCACGACCACCCGGCCGAGGGCACGGGCGACGTCGTCGCCCGCGATGGGCTGGAAGAGCACCGGCGCGAAACGGACCGTGCCGCCGTCGGTCGCCGCGTCGGCCATGCTGCGTACGAACTCGAAGAACTGCGTCGCGTGCACGATCGAATAGGGGACCGTCGAGCTTTCGATCAGCTTCTCCTGGGCGCTCTTGGCCCGGAAGTAGCCGCTCTGCTGCAGCCGGTCGGTGCCCACCACGGACAGCGCCACGTGGTGTCCGACGCCGGCCGCCGCTTCCGCGGCGAGCAGGTTGCGGGTCGACGTCTCGAAGAACTCCATCACCGCGGCGGCCTCGAAGGAGGGCGAGTTCGACACGTCGACCACGACGTCCGCGCCGGCCAGGGCGTCGGCGAGCCCCTCGCCGGTGAGGGTGTTGACCCCTGTGTTCGGCGACGCCGCCACCGCCTCGTGGCCCTGCTCGCCGAGCCCGGCCACGAGCTTCGACCCGATCAGACCGGTGCCGCCGATCACCACGATCTTCATGATCAACCTCCTGAGCGTGGGGGCGGCCTGCGCCGGCCCTCCACCAGCTAAGACACGGCAGCCCCTCGGTCTGTGACAGTCCCGCGCGACATTCCTCGGCGTCGAGGTTCTGCGCGGTGTCGCAACTGCGCGTCAGTGCGCCTTGCTCACGTGGGCCGCACGGGCCGCGCCGTGGCGATCCTGGCGAGTTTGGCGGGGTTCATCACCCACATGACCTGCTCGATGCCGGCACTGTCGGCGCTGATCGCCACCAGCACGAAGGGGCTGCCGTCGCGTGAGGCCAGCACCGCGGGCCCGCCGTTGGCCTCGACCCAGGTGAGTTCCGCACCGGTCCAGAAGGTCGGCGCGAACGCCTTGACGAACTTCGCCACCGTCGTCCGGCCGGACACGGGGATCTTCGCCGCGCGGACCGCTCCGCCGCCGTCGGAGTAGCTGACGACGTCCGCCGCGAGGACCTCCTCCAGCGCGGAGAGGTCCCCTTTGCGGGCGGCCTTCAGGAAGGCCGTCAGCATCCGCCGCTGCTCGGTGGGGCGCACGGTTTCGCGCCCCTGGGT
Organism: Catellatospora chokoriensis; assembly: GCF_011297315.1. Classification (NCBI taxonomy): domain Bacteria; kingdom Bacillati; phylum Actinomycetota; class Actinomycetes; order Micromonosporales; family Micromonosporaceae; genus Catellatospora; species Catellatospora chokoriensis. The sequence continues at coordinate 256,383 of NZ_JAAOTI010000003.1, forward strand.
CGCGACGCGTTTGCGGGCGCGGCTGACCAGCTGGCGGGCGTTGTCCTCGGTCGCCTGGACGATGCCGGCGATCTGCTCATACGGGTAGTGGAAGGCCTCGCGGAGCACATACGCGGCGCGCTCGGTCGGCGTCAGCTTCTCCATCAGCACCAGGATCGCGAATTCGAGCGCCTCGCCGGTTTCTGCGCCCAAAGCCGGGTCTGCGCTGGTATCGACCGGTTCGGGCAACCACGGCCCGACGTAGGTCTCGCGGCGCGCGCGAGCGGACTGGAGCACGTTGATCGCGAGCCGCGTCGTCGTCGTGGCGAGGAACGCCGGCGGATCGCGCACGGTGTCACGGTCGTAGGTCTGCCACCGCAGCCACGCCTCCTGCACGATGTCCTCGGCCTCAGCCGCACTGCCGAGCATCCGGTAGGCGATCCCGAACAGCCTCGGCCGCAGGCTCGCGAACACAGAAGCCGCCTCTTCGAGCGCGGCCGCCGACGGGTCGTCCAGACGCGGCACAACCTCATGCTATCGATCTTCTCGCGGCCGGCGTCGCCCTTCGGGATGACCGGAGGGTACGGGCTCCGGCTGCTCGAGCAGAAGCTGGCGCGCGAGCACGCTCCGCTGGAGTTCGGGCTGCGGATCACCACCCTGGTCCGCGACACCATGGAGCAGGCCTGGGCCGACGCCGAGGCGAAGGTCGCGAAGATGGCCGACGGCCACGACCCGGTCGCCCGCGACCCGAGCTGGCGGGCGGCCGTCGGCCGGCGGCGGCTGCTCGACCTCGCCGCCCGCGGCGACGTGCTCGACGACAATCCGTACACCGCGCCCGGCCGGTTCGGCGGCGGCGGCGCGGGCACGACGTGGCTGGTCGGCTCGGCCGCGGACGTGGCGAGCGCGCTGCGCGAGTACCAGCAGCTCGGGGTCACCCACTTCGTGCTGTCCGACACGCGCCGTACCTGCCGGAGATCCGACGCCAGGGCGACCAGCTGCTGCCGCTGCCGCGCGGTTGACCGTCCTACTGCGCGGCGAGCGCGACCAGGTCGGCGTAGCGCACGATCTTCCCGCCGGCGGCCCAGGTGCCGTCGGGCTGCTCGTGGAGGAGCACCCAGACGCGCTGGGCATCGGCGTCGGTCAGCCCCGCCGCGTCCAGCACGGCGGTCGTGATCTCGGCGACCAGGCCGGCCTTGCGGCGCTCGGACAGCGCCCCCACCGGGACGGTGATCTCCACCCGGAACCGCGGGGCGTCGTCCTCGGCGGTGGTCTGCGCCCCGGCGGGCAGCTCGTGCAGGTAGGTCCAGGCCAGGCTGCGGAACAGGGCGTTGTCGGGTGCGCCCTCCCAGCGCAGCAGCACCGCGGCCAGGGTCTGCTGGATGCCGTCACGACCGGCGGGCGTCAGCGCGCCCACGGGAGCAGTCAGCTGGATCATCGGCACGAGCGGCTCCTCGGGGCGTACGACTCTGGGCGGCCATGGCCGGTGTGTCATGGCCACGCCGACCACCCTAGCCCCGTCGGGCACCCGGTCACGGGTTGAGTTTGGACCGCCAGTCCGCCGGAACCCGGCCGCACGGTCCCGGCACCGGCTGGTCGTCCGGGTGATGGGTGGGCGCTGCGAGCGCCGGCCCCTTCATGAACGATTCGGTGCGGTAGTCCCAGAACCAGTCCTCGCCCGGTTCGAAGCTGCGGATGACCGCGTGCCCGGTCGCCGTGGCGTGCGCCGTCGCGTGCTGGGCCGGGGAGTTGTCGCAGCATCCGATGTGACCGCACGCGGCACACCGCCGCAGGTGCAGCCACCAGCCGTCGGCCTGCCCGCATTCCACGCATCCCGGGCCGCTGGGCGGCACGTTCGGGTCGATGACTGACTCGTCGTATTTCATGCGTTGACCTACCCCACCACGGCGGCATCTGCGACCACCGCACCTCCAGGATGACAGGCTCGCCAGGTCCCCGCAGCCGGTCACCAGGTCAGGCGGCGGTCCTGCGCAGTTCGAGCCGCCAGCGCGGGGCTCCGCCGTCGGTGAGCAGTTGGTCGTCGACGATCGCCAAGCCGGTGGCGGCGAAGGCCTCCAGCTCGGGGCGGGTCAGCGGCCACGGTGGGCCGTCCGGGGTCGGGCCGTCGGTGTCGGCCACCGCGATCACGAGCAGGCGTCCGCCGGGTGCGACCAGGCGCGCCACGTTGGCGGTGGCGGTGGCCCGCAGCGTCCTCGGCAGGGCCTGCACCGTGTAGACCTCCACCACCAGGTCGAACGCGCCGAGCCACGCTGGTGGCAGGTCGAGCAGGTCGCCGACCGCATACTCCACGGTGGACTCGGGGAAGCGCTGCCGGGCCTGGGCGACCGCGGTCGGGGCGATGTCGAAGGCCAGCGTGTCGTAGCCCAGGCTGGAGATCAGCTCGGCGTTCTCCCCCAGACCGGCGCCGACCACCACGGCCCGCCGCCCGGTGACCCGCGCCTGGCCTGCGGCCCAGTCGACGAGTTCACGGCGTGGACCGCCGTCCCAGGGCATCGGGGATCGGCCGGCGGCCGCGCCCGCGTACAGCTGCTCGAACCAGCCGGTGGGCCGGCCCGCGGCCAGGGCCCGCGCGGCGAGCCGGTCGGCCTGCTGTGCCCAGCCGCCCGAGGTGAGGTGCAGGATCGCCGGCACGACCACGTCCCAGGTGGCCGGGGGCGGCGCCTCGTGGCCCATGCCGGGCAGGATCAGCCGGGTGGCGTCCGGGATCTCGCGGGCCAGCGCCTCCCCGTGGCCGGGCGGGAACAGCGGATCCCGCTCGCCGTGGATCACCAGGGTCGGCACGCGCAGGGTGCCCAGCCGCTCGCGCCATCCCGCACCGCCCTGGTCGAGGTGATCGTGGTTGCTGAGGTTGGCCTCGGTGTCGCCGCCCCGGTCGACCATGCGGGCGAACATCGCCCGGGCGGCCGGCTCGTCGATCGGCCCAGGCACCAGCGCGTGCTGGAATCCCATCAGGTAATCGATGACGGCGGTCCGGTCGGACCAGTCGGGCGGGGTGCTCTCACCGAGGTATGTGCGCAGCTCGTCCGCCATCGGCGGCAGGTCGTCGGCCGGGCCGCTGCTGGTGGCGATCAGGGTCAGCGACGCGACCCGGTCCGGGTGGTCGAGTGCGAGCAGCTGGGCGATGGCGCCGCCCATGGAGACGCCGACCAGGTGGGCCTGCCCGATCCCGAGTGCGTCGAGCAGCGCGATCGCGTCGTCCTGCAGGGCCTGCGCGGGGTAGCCCGGCTTGCCCGCCGGCCAGGTCGTCGAGGCGCCGGTGTCGCGGTGGTCGTAGCGGATGACGAACCGCGGCCCGGCCGCCAGTGCCGCGCAGAAGGCCGGGTCCCAGCCGTCCATCGAGCTGTTCGCCCCGGCGATCAGCAGCAGCGCCGGGTGGCCGGGCTCGCCGAACGTCTCGACGCCGAGGTCGGCTCCGTGCACGTGGACCAGTTCCATCCGCTCAACCTAACGCGCGGGTCCGACGGTGACGGTGGGCGCGGGGCGCGTCCCTTGTGGAGCACGCGGTCAGCTGTCCAGGTCGGCGAAGAGGACCTTCGCGGCGTCCTCCCAGTCCTGGACGAGGTCGTTGGTCTGCGGGGCGCGCAGCCACTGGATCTGCAGGCCGTCCATCATGGCCACGAGCTGGCGGGCCAGCGCGTGCGGCGTGGCGGTGACGTCCTTGGCGAGCGCGGTGAAGGTGGCCAGGATGTGCTCCTGGCGGGCGGCGAAGTAGTCGTGCGCGGGGTGGCTGGGCGCGAGCGACTCGGCTTCCAGGACGGCGAACAGCCGTACGATCTCGGGCTGGCCGGCGTTGCGGCGCACCAGCGCGGCGCACATCTGCCGCAAGCCCACGCCAGGCGGCAGTGCGCCGCCGGTCCACGGGGCGGCGAGGTCGTCGACGCCGAGCAGCGAGGCCAGCGACCGGGCGTCCTCGGCGTCGCGATGCTCCAGCACCGCGACGAGCAGGCCGTCCTTGGAGCCGACGTGGTGCAGCAGCCCGGGGACGGTCAGCCCGCAGCGGTCGGCGACGTCCTGCATCGACAGGCCCCAGAAGCCGCGCTCGGCGATCAGCTGGGCGGTCGCCTCCATGATCTGGCGGCGGCGCTCCGCCGCGGGCAGGCGGGCACGGTCCCGCCGGTACGCCGGCCCGGTCATGGCCCCGCCACCTCTCACTGAACAACCTCTTGCCGCGGCGCGGCACAGGCCCTATGTTACAGCCCAGTTACTACCTACTAGGTGCTAGGTAAGGGCCCGATGACGACGAAGTCACCCGCTCCACCCGTTCTGACGGAGACCGCGCCGGTCAGACCCGCTCTGACCGGGCCACTACGGCGGCTGCTGGTCTGGACGTTCCCCGCCAACATCGGCATGTACCTGCTGTGGGGCGCGATCCCGGGCATCCTGCTGCCGCTGCAGGTGGCGGCGATCGACGAGGACGCGAAGGCGGCCAACCTCGCCGTCGTCGCCACCATCGGCGCGCTCGCCGCGATGCTGGCCCAGCCGCTGGCCGGCGCGATCTCCGACCGCACCCGCTCACGCTTCGGGCGGCGGGGACCCTGGATCGTCGGCGGCGCGCTCACCGGCGGCCTGGCGCTGCTCGGCCTCGCCTCGGCGAACACCCTCGTGCAGATCACCATCGCCTGGACCATCACCCAGATCGCGTACAACTTCGCGCAGGGTCCGCTGGCCGCGGTCCTGCCCGACCGGGTGCCACCGGCCAGCCGTGGTGTCTTCTCCGCGGTGACCGGCACCGGCCTCATGCTCGGCGCGCTCGGCGGCCAGGTCGTCGCCACCCGGTTCGCCGACGACCTGCCCGCCGGCTATCTGACCTTCGCCGGCCTGGCGCTGGTGGCGCTGACCCTGTTCGTGGTCTGCAACCCGGACCGGGACAACCGCGCCACGCCCCGGCGGCCGTTCTCGCTGCGCGCGGTCGTCGACAGCTACTGGTTCGACCCGCGCCGCCACCCCGACCTCGGCTGGGCGTTCCTCGGCCGGCTGCTGCTCTACCTCGGCTACTTCATCGTGGTCAACTACCAGCTCTACATCCTGCAGGGCCGGGTCGGGCTCGGCGCGGCGGCGATCGACTACGTGCCGGTGGTCGGCGTGGCGTCGCTGGGCGGCACCGTGCTGGCCACGGTCGTGTCCGGACCGCTGTCCGACCGGCTCGGCCGCCGCCGGATCTTCGTGTACGCCGCCGCGGCCATGCTCGCCACCGCCCTGCTGCTGCCGTGGATCTGGCCGACCAAGCCCGGCATGCTCGCCTTCGCGCTGCTGTCCGGCCTCGGCTTCGGCGTCTTCCAGGCCGTCGACACCGCGCTGATCACCGAGGTGCTGCCCGCCGAGCAGGACTTCGGCAAGGACGTCGGCGTCGTCAACATCGCCGCCACGCTGCCCCAGGTCCTCGCCCCGGCCGCCGCCGGCGCGATCGTCGCCGCCGCGGGCTACGCCCCGCTGTTCCCGGTCGGCATCGCACTGGTGCTGCTCGGCGGCCTCGCCGTCGTGCCGATCAAGTCCGTCCGCTGACCCCCGCCACCCCAGGAAGGACCCACATGACCACCGACGCAGGATCACCCCCGCTCACCACCGCCCAGCAGGCGGCGCTCACCAGCGGCGGCGGCTTCTGGCACACCACCGCCGTCGCCGACCTGCCGCAGATCATGCTGACCGACGGACCGCACGGCGTGCGCAAGCAGGTCACCGGCGCCGACCACGGCGGTCTGCTGGACAGCGAGCCCGCGACCTGCTTCCCGCCCGCGGTGGCCCTGGGCTCCAGCTGGGACCCCGAGCTGGTCCGCTGCGTCGGCGAGGCGCTCGGCGACGAGTCCCGCGCCATGGGCGTGTCGGTGCTGCTCGGTCCCGGCATCAACCTCAAGCGCAGCCCGCTGGGCGGGCGCAACTTCGAGTACTACGCCGAGGACCCCCTGCTCACCGGCGTGCTCGCCACCGAGTGGGTACGCGGCCTGCAGAGCCGCGGCGTCGGCGCGTCACTCAAGCACTTCGCGGTCAACAGCCAGGAGACCGACCGGATGCGGGTCAGCGCCGACGTCGACGAGCGCAGCCTGCGGGAGATGTACCTGCGCGCCTTCCAGCGGGTCGTGCAGCAGGCCCAGCCGTGGACCGTCATGTGCTCCTACAACCGCATCAACGGCGTGCACGCCTCACAGGACCCGTGGCTGCTCACGCGGGTGCTGCGCGACGAGTGGGGCTTCGCGGGCCTGGTCGTGTCCGACTGGGGCGCGGTCGTGGACCGCGTCGCCGCCGTACGCGCCGGACTCGACCTGACCATGCCCGGCCCTGACGACACCGGTGACGAAGCGCTGGTACGGGCCGTCGCCGACGGCACGCTCGACCCGGTCGCGCTGGACACCTCGGCCGCACGGGTGCGGGCCCTGGTCGAGCGGGCGGTCGCGGCGCTGGACCCGGCCGCGACCTACGACGCCGACGCCCACCACGCGCTGGCCCGCGAGGCAGCCGGACGCGGCATCGTGCTGCTCAAGAACGACGGCGACCTGCTGCCGCTGCCCCGCCACGACGTCACGATCGCCGTCCTCGGCGAGCACGCCCGCACCCCGCGCTTCCAGGGCGGCGGCAGCTCGCAGATGAACCCGACCCGGCTCGACGACGCGCTGACCGAGATCACCGCGCTGGCCGGCGGGCCGGTGCGGTTCGCGGCCGGCTACGCCCCCGACGGCACCGCCGACGAGCAGCTGGCCGCCGAGGCCGTGGAGTGTGCCCGGACCGCCGACGTCGCCGTGGTGTTCATCGGCACCGCCCAGGAGACCGAGGGCGCCGACCGGGAGAGCCTGGAACTGCCCGCCGCGCAGCTCGCACTCGTCGAGCGGGTGCTCGCCGCCAACCCACGCACCGTCGTGGTGCTGTCGCACGGCGCGGTCGTGCTCACCACGCCGTGGGACCGCGCGGTCCCGGCTCTAGTCGAGGGCTGGCTGCTCGGCCAGGCCGGTGGCGGGGCCATCGCCGACGTGCTGTTCGGCGTCGTCAACCCGTCCGGCCGGCTCACCGAGACGATCCCGCTGAAGCTGGCGCACCACCCGTCCCACCTGGACTTCCCCGGCGAGGCGAGCCACGTGCGCTACGGCGAGGGCATCCACGTCGGCTACCGCGGCTTCGACGCCCGCGAGCAGGAGGTCGCCTACCCGTTCGGCTTCGGCCTGTCCTACACCACCTTCGCGTACGGCGACGCCACCGCGACGGTCGTCGACGGCGGGATCGAGGTGCGCGTCCCGGTGACCAACACCGGCTCACGGGACGGGCGTGAGGTCGTCCAGGTGTACGCGAGCCTGCCGGGCTCCGCCGTACGCCGCGCCCCGCGCGAGCTGAAGGGCTTCGCCAACGTCGCCGTCGCGGCCGGACAGACCGCCGATGTGGTGATCCGGATCGCCCGTGACGACCTCGCCTGCTGGGACCCGCGCCTGCGCCGGTGGGCCGTGGAAGGCGGCGACTACCTGCTGTCCGTCGGCGCGTCGTCGCGTGACCTGCGCACCACGGTCACCGTGGCCGTGATCGGCGACGACACCCGGGTGCCGCTGTCGGCCGAGTCGACGCTCGGCGAGTGGCTGGCCGACCCGAAGGGCGGCCAGGTGCTCGGGCAGGCGTTCGCCGCGGCGGCCGCCCAGGGCGGTGGCGGACTCGCCGGCATGGCCGCCGACCCGCAGATCTTCACGTTCCTGAGCGGGGTGCCGCTGAACCGGATGGCGGCGTTCCCGGGCAGCCCGTTCACCGACGAGGCGGTCGCGCAGCTGGTCGCGGCGGCCAACTCCTGACCCCCGTACGTGCCGTCGGCGGGCCGCTCCCCGGCCCGTCGGCGGCACGCCCTCGGCTCAGCGCTCGTGCCTGCGCTGCACCGCACCCCAGATCAGCAGCACCACGACGGCTCCGATCACCGACCCGATCAGGCCGGACGGGCGCAGCGCCAGGCCGTCGCCGCTGAGCAGGCTGATCCCGAGCCCGCCGACGAACGAACCGATGAGCCCGGCCGCGACGGCCTGCGGCCAGCGCACGTCACGGAATCCGCCGCCGCGAACGATCAGCCAGGCCAGCCAGCCGACCAGGAAACCCCATACCAGAATCGCAAGAATCAGCACGTCGAGCACCCTTCGCGTCGGCAGGCGGCCAGGCTGAACACCGGTATTCAAGTGTCTCGTACTGTTTTGCGATGTTCGCCGGAATCCGGCAACGACCCGACACTTGCGGATGATCACTACACTCGGCGGCCAGGACGCGCGGGGAGGTGGTCCCGATGGACGGATCAGTGTCGGCTCGGCTGGCCAGGCGGATCGAACGGGACTTCGGCGAGGCCGCGCACACGGCGCTGGCGGTGCTCGCCACCCGTGATGCTCCACCCGACCCGGCAGAAGACGAAGCGGTGACGGCCACCGCCGTGCTCGCCGCGGCCGGGGACCTCGAAGCGCTCGCGGTGGCGGTGGCAGCCGATGGCCGCACCAGCGACCGGCTGCTCGACCTGCACCTGGGGCCGCAGGAACTGTTCACTGCCACGCTTCCTGGGCGCTGGCAGCTCATCCCGCCCGACAAGCAGGCCGCCATGGAGCGCCAGCTCGCCCGCGAGGTGACTCCCGGCCACCGCGCGCACGGCTTCGCCGCCGTCGCCCACGCGTGGTGCGCCAGCTGCGACGACACGTTCTACGTGCTCGACACGGACCCGTTGCGGTACGTGGTGGTGCACCTGGCGTACTCGCCGATCACCGAGACGCTGCCCTGGCCGATCAGCTGGGAGCTCACGCCGCCGTTCGCGAAGGCGTTCGCCGAGTTCTACCACTACTGAGGAGGCGCCGATGCGCAAGCAGACCCTGACCGACGTCCGAGCGCCGGGCAGCTGGCGAGCCGCATGGGCGACGGTCCACGACGACGGACGGTTGACCGTCGAGGGGCAGAGTTTGAGCCGCGGTGCCGACTTCTTCGAGTACGAGTGGGCCTTCACCATCGCACCGGCAGACATCGCTGCTCTGGTCACAGCCCTCGGCGGCTCGGCCGGCGACGACCCGCTGGCGCTGCTGGCGACCCTGTACGAGGGCGAGGCCCGAGTCGACCTCCGCCGCCTGCTCGACCGCAACGGCGTACGGTTCGGCTTCTGGAGCCGCGTCGGCGACTGACGTTGACGGACCCGGCCCGGCTCGAACGGGCGGCCTCCCTCTCCAACTGCGGACGTGCCCGTACCGGATAGGCACGCCTAGGGCGGGTTGACCTGATCATAGGTCGACGTCGGGTGACCCGTGAAGCTATTTGCTGGTCCACGGCCTGATCAGCCGAACATCCCCGCCTCCACCGGGCTGTTAGGCTCGCCCCATGGTCGTGGTCCTCCGTGAGATCACTGACGACAACCGTGACTCGGTCCTTGAGCTGCATGTCTCACCCGGACAGGAGCGCTTCGTCTCCTCGGTGCGGGGTTCGCTGCGAGAAGCTGCCGAGTATCCGCACGCCAAGCCCTGGTATCGGGCGGTCTACGCGGACGGCGAGCCGGTCGGGTTCGTCATGCTGAGCTGGAATGTCGAGCCGCGGCCACCCGAGATCCACGGGCCGTGGTTCCTGTGGAAGCTGCTCGTCGACGAGCGGCACCAGGGCCGCGGCCACGGCTTCGAGGTCGTCCGGCAGATCGCGGAACTCGTGGCGGCTGAAGGCGCGACCGAACTGCTGACCAGTTACGTACCCGAGGACGGCGGCCCGGCCGGATTCTACGAGCGGCTCGGGTTCGTCCCGACCGGCGAGTCGGACCCGGACGGTGAGGTCCTCATGCGCCTCGCGCTGCCCTGGACACCCGCCGGTCGTCTGCCGGCGTGAACGAAGGCGCCGCCGCAAGCCGGGTGGCGCCTTCGTCGAGCTGAGTCCGCCGATCCTCGAACCCCGTCAGGTCGCCGGCAGGCAGGCTCCCGCTTCCGGCGCGGGCAGCCGGTGCTCCCGCAGCCCGACGCGGCCGTGCAGGCGGGACAGCCAGCGCGGGGCCCACCAGTTCCAGCGGCCGAGCAGGGTCATCGTGGCCGGCACGAGCAGGCAGCGCACCACGGTCGCGTCGATGAGCACGGCCACCGCCAGCCCCAGCCCGATCTGCTCGATGTTGCCGATCCGCGCCGCCGCGAAGCAGCCGAACACGATGACCATCAGCAGCGCGGCCGAGGTGATGACGCGCCCGGTGTGCTGCAGTCCCCGGCGCACGGCGGTGTCGGTGTCGACGTCCGCGTCGATGTACTCCTTGATCCGCGCAAGAAAGAAGACCTCGTAGTCCATGGACAGGCCGAAGGCGAACGCGAAGACCAGCACCACGACGAAGGGGTTGAGCGCGCCGACGGTCAGCGTGTCGAGCAGGCCGCTGGCGAAACCCTCGCCGAAGACCGCGGTGAGCACGCCGAAGGTGGCGCCGAGGGAGACCACGTTGGCCAGGATCGCTTTCACCGGCACCACCAGCGACCCGGTCATGGCGAACAGCAGGGCCACCATGGCCAGCAGCGTCACGCCGACCGCCCAGGGCAGGCCGTCGCCGAGGATGTCCATCAGGTCGCCGAGCATGGCCGCGTCGCCGGTCACCCACGACGGGCCGCCCGGCGGCCGGTCGGCGCGCATGGCCTGCACCAGGTCCTGCGCGGCTGGTCCCTGCGGATCGCCGTGCAGGTCGAACCCGATCGACGCCGCGCTCGGCGCGCCGGCCGGGCCGAGCGGCTGCACCGGCCGGATCGACGCGACGTTCGGATCACCCGCCCAGCGGTGGGCCCACTCCTGCAGGGCCTGCGGCTGGGTCCGGGCGACCACGGTGATGGCGGCGGCGGGCCTGCGGTCGAAGCGTTCGGTGAGGGTGTCGGCGACCCGCGCCGCTTCGATGCTGCGCGGCACACCGTCCAGGCTGGGCAGCCGCATCGCCGAATCGATCAGCGGAGCTCCGGCGGCGAGCAGTGCCGCCGTCGTGGCCAGGGCGACCAGCACGGGCCGGCGCTGGACGAGCCGGGAGAGCCGGTAGAAGAACCCGCTGTCGACGCTCGCGGCGCCGTCGGCCGCGGCCCGGCGCTGCCGGGCGGTCGGCCTGATCCACCGGCGCAGCAGCCCGATGAGGGCGGCGGCGAAGGTCAGCGACGCCACCATGGCGACCACGGCGATCGACACGCCCGCGACGCCCAGCGCGGTGAGCGTCGGCAGGTCGAACATGAGCAGGCCGCTGAGCGCGGCGGCCACGGTCAGCGCGCTGAACAGGGTGGCGCGGCCCGCGGTCGCCCAGGCTCGGGCGATCGCCGTCTCGGGCGGCCAGCCGTCCAGCAGCTCCTCGCGGTAGCGCGCGACGAGCAGCAGCCCGTAGTCGACGGCGAGGCCGAGCCCGAGCAGGCTCACCACGGTGACGCCGTCCTGGTCGACGCTGGTGAAGTAGGAGAAGCCGAGCATGACGCCCATGGCGGTGGCCACCGACACCACCGCGGTGAGCACGGGCAGCCCCGCCGCCACCAGACCGCCGAAGATCACGATGAGGACGAGCAGGGTCAACGGCAGCGAGACGTATTCGGCCCGGGCCAGGTCCTCCTTGACCGCGGTCCTGGTCTGGACGCTGAGCACCGGTGCGCCGCCGACCTCGACGCTCGCCCCCGGTGGCAGGTCGCCGCGCAGGTCGTGCAGGGCCTGCCCGACGTCGATCGCGGCCCGGTCGCGGCCGGGCCGGTCCAACGCCGTCAGCGTCACGGAGACGATGACCGCGCGACCGTCCGAAGAGGTCAGTTGCGCGGCGGCCGCGGGAGACGTGAAGGGATGATCGACCGATTTCACGCCGGGGATCTCCGCCAGGCGAGGCGAGGCGGCGAGAAGCGCCGCGCGGATCGCGGGGTCCGCCGGGTCGATGCCGTCCACGACACCGACGACCGTGCCCGCCGAGTCGCCGCCCTCGGCGATCACGTCGGCGGCGACGACCGACTCGACCCCTTGCGGCAACCTGTTGTCGGACAGGCGGCTGAACAGCGGGCCGACCGAGACGACTCCGGCGCCGACCGCCAGGGCCCAGGCCAGCAGCACCAGCGCCCAGTGCCGGAAGCACCAGCGTCCCACCCGTCCGATGACACTCGTCGGCATCCTGCTCCCATCACGGCACCGCTGGACCGCAACAGTCTCGCCTACTCCCCCGTTTCCCGCGGCCCCGCATGCGGTGGTCAACTGGTGGCGGCGCCGATCCAGCGTTGCAGGGTCGACGCGGCGGCACCGGTGTCGATCGCGTCGGCGCAGCGGAGGAGGGCGGCCGCGATCCGGTCGTCGAGGTCGCCGTCGCCGACCGTCGTCGCGCAGGCCGCCGCCGCGTTGAGCAGGACAGCGTCGCGCACCGGGCCGTGCTCGCCGCCGACCAGCGCGTGCACGACCGCGGCGTTCGCGGCGGCGTCACCGCCGCGCAGCGCCCCGGGCGCGGAGCGGGCGATGCCGAACCGCTGCGGGTCGAGCACCGTGTGCCGCACCTGCCCGTCGCGCACCTCCACGACCTGGGAGACGGTGCTCGTGGACAGCTTGTCCAGGCCGTCGTCCCCACGCACCACCAGCGCCTGGCAGCCACGGGCGGCCAGCACGTAGGCGAGCACCGCCACGAAGCGCGGGTCGGCGACCCCGACCAGCGCGTACGCGGGCCGCGCCGGATTGATCAGCGGGGCGAGCACGTTGAAGATCGTCGGTACGCCGAGTTCGCGTCGCACGGGCCCGGCGTGGCGCATCCCGGCGTGGAAGGCCGGGGCGAACAGGTAGGTGATGCCTGCCCGCTCGGCGACCTTCACGACCTGCGCGGGCGGCAGGTCCAGCGGGATGCCGAGGCGTTCGATGACGTCGCCGGAGCCGGCCGAGGTCGACGAGGCGGCCCGCCCGCCGTGCTTGACCACGGTGAGCCCGGTGGCGGCGACGACGATCGCGGCCATGGTGGAGATGTTGACCGCGCCGGTGCCGTCGCCGCCGGTGCCGACGATGTCCACGGCCGGGCCCGGCAGCGTGACGGGCACGGCATGGGCCAGCAGCGCGTCCGCGGCGCCGGCGACCTCGACGGCGGTCTCGCCCTTGGCGCGCAGCGCGACCAGGTACGCGGCCAGCTGCACCGGGGTGGCCTCACCACGCACGATCTGCGTCATCGCCCACGCGGACTCGGCGGCGGTGAGGTCGCCCCCGGCGAGCAGGGTGGTGAGAATCGTGGTCCAGGTGGTCATCGTCCGTCCTCGCCAGGTCGGGCCGACCGGTCGAGGGGTGTCAACGACGACGGCCGCCTCTTCCGGAGGCGGCCGCGGTGTACGCGTGCAGGGGATGACCGCCTAGGAGGCGGGCCACCAGCCCTGTCGACGCGAGATCATGCGGGAACGATAGCACGTATCGACGAAGCGGCCCGCCCTGGTCGGGGCGGGCCGCTCGCTCACCGGTTCGTGATCACGCGGGTGCCGTGAACACGTAGCTGCCCGAGGGCAGGTGGTAGGAGGCCGCGCCCTGGCCGTAGCCGAACGGCACCGCCTGCGCCGGCGCGGTCACCGCGGCCGCCGAGGCAGCGGGCACCCGTACCGTCGCCGAGGTGCCCGCCGGGACGGTGACCCGCAGCGTCAGCACCCCGCCGGACACCGACCAGTCGCTGACCGCCTGCCCGTAGGGCGTCTGCATCGCCGACTTCGCCGAGGTCAGCCCGCCGCCGGGCCGCGGCGCGACCAGCTGCGACTGGTAGCCCGGGCTCGCCGCGGACAGGCCGCCGACCTGCCGGTAGAGGAAGTCGCCGACGGAGCCCAGGCCGTAGTGGTTGAAGGAGTTCATCGACGGGGTCTGGAACGCGCCGTTGGTCTGGATGCCGTCCCAGCGCTCCCAGATCGTGGTGGCTCCCCTGCTCAGCATGTAGCCCCAGCCGGGATAGCCGGGCTGCAGCAGGATCTGGTACGCGATGTCGGCCCGGCCGTTGTCGGCCAGCACCGGCAGCAGGTTCTCCACCCCGAGGAAGCCGACGGTCAGGTGCCCGCCCGCGGCCGCGACCTCGGCGACGAGCTTGTTGACCGCCCCGGCGACCCGGTTGGCGGGCAGCAGCCCGAACGCCAGCGCCAGCACGTACCCGGTCTGGGTGTTGCCGGCGACCGTGCCGTCGGCGGCCACCCACCGGTTGGTGAACGCCGTCGCGACCTGGTCGGCCAGGGTGCCGTAGCTGCTCGCCTGCGCGGTGCGCCCGGTGGCCGCGGCCATCCTCGACACCAGCCGCGCCGACCAGGAGAAGAACGCCGTGGCGATGAGGTCCCGGGCGGTGTCGTCGTTGACGTTGAGCCAGTCGCCGTAGCCGCCGGTGTTGCGGATCAGATCCGCGCCCGACGTGGCGCGCAGGTAGTCGACCCAGCGGGCCATGGCGTCGAAGTGCTGGTTGACGACGTTCAGATCGCCGTAGCGCTGCCACAGCATGTACGGGACGATCACGCCCGCGTCGCCCCAGCCCGCCGTGCCGGCGCCGCAGCAGGCGTCGGGCGCGGTGTCGGTGAACGCGCCGTCGGCGTGCTGGGCGTCGGTCAGGTCATCGGCGAACTTGTCCAGGAACGCCTGCATGTCCAGGTTGAACGTGGACGTGGCGGCGAACGAGGCGATGTCGCCGGTCCAGCCGAGCCGCTCGTCGCGGTTCGGGCAGTCGGTCGGAATGGACAGCATGTTGGAGCGCTGCCCCCAGATGATCGCCTGCTGCAGCTGGTTGATCAGGGCGTTGGACGTGGTCAGCGTGCCCGGCTGGCTCGCCGAGGTCCACGCCGCCAGGCCGGTGACGGTGTCCAGGTTCGGGGTGCCCGGGAAGCCCGTCACCTCGACGTAGCGGTAGCCGTGCACGGTGAACCGCGGCGTCCAGACCTCCTGCGCACCGGTGCCCGCCAGGGTGTACCGGTCGGTGGCGAGACCCGCGGCCCGCAGGTTGTCGGTGTAGATGGTGCCGTCGGAGTTCAGCACCTCCGCGTGGCGCATGGTGACGACGGTGCCGGCCGCGCCGGTGACCCGCAGCCGGTTCCAGCCGGTGAAGTTCTGCCCCAGGTCGAAGACCCACACGCCGGGCTTGGGCTGGTTGACCGAGATCGGCCGCAGCTCGGACTGCACGGTCACGCCGTTGTCCACCTGCGACACCAGGCGCGGCGCGGTGCCGGTGCGCACCGCCGCGGTGGGCCAGGCGCCGTCGTTGAAGTCCGGGCCGTCCCAGCCGCTGATCGCGAGCCGGGCGTCGTACTCCTCGCCGCTGTAGAGATCCTCGGCCCGGATCGGGCCGGTGGTGACCTTCCACGTGTTGTCGGTGCGGATCACCGCGCTGGTGCCGTCGGTGTAGGAGATGTGCAGCTGGGCGGAGTACCACGGCTGGGTGCCGTAGTGCTGCGAACCGGCCATGCCGAGGCTGCCCGAGTACCAGCCGCTGCCCAGCCACGCGCCGAGCGCGTTGGTGCCCTGCCGCAGCTGGCCGGTGACGTCGTACACCTTGTACTGCAGGCGCTTGTCGTAGTCGGTCCACCCGGGCGCGAGCGCGTCCGCGCCGACCTTGGCGCCGTTGAGCCGGGTCTCGTGCAGGCCGAGGGCGGTGGTCAGCAGGCGGGCGGAGGCGACCGGCTTGCTGATCGTGAAACCCTTGCGCAGCAGCGGGGCGCTGCGCCGTACGACCACGTTGGCGCCCCACGGACCGGTGCCGTACGCGGTGAGCGCCCGCGCGGCGGCCCAGCCGCTGTCGTTGAAACCGACCTGCTGCCAGCCCGACGGACCGGTCTGCGACGCCTTCCAGCTCGCGTCGGTGATGACGGTCGAGCCGCCCGCGACGGTGAGCTTCGCGATGACGCCGGTCGGCGACTGGGTCGTGTTCTGCGACGCGATCGCGATCACGTTGTTGCCCACGGTCAGTCGGCCCGCCAGGTCGACCACGGTCGCCTGCTTCCACGAGTCGGTGACCCGCGGCGAGGAGCTGACCTGCACGCCGTTGACCCATACGTCGGCGGTGTCGTCGCCGGTGACCACCAGGCTCGCCTGGGCCGGTGCGCTCGACAGCGCGACGGTGCGCCGGAAGTAGCGGGTCATCGGCGGCAGTCCGGCGATCGGGTCGCCCTCCGGATACCAGATCCAGCTCGCCCCGGTCAGGCCGTCGGTGACGGCGGGCTGGCCGACGTAGGAGCCCTGCCATTCGGTCGCCGGGTTGCGCAGGCCGGTCTCGAAGAACTGCACGGTGCTCCAGCCGCTCGCGCGGCCGTGGGTGTCCCACACTCGCACGCGCCAGTGGTAGCGGCGCAGCGAGGTCAGCGCGGCCCCGGCGTAGGCGACGTCGACGGCCTGGCGGCCGACCACGCGGCCGCTGTCCCACACGTCGCCGGTGCCGCTGTCGGCGTTGGCGCTGCTGCTGGCCACGATCACCTGGTACGCGGCCTGGAACTGCTGCGCCGTGCCCGACGTCAGCTTCCAGCCGAACCTGGGTGCGGCCGCGTCGACGCCCAGCGGGTTGACGCGCCGCTCGGTGGTCGCCTCCCCCACCGCGAACGGCGACGCGCCGCTGATGACCGGCGCGACCACCGCGCTGTTCCACGGCGCGATGCCGTACGCGCCGAGGTCCGTGGCGGCGGGCCAGGACCCGTCGGCGAAGCCCGGCTGCTCCCAGCCGGTCGGCGCACTCTGGAACGCCTTCCAGCCGCCGTCGGTGACCAGGTCGGTGACGCCGCCGGAGGTCGCGACGTACACCCTGCCGAGCAGGCCCGCGGGGCCCGAGGTGGTGTTCTGCACGGCCACCGCGAGGGTGTTGGTGCCGGTGACCAGTGCCGGTGCCAGGTCGATGTAGACGGCGTTCTTCCAGGCGTCGACGACCCGGGCCGACCCAGCGAGGGGTTTGCCGTTGAGCCATACGTCGACGGTGTCGTCGCCGGTGACGACGAGCTGCGCGTCGCTGACCGCGCCGCCGGGCGCGGTGAAGGTCTTGCGGAAGTAGCGGTGGCCGACCGGCGCGGTGGTGCGCGGATCGCCTTCGGGATACCAGATCCAGTGCGCGCCGCTGACGCTGACGGGTGTGGCGGCGGCTGCGGGCACGGCGGACAGGACGGCGGTGGCGGTGAGCAGGACGGCGAGGACGGCTGCCACTCGTCCACGGGGGCTGCGGGCAGGATCGGGACGGTGCATGGCGACTCCTACGACAGGGGGATCGCGTGATTAAAACGTTTCATTGCACGGCCGGTGTCCAGACCCTAGGGTTAACAATTAACGTTGTCAATGTTTCGCTGTGACGCCCACGACATATGGGTCGTGGGCGTTCGGCCCGAGCCTGCTACGGCCGGTTCGGCCGTCACTCGGCGAACGGGGCCGCCGCGAGCAGCCGGGCGCCGCCGGAGCGGTCGAGCCGGGCCAGCGGGCTGTCCGGCTTGCGAGCCGACTGGTCGGCGACGATCGCGGTGATCGCGGCGGTGAAGCCGAGCCGCGGGTGCTCCTCGATGATCTGCCGGGTGAACGCCGGCGCGATCAGATCGAGGCGCAGGCCGAACACGTCGACGGCCGCGCCGAGGCTCAGGAGTGCGACCTCCGGGCGCGGGTCCTGCGCCGTCTGCGCGTACACGTGCAGGCGGATCGCCTCGGCCACCAGGTCGGCCCGTGCCGTGTCGGCGCCCTGTGCGAGCAGCAGTTCGTGGGCGGCGTCGGCGCCGATCTCCTCGAACGGCGCCGGCCCGTCGTACCGCTGCGTGAAACCCAGGTCGTGCAGTGCCGCACCGATGTACAGCAGCTCCAGGTCCGGGGCGAGGCCGTCGCGCTCGGCCAGGGCCAGCCCGAAATGGTACGTACGCAGGCAATGGTTGACCAGGGTCGCGGTCGACGACGCGACGAGCAGGTCGGTCGCCGCTACGGCGAGGCGGGTGTCCGGGATGCGGGAGCAGCGCGGGGTGATCGTCATGGCCTCACTGTCGATGATCTCGCCGGCGGGCACGAGTGGCGGGATCGCCACCTGGCATGGGTAGTCTCGCCAGATGGGTCCCTGGTCGGTCGACGTGCTCGGCTTCGACGACTGCCTGGCTGCCGAGGTCTACGGCATCGTCGACCTGCTCACCATCGCGAACGCGGTGGCGGCCGCGCTACGACCGGGCTCGCCGCCGCTGTTCCGGCCGCGCATCGTGTCGGTCACCGGCTCGGTGCGGCCCTCGGGCGCGGGCCGGATGAGCACCGACCTGGTCGGTCCGATACCGCGGCGCGGGGAGATCGTCGTGCCCGGCTTCCTGTGCGTCGACCCGGCGCTGGCCGTCAAACGCGTCGCCGCGTTGACGCGCGAGGTCGAATACCTGGGCGGACTCGCCGACGCACGGGTGTCGGCGGTGTGCGGGGGCACGTTCCTGCTGGCCGAGGCGGGCCTGCTCAACGGCCATGCCGCCACCACCTCGTGGCTGTTCGCACCGGAACTCGCCCGGCGCTACCCGCACATCGACGTGCAGGCCACGGCGCTCGTCGTACGCGACGGCCGGTTCGCCACGGCGGGTGCGTTCAGCGCCGCGCACGATCTCGCGCTCGACCTGGTCCGCCGGCACGGCGGCGACCGTGTCGCCCGAGCGACGTCGCAGGTCACGCTGGTCCCCGACACCCGGCACAGCCAGGCCCCGTATGTCGAGGACACCCTGCGGCCCGTCGCCGCGACGACGTTCGCCGACGACGTGCAGCGGTGGCTGCGCGCGCACCTCGCCGACCGGTACGACCTCGCGGTCCTCGCGGCCGCCTTCCACGTGAGCACCCGCACGCTGCTGCGCCGGTTCGCCGCCGCGACGGGCGGATCGCCGCTGGCCTACCTCCAGGCGGCTCGCGTGAGCGCCGCGAAACGGCTGCTGGAGACGTCCGAACGCAACATCCACGAGATCACCGTCCAGGTCGGATACGCCGACGACGCGACCTTCCGCAAGCTGTTCGTGTCCACCACCGGGCTCACCCCGTCGGAGTACCGTCGGCAGTTCCGCCGCAACGCCGTCGCGCCGCGACGATGACGGCACGGCGTCGCGGGCGTCGCCGACCCGCTACTTCGCCGGCAGCAGTGCCAGCACGGCGACGACCGCGCGGTGGTCGGTGCCCGGCACGGTCCGCTCGCCGACCGAGACGCCCGCCAGGCCGGAGCCGTGCAGGACGTGGTCGATCTGGACCAGTGGCGGCAGCGGCGTCATGCCCACCGGCCAGGTGCGGGCCCAGCCGCGGCCGAGTTCGGCGTGGGTGTCGGTGAGGCCCGCCGCCAGCAGTTCGCGCATCGGCGTGTGGTCGAGGGTGGCGTTGAAGTCGCCGAGGAAGACCGTGTCCGGGCCGTTGTCCCGGGCGACCTCGGCGAGCGCGCGCATGTCCCGGGTCCAGCGATCCGGATCACCGACCGGGTAGTACGTGTGGACGGCCACCAGCCGTACGGTGCGTCCGCCGACCGTCACCTCCGCGGTGGTCTGCGGCCAGGCGGTGTCCGCGGACAGCGGGCCGCCGCGGGTCAGCGGGAACCGGGAGTAGATCGAGGAGTCGTACTCGGGGCGGAGCTCGTGGTACGGCAGCAGGGTGTCCAGGCCGGCCGCGGTGAGCGCGGCGATGCCGGCGGTCGGCAGCTGTTGCACCGAGAGCACGTCGAGGCGTTCGGTCTGCACCAGCCGCACCAGGGCGGCCGGATCCGCCGCGCCGACGTTGGCGTTGAGGGTGGCCACCCGCAGCTCGGGCGCCTGTGCCGGAACATGCCGCCGGTCCGGCATGAACCGGGGTGCCAGCAGCGCGACCTGGGCAGCCATGAGCACCGCGACGGCGAGCACGGCCCACCGCGAGCGCAGCCCGGCGACGGCGAGCATGACGCCCAGCCCGAGCACGCTCAGCGCGAGGGAGTACGGGAAGAGCACGATCGGCACGGCGAGCATGGTTCCCGCGTCCAGCCCGGTGAGCCGCACGATCACCAGGGTGAGGGGGACGGCCAGTACGGCGCCCAGGACCAGGCAGGCGACCAGTCGGGCCGTGCGGCTGCGCCGACTGCCGCGATCGCCCGCGTCATGCCGGTCCGGAGTCTGCGGGGCGCTGACGGCGGTGTCGGTCAACGGTCCCCCACTCTGAGCTGCATGCGCGGTGATCATACGCACCGCGGGTGAACGGCGTCAGGCACGAGGGGACCGGCGTCGGCGGTGGTGCGGCGGGCCCGGCGACTGCCAGGTCTGGACTCACTCCGGTCGGGCGGCCTCCCCCGCCGTCCACGGTCGGAGCTTGTCCGGGTTGCGGACTGCCCAGATGCGTCTGATCCGGCCACCCGCGATGTCGAACGCGGCCACCGTCACGATGACGCCGTCCTGCTGTGCCACCAGACCCGGCGTGCCGTTGACGGTGCGTTCCAGGAGCTCCATCGCGGGCGCCCAGTCGGCGATCCGGACGGCGTAGCGGGCGACCTGCGCGCTGCCCTCGATCACGCCGAGCGCGGTGCTGACCAGGCCGCCGCCGTCGGCGGTCATCGTGACGGCCGGGTCGAGCAGCCTGATCAGGGCATCGATGTCCTTGGCTTCCCACGCCTGCTTGAAGTCCCTGACCAGGCGCGCCTGGTGGGCTGCCGGCGCCGCCTGCGCCCGCGAGGCGCGGACACGACGGCGGGCCGAGGACGCCAGCTGGCGACAGGCCGCCGGGGTGCGGCCGATGATCTCGGCGACTTCGGCGAAGGAGTGGCAGAAGACGTCGTGCAGGACGAACGCGACCCGCTCGGCCGGGGTCATCTGTTCGAGCACGACGAGGAGGGCCATGCTGACCGACTCGTCAAGGGTGACCCGGTCGGCCGGGTCGGCCGTGCCCCCGCCGGACCTGATGATCCACTCGGCGCGGCCGGGCAGCGGCTCCGGGACCCACTCGCCCACGTAACGCTCCCGGCGGGCCCGTGCCGAGCCGAGCAGGTCCAGGCAGACACGACCGGCGACCGTCGTCAGCCACGCGCCGGGTGACTCGACGGCCTCCTGCTGCGGCCGGGACATGGCGTACCAGCGGGCATACGTCTCCTGCACGACGTCCTCGGCCTCGCTGAACGAGCCGAGCAGCCGGTACGCGAGATTGAGCAGGTGACGCCGCTCGCCGACGATCGCGCTCAGGTCCGGATCGGCCCCGGCGTCGCCGGGCTCGGATCTGCTGTCCATGGTCTGACCGACTCCTTCGGACGCGTGCTGTGCTCACCGGTTCGACGAGACAGCGCACCGGATGGTGAGGTGCGTCGCGGTGACCTCACATTCCCGGCGGCCGCGTCGTCGGGCTACCGGGACACCATCCTGCACGCGGGACCGCCCGGCCGCCCAGCCGGATCCGGCGGTGGCCCGCTCATCTGACGACTCGACGGCCTCAAGGAGTATGCGATGCGCAAGACCTTCACCGCGCTGGCGGCCCTGCTCATGCTGGTGGTGCTGGCGGAGTTCTACTTCGCCGCGAGCGGCGCGTTCGGCGCCGCGACCGACGACGCGGCCTACCGGCCCCATCACCTGCTGGGGTACGTGATCTTCCTGCTGCCGCTGCTGATGGCGGCCGTCGCCGCGCTGGGCCGGATGCCGGGTCGGCTCATCGCGACGACCGCTCTGGTCGCCGGCCTGACCGCCGTCCAGGTGGTGATCGCGAAGGTCGCCATGGCGTTCGGCGACGCGGGTGACGGCACCGTCGGCGCGCTCGTCTTCGGGCTGCACGCGATCGGCGGACTGGCCCTGGCGGCCGTGGTCGCGGCGGTCGTCCGGCAGGCGCGGACGCTGTCGAAGTCCACGGAGGACGCTCGCAGGACCGGCGACGTCGCGGCGGCGACCGGAGCCGCCGGTCCGTCGGTCGCGTGACGGGACCGACCCGCCGTCGAAGTTGCGGTAGTCTTTCGCCGTCCTGGGGGGTGACGCGGGTGGTGTTCGCCTTACCCGGGACGGCTGTGGGTGAGTCTGGCCGCACCAGTTCGGGGAGCGCGATTTGTCACCAAACGCACGCGGCGACGGGCCGGTTCTGGCGAGCCTCGACTTTCTGGGCGATGACCGCGAGCTCCGCGCACGTGCCCGCGCCGAGCTGCGGGCGGGCGGCGAGTCCGGCTCCGCCGAGCCACGCCCGGGCGCGGACGCGGCGGGGGCGATCCGGGTCACCACCAGCGCGCAGGGTCTGGTGGAAGACGTCGAGGTGAGCCGGGACTGGCGGGAGCGCCTCGCCCCGGACCGGTTCGCGGACGCGCTGTTCCAGGCGTACGCGGACGCCCTCGCGCAGACGGTGAACGCGGCTGCGCTGCGTGAGTTCGCCGCGTCCGAGCAGGGCGGCGCGCAGCGGCGTGCGGACACCCGCCGGGCGAGCGCGGCGAGCCCCGAACCGCCGGCCGACTCCCGGGTGTGGCTCGCCTCGGTCTGGGACACCCTGCGCGAACTCGACGACACGCTGCACCGCCTCGACCGCGAGCGGCCGGACGGCGAGGGCGTACGCCACGTCGCGAGCCCGCACGGTCACCTGACCGCGACGTGCCGCGGCCTTCAGGTGACCGCCGTCAGCGGCGACGCCCGGCGCATCCGCGAGGCCGACCCGCAGCAGCTGCGCACCGAGGCCCTGGCCGTGTTCCGTGCCGCCCGGCACGGCGACCCGGCATGATCACCGACACGGCCGGGAAGGGAGACGGGTCATGGGTGCAGAGGTAACCGTCGTCACCGACGCGCTGCTGGACGAGGCGGCGAAATGGCGGGACATGGCCGACCAGGTGGCTCCCGTCAGGAACGCCGCCGACGGCCTGGACCTCGGGGTGACCGCGTTCTTCATCGGCGACATGAACGCGCTCGTGCACGCGCGGGCCTACGACGCCTTCCAGGACTTCATGGTCACCGTCCTGAGCGGCGCGGCGGTCGAGTTCGACCAGCTCGCCGGAGCGCTTGTCAAGATCGCCAAGGAGTACGACAAGGCCGACGCGATCGTCTCCCTCGACCTCAACCAGATCTACAGCGCCTGACGCTGACCCGGCCCGGGAAGGACATCGGCATGGCGCCACCCCGCTCCGACATCGAGTACACGGAGCCGTTCCGCAAGGCTTTCGAGCAGATCCGCACCGGCCTAGACAGGGCGGTCGAGGAGTTCAACAAGATCGTCGAGCAGGTCAAGGACTGGGCCTGGCTGCTCGGCGGGGCGGCCCTCTGGTGGATCAAGAACAACCTCGACGCCGTCCGGGAGGGACTTCAGAAGATCATGGACCGGGCGCGGTACGCGTTCGACCACGAGCTCCCGGTGCTCTCCCTGATCACCACCAGCTTCACGTGGGTCGACCAGGTGAAGGGCCCCGTGTCGGAGCTGTCCTTCACGACCACCGAACCCCGCGACCAGAACCTCGCCAAGTGGACGGGCGACACTGCCGCGTCCTACCGGGACAAGGCCGCCAAGCAGAAGGCCGCCGTCGACGAGACGGTCGCCAAGGCCGAGTTCATCAGCCAGTGGCTGTTCAAGATCGCCCAGGCGAACGTCGACTACGCGGTGGAACTCGCGAAGGTCGTCACCGGGCTGGTGGGCAAGCTCATCCAGGCCGGGGTGGCCGCGACGACCGTCATCGACATCCCCTGGGCCATCGACACCCTCGCCGAATCCATCGGCGACCTCATCGAGGACGGACTGAACAACCTGCTCACCGTCGGCGGGCGCTTCGTGGCCGCGCTGGGCGACGTCCGGGACCTCGCCACGCAGGTCGGCGACCACTCCAAGCTGCCCGGCGGGAGATGGCCCGAGGCCGTCCGGGGCTGACCCGGCGAACGCGGCGGGCAGCCCGCGGCGCCGTCCGTGTGTAGGGTCTCGGTATGTCGAGCGAGACTCCGGAACTGGTGGCCCACAATCGGATGATCAACGTCCGGACCGTCCTGGAGAACCGGGCCGATCTGCGCGCATACCCCCACCGGCACCTGGCGATCGTGTCGCAGTTGATGCCCTCCGGACAGGGCGTCACCCAGCTGCTCGCCGCCGTGGAGATCCTCGACCGGTTCGGCTGGGACCTCGTCAACGTGTCCGAGCTGACCGGCCGGCAGGTGTGCGCGTTCATGCGCCGGCGCTGAGGCCCTCCGCCGACCCGCGGTCCATATCGGAGCCGCGCCGGGCACGCGTCCACCAGGTCGCGGTGACCACGACGAGGCCGACGACGCCCGGCCCGGCGCCCCGGGCGAACGCCGCGAACAGCGAGTCGGCGAGCAGCCAGTACGCGAAGCCGGCCACGGCCGGACACAGGATCAGCGACCACGCCGCGCAGCGGATCCCGAGTGGCAGCACACCGACGTCGGCCCGTTCCGGTGTACGCCGCCACCAGGCGATCAGCCAGCCGACCACGATCGCGGTGCCTGCGACGTCACTGAAGCGCTGCACCCATTCCCAGCCCAGCAGGCTGCCGTGCCGAGCGGCCAGCCACGGCACGTACTGCGGGCCCCACATCCAGTCGTGGGTGACGCCGTCCCAGATGAGGTGGGTCGCCGCGCCGATCAGGACGGCGACGAGCACCCGGGCGGCCCGGCCCCGGTCCGCCACGTGGAACGCCAGGCCGCGGGGCACGTCTGCCGGAAGGCGGGCAGCCAGCGCACGGGGTGCGATGGCGCGCACGGCCGGGGCGAAGAACACCTGCCAGAGCAGGAACACGATCGTGCCGAGAGCCAGGTCGACCGTGCCGAGGCCCAGGGGCGTGTGTGCGAAGTGGACCACCTCGGGGATGGGCAGCATCATCGGCAGATCGGGCGTGACCGTGCCGATGACGAGGGCTGAGCCCGGCAGACCACTGCGGACGAGAGGCAGCACCGCGGCGGGATGACCTGCGGTGAAGGGCATGGGCCGCAGCCTAGGCGAATTCATCTCCACCGGGTGCCCCGCCGGTGCCCGGTCGTGGGCCGCACGCACCCGACCACGGGCGGGCGCCCGGTAGCGTGTGTCCATGACCGGGTTCCTGATCGCCGTCATCGTGGTGCTGCTCGCCATCATCATCGGCCTGCTGGTCGCCCGGCGACGCCGCCACGACCCGACGGACCTGCTCGGATCCGCGCTGGCCGCCCGGGACGCCGAGCACGCCCGGTCGACCCGCAAGGCTGCCGGGCCGCCCGCTGCCGAAGGCGACGCGCTGGTGCACCAGGTGCGGCTGCTGATGAACCAGCGCATGAAGATCCCGGCGGTGAAGCTCTGGCGGGAGGCCACGGGGGTCTCGCTCTCCGATGCGGTCAAGGCCGTCGAGCTGATCGCGGCCGGCGGCACGCCGACGACGACCGGGCAGCCGGTCCACCCGGTGCTCGGCCCGGACCTCATGGCGAACGCCCGCGACCTCAAACAGCAGGGCCGGCCGATCGAGGCGATCAAGCTGGTGCGCCAGCACACGGGGATGGGCCTGCGTGAGGCCAAGGACGTCGTGGACGCGCTCTGAGCCGACCCGAGCCGGGCGCTCTGCTGCGCGGGGTCACCCGGGGAGCAGCTGCTGGCCGCCGTCGATGTCGTAGGTCGCGCCGGTGAGCGCGGTGTTGGTCATGATGTGCACGGCGAGCGCGGCGACGTCGGCGGGGCCGACGACGCGCCGGATGGGCAGTGTGGCGCGCAGTTGCTCGCGGCGCTCGTCGAGGTCCGCGCCGAGCAGTTGCGCCGACAGCGGTGTGTCGACGAACCCGGCGGCGATGAGGTTGACCCGGATCGGCGCCAGTTCGAGGGCCAGGTTGGCGGTCATGGCGGGCAGCGCGGCGGTGCCCATCGCGGCGATCGTCAGGCCCGGGCGCGGGCGGCGGGCGCCGGTGCCGCCCATGAAGATGAGCGTCCCGCCGGGCCGGACCCGGCCGACGGCCAGCCTCGCCACGTTGATGGGCAGCCACATGTGCTCGTCGAAGGAGCGGCGTGCCTGCTCGACGTCCATGTCGGCCAGCAGGCCGTAGTACGGCCGACC
Organism: Catellatospora chokoriensis; assembly: GCF_011297315.1. NCBI lineage: Bacteria > Bacillati > Actinomycetota > Actinomycetes > Micromonosporales > Micromonosporaceae > Catellatospora > Catellatospora chokoriensis. The sequence goes on from NZ_JAAOTI010000003.1 coordinate 282,169, forward strand.
GGCGGTGATCATCACATGGTCGACGGGTCCGGGCAGTTCCTGGAAGAAGCGTTCGAGGGCGGCCGGGTCGGTGGCGTCGAACGCCGCGCTGCGCGGGGTGCCGAGTTCGGCCGCGGCCCGCTCCAGGCGTTGGGGATCGCGGCCGGTCAGGATGACGTCGGCGCCCTCGGCGCGGGCCTGCCGCGCGGTTTCGAGCCCGATGCCGGCGCTGCCGCCGATCACGACGACCGTCCTGCCGGTGAGTGCCGACGTGTGCTCGGCGGCGGGTGCAGAGGCCACGATTCCCCCTCGGCCGGTGCGGGATCATGATGCCGACGTTCAAGACGAAAGTGCTGCTCAGCGACGACTCTAGTGCAGCAGACCGGGCCCGTGGCCCAGCGCGGGCAGGTCCGCCGAGAGCGAGCGCGGATCCGAAGCGATCATTCTTCGGACGGGGCCTTATCGTGGCGTTCGTGGACACCCCCGGCGCGGTCATCCAGTACGTTCCCCGGCCCGGCATCGTCGATCTGGGGTGGGGCCATCCGCTGCCCGCGCTGCTGCCGGTCGAGCAATGGTCGGACGCCGGCCGGACGGCGCTGCGCGAACACGGCTGGCAGGCGCTGACCTATGGAGCGGCGGCAGGGCCGGGGCCTCTCATCGAGTGGCTGGCCGACCACCTCGGCGAGGGCGACCACCGCAGCACGCGGACCTCGGAGATCTTCGTCACCAACGGCGCGTCGCACGGACTCGCGCTGGTCGCCGACCTGCTCGTCGACCCCGGTGACGCGGTGCTGGTCGACTCGCCGACCTACCACCTCGCCTTCCCGATCCTGCGCGACCGGCGCGCCGAACTGGTCGGCGTGCCGGCCGACGACCGGGGCGTGCATCCGGCCAGGACGGCGGAGCTGCTGGAACGGCTGGCGCGAGACGGGCGTCGGGTCCCGATGCTGTACCTCGTCCCGACGTTCGCCAATCCGACCGGCCGCTGCCTGCCTGCCGAGCGCCGGGTCGAACTCGTCGACCTCGCCCGGCGCGCCGGACTCACGATCGTGGAGGACGACACCTACCGGGAGCTGGCGTACGACGAGCCCGCCCCGCCGTCGCTGTGGAGCCTGGCCGAGCGCGGGACGGTCGTCCGGCTGGGCACCTTCGCCAAGACCGTCGCGCCCGGCCTCCGGCTGGGCTGGATCAACGCCGACGAAGGTTTCCTACACCGGCTGACCGGCCTGGGCTACATCCACAGCGGGGGCGGTGTGAACCACACCACCGCCCTGACCATGGCGACCTTCGGCACGTCCGGCGCCTACCGACGCCACGTCGCGGGAGCACGCGGCCGCTACGCCGCGCAGCGCGACGCGCTCGTCGCAGGTTTGCGCGCGTCCGCGCCGGACCTGCGGATCTCGGTGCCGGGCGGCGGCTGGTTCCTGTGGGCCGAGCTGCCCTCGCCCGTCACGGCGAGCGCGCTCGCACCGGTCGCCGAAGCGCACGGGGTGGCGTTCGTCGAGGGCTCGCGGTTCTTCGCCGACGGCGCGGGCGGCGATCGCGCCATCCGGCTGTCGTTCTCCATGCTGCCGCCGGACGAGCTTCAGGAGGCCGCTGCCCGGCTCGGCGAAGCGGTGCGGAGCGCACGGGCCCGGTGACCACCCGACGCCGCAGGGGACGCCCGGGCGTCCAGGTTTGCGCTGGTCACAGCTGTTTTCTCAAAGGGCTGGACTCCGCCTGCCGGGAATAGGAGCCGACGTGGGAGAGTTGTGTTGATCCAGGTCGTAATTTCGCGCGTTCAGTAGTCGATCTTTTTGACACCCGCTGGATCAGGTCGCGCGGGTGGTTTCGTCTTCCTCTTGGGGCAGATGTTGCCGCTGGGACAAACGGCTAGGGGCTGTCGCAGAGTGCGGCACCCCACTCCCAAGGAGGAGACAACATGGCACAGGGCACCGTGAAGTGGTTCAACGCGGACAAGGGCTTCGGCTTCATCTCCGTCGACGACGGCAGCGCCGACGTCTTCGTGCACTTCTCTGAGATCCAGTCGAACGGCTTCCGCAGCCTCGAGGAGAACCAGAAGGTCGAGTTCGACATCGTGCAGGGCCAGAAGGGCCCGCAGGCTGCAGGCGTTCGCGTCCTGTAAGTAATCCGTGATCACGGCCGGGAACCCGTCGGGCTCCCGGCCGTGACGCATTATTGGCCTGCACGAACCGGCACCACCCCGAGCTCAGACAGGAGTCGCATGGGCGCGACCAGTCCGCCTGCGGTCGTCGACCGCATCGATGTCCCCCGCACCGTGCACGAACCCAAACCGATGCTCGCCGCGCCGCAGAGCCGGGCAGGCCACATCGCGATCTGGATCTTCGTCGCCACCCCGTTCGTCGGCCTGCTGGCCGCCGTCCCGATCGCGTGGGGCTGGGGGCTGTCCGGCGTCGATCTGACCCTGGCGATCACCACGTACCTGGTCAGCGGTTTCGGCATCGCGGCCGGTTACCACCGGCACCTGACCCACGGATCGTTCAAGGCACGGCGCGGGCTGCGCATCGCGCTCGCCGTGGCCGGATCGCTCGCGGTCGAGGGCTCGCCGACCCAGTGGGTCGCCAACCACCGCCGCCACCACGCGTACTCCGACCGCGAAGGTGATCCCCACTCCCCGTGGCGCTACGGCACCAGTGTCACCGCGGTGCTCAAGGGCCTGTTCCACGCCCATGTCGGCTGGATGTTCCGGCGCGAGGTGAGCAACCGGGCGCGCTTCGCGCCGGACCTGGTCGCCGATCGCGACATCCGCGTGGTCGACCGTCTCTTCGGCCCGCTCGTCGCCGTGTCGCTGCTCTCCCCCGCCCTGATCGGCGGCCTGGTCACCGGCACCTGGGCGGGTGCGCTGAGCGCATTCTTCTGGGCCGGGCTGGTCCGGATGGCGGTGCTGCACCACGTCACCTGGTCGGTGAACTCCATCTGCCACGTGGTGGGCGACCGGCCCTTCGCGAGCAAGGACCGGGCCACCAACTTCTGGCCCCTGGCGATCCTGTCGTTCGGTGAGAGCTGGCACAACTCCCACCACGCCGATCCGACCGGAGCCCGCCACGGCGTGCTGCGCGGCCAGATCGACCCCGCCGCCCGACTCATCTGGATCTTCGAGAAGCTCCGGCTGGCCCGCGACGTGCGCTGGCCCGTGGCCGAGCGGCTCGACGCCAAGCGCGCTCGATAGCGCTGCGCCCGACCGCGCTGCCGCAGGCGGTCGGCGAACCCCGCCCCTCGGTCCACGCCGAGGCGGGATGGAACCTTTCCGGCCCGTCGTGCGCCCAGCAGGATGTGCAGGTGCAGGCGACCCTTATCGAGCCGGCGACGTTCGCCTCGGTGTACTCGCAGGAGTACACCGGGCTCGTCCGGCTCGCCTACATGACGACCGGCAACGTCGGCGCCGCCGAAGACGTGGTGCAGGAGGTCTTCGCGGCGTGGTACCGGCAGGGTGCCCACGTGCACCAGCCGGCCGCCTACCTGCGCCGTGCGGTGATCTCGCGGTGCACCTCGTGGGTGCGGCGCAGAGTGCTCGAACGCCGCCACGCGAGCGTCTTCGCCGACGGCCACGAGCCGGCGTACGCCGACGTCACCGCCGTGCGGGCCGCGTTGCGCCGGCTGCGCCCCCGCCAGCGGGCCGCCGTGTTCCTGCGCTACTACCTCGACCTGCCCGAGTCGGAGATCGCCGAGGCGCTGGGCTGCCGGCTCGGCACGGTCAAGTCGCTGCTGCACCGGTCGCTGGCCACGATGAAGGAGTTCCTCGGTGAGTGAGACGCCGTCGACGCGCGCAGCGCTGGAGCACCGGGTACGGGCCGCGATCCGGGTCATCGCCGAGGAGCCGGCCGTCGCACGCAGCGGCATCGTGCCGACCCCCGGCCCGCGGCGACGGCCACGCCTGCTCGCCCCGGTCGCCGTCGCGGTCGCGGTCATCGCCGCCGTGGTCCTCGTCCCCGTGCTGCGCGGCGGCGACCGTGCCGCCGGTCCCGCCGCCACCGACGCCGCTCCGGTGCTGCCACAGGAGTTCGGCGCCATGTCGCTGCTCACCGCCTCGCTGTCCGAGGCGCCGCTGGGCCGGCCGGGCATCGCCGTGCTGCGACAGCGCGTGATCGGGTCGTTCTTCGGCCTGGCCCAGGCGGTCGTCGTCGGCAGCGACGGCCGGACGTACCGTCGGATCGACCTCGCCGAGGAGCGCGGCGCGACCGAGGCCGACGGGGAGTGGAGCCCCGCCGAGGCGCTGCTGTCCCCCGACGGTCGGCGCGTCGCGATCGGCGACCGCCGGGGCGGCGCCACCGAGATCCCCGTCCTCGACCTGGTCACCGGGCAGCGCCGGGACTACCCGCTGCCCGCCCCGACGGCCTACGACCTGCAGGCGTGGTCGCCGGACGGACGCCGGCTCGCCCTGGCCCTGGAGGACACCGCCGAACGGGTGGCCGACCGCTTCCAGGGCACTGGCGGCTACCCCCTGGCGCTGCTCGACCTCGACACCGGCACGCTCACCACGGTGCCCGGCGTCGTGTTCGACCCGCTGGACTCGGTCCGGTTCTCGACCGGGGGCAGGCTCGGTGTGCCGACGGTGCAGGACCGCGGCACCAGCGCGCCGACCTCGTGGCTGACCGTCGTCGAGCCGACCGGAGCGGTCACGGCGGCCATGCGCATACCGGAAAACTCGGTCTTCGGCGGGTGGACGCCGGCCGGTGATCCCATGCTGTTCAGCGGCACGGGCGAGGCCGTCGGTGTGCAGGTCGTCCGGCTGGCCGACGGCACGGACGTCCAGCCGGCGGTGCCGATCCCCGGCGAACGGGCCTGGCTGCTCGGCTGGCGCTCGCCGACCGTGCTGCTCGCCCGCGTCGAGGACCTGGGCGTCGTCTCCGTCGACCTGTCCACGGGCAGCGTGGACGTGCTGAGCACCTTCGACACCGGCCTGCTCACGCACTCGGCGGGAGCGAGCTTCGCGGAACGGCTCGTCACGGTCGCCGCCGTCGAACCGGTCTCCCCTGCCCGCGGCCCGTGGCCGGGTTGGGCGATCACCACGTTGGCCGTGCTCGCGCTCGCCGTCGGAGCGCTCGCCGTGCGCCGCGTCGCCCGGCTGCGGGCTACGGACACGGCGAGGGCCTGACCTGCCCGACAATGGGGGTATGCCGACAAGACGCGCCGCCGACGCCGCGAACCTGCGGATGCGCCGGGTGTACGACCCGCCCTCGCCCGACGACGGCCTGCGGGTGCTGGTGGACCGGCTGTGGCCACGCGGCCTGGCCAAGGAGCGGGCCGAGATCGCTTCGTGGCCCAAGGACCTCACCCCGTCCAACGAGCTACGCCGCTGGTACCACGAGGCTCCCGACGAGCGCCACGACGAGTTCACGGCCCGCTACGACGCCGAGCTCGACGATCCCGCCGCACAGCGGGCGCTGGCCGAGCTCCGCCAGGCCCTGCACCGGGGCCCGGTGACGCTGCTGACCGCGGTGAAGGAGTTCCCCGGCAGCCACGTCGACGTGCTCGCGCGGCACCTGACCGAGAAGGGCTGACGCGGCACGGAATCCGTGCCGCGCCGGCGCCGCGTACCGACTCGCCTCACCCGCCCACGCCGGAGGCGAGCGCGTCGTGCAGGTTGCCCCGCGCGTCCGCCGGCAGCAGGTATCCGGCGTGGACGTTGCCGAGGTCCGCGCGGACGACCCGGGCGAGGTAGCCGGCCCGGGTGGGGTAAAGCCCGTCGAGCGTGGCCTCGTCGAACGGCTGGTGGCTGCCGAACAGGAAGCAGAACGACTGTCCGGCGTTGTCCCCGGTGTTGCGCGCGGTCGGCACGGTGACCTGTGAATACCGGATGCCGCCGAGCGCCAGCCCGAGGCTGTCGCGGGCCTTGGTGCCGTCGGCGTTGAAGACCAGCGGCGGCGCGGTCGGCGGCGCGACGCCCTTGCGGACCCATCGCACCAGGTGGTCGTAGGCCGCCGCGGTGGCGTGGTTGACCGGGACCCGGCTGAACGGCGGCTGGGCGCAGTCGTAGACCGGCGCCGCGCCGAGGTCGCGCACCGAGATCGGGGTCCGGTACTGCTGGCCGTGCCAGCCGGAATGCGCGCCTCCGGCGACCTCCCAGCGACGGAACTGCCCGGTGTCCGGCGACGGCCGGACAGGGGTGCGCACATCGGTCTCCGACAGGACCTGGAACACCGGCTCCGTGCCAACCCGGGTCGGCGCGCTGCCGACGATGAACGCGTACCCGTCGAACACCGGCTCGACCTGGGGCAGGATGCTCTGGTAGTAGACGGTCATCCGCGCGGCGGACTGCGACGCGCCGATGGCCAGGACGGTGCGGACGTCCAGCCCGCCCATCAGCGAGCCTCGCCCACGTGCACCGACGGCCTTCGCGGCCTGGGCGAAGATGTCGTAGGACAGCTCGTCGGCGAGGTGGCGGCCGCCGCCGGTGACGTCGAGGAAGCCGTAGCGGGCGGGGCTCCAGCCGCGTAGCTGGTCGACGCCCACGCGCTGGGCCGAGACGCCGATCCAGGCGTACCCGGCGCGCATCATCGCCTCGCCGTTCCACAGCGCGTCCAGGTCGTAGCCCGCGGTCACGTTCTGCCACTCGACCAGCGCGGTGCCGTTGAAGCCGTGGCCGCGGGCCGGACGCCGGACCACGATCCGGGTCCGGTACGGCACGTCGGTGGCGACCTGCACGCCCTGCGCATCCCAGCCGTCGGCGACCCCGGACAGGTAGAACTCCCGCTCGACGTAGCCCTGGGCGGCCAGATCATCGGGTGTGGAGAAGAACGGGTAGGTGTCCTCGACGGCCGACGCGAGCCGGTGCCGGGCACGGTGCCCGGGACCGGCCCGGAGACCGTCGGGGACGAGACAGGTGACCGCTGGTCGGCGGTCGCGGGGACGCCCGGGACGAGCGTCACGATCACAGCCGCGGCGACGGCCGCGTAGTACGCGCGAGGATGCCTCATACACCGGCATCCTGGCCGGATCCACTGGTGGCCGCATCGGCGATGTCACCAGTTTCGATCCCGGGACCGGCCTACCGGAGCTCCGCGCGGGTGATCGCGTTGCGGGCCAGCGCCTCGTTGGCCAGGCGCACACGGCGTTTCTCGCCGTCGCCGGTGATCCCGAACTTCTCGTACAGGCGCAGCAGGTGCTGCTTGACCGCCGCCTCGGTGACGACCAGCGCGGCCGCGATCTCCCGGCTGCTGGCCGGCTCGGTGAACACCGCGCCGGCCAGCAGCGGCCGGCACAGCTGGACGAGGACGTCGCGTTCACGGGCGGTCAGCTCCGGCGGCGGCGCGCCCGCCTCGGTGACCTGCCCGGCGGGCACGCGGCCGGACCGCAGCACGAACCGGGACGCGCCGGCCCGGATCTCGTCGCCGTCGGCGAGGACGTGCTCCTGCCAGATGCGCCGGCCGTTGACGAAGGTCCCGTTGCGGGAGCCGAGGTCGCGTACGCACCAGCCGGCCGGGTAGCGCTCGAAGACCGCGTGCAGCCGCGACAGCAGGCGGTCGGCGGGCACGGCGACGTCGTTGGACTCGGCGCTGCCCAGCGTGATCCGGTCGCCGACGAGCGGGATCGCCGACGCGCCGGAGGTCCCCCACAACTCGAGGTGGGCCGCCCCGCCGCTCACCGCGCGGTCACCGTGAACGCGAACTTGCCTTCGGCTCCGGTGCCGCCGAGGCTCAGCTCGTAGTCGCCGGTCGACAGGACGAAGGGTCCGGACTTCAGGCAGCCCAGCATGTCGTCGGCGATCTGGCGTCCGCCCACTCGGGACAACCGCCACCGCACGAGATTCGTGCAGACGTGTCCGGTCAGATAGACGCTGCGCGCGGAGTCGAGACGGAAGCGGTAGCGTCTCACCTCGCTGACGCCGAGCACGATTTCATCATGCTTCGGGACGCGCACGCCGATCATGATCGGCTCTGCGTAACCGGCCGTCTCCGAACCGGTCGATGATGGTGCGGCGCCGGGCCCAACCTGCGGGGATGCCGACCTGCCGGATGCCTGCCCCACCGATGCGGAGGCCGACGCGCCGCCGCTGGGACGGGCGTCGCCGAAGACGTCGTGCCATGTTCCCGGCAGCGCGATGACCGCGACCACAGCGGCGACCAGTCCTGCTGCGGCGATCGCGGCCAGGATCCGGGCACGCCGGGGTCGTCCGGCCGGGGCCCGTTCCACCACGGGCCGGTCGAGCAGCGGTCCGGCGGCCCGGGTGTCGTCGAGCCGGGTCGGTGCGGGCCCGATCCGGGTGGCGGCGACCGGCGGGGGTGTCCACTGCGTCGACAGGATCCGCGAGGTGGCGTCGACCGGGTCGGCGGCGTCACCGACGAGGGCGAGCAGCAGCGCCCGGGCCGTCGGACGCCGGCCGGGGTCCTTGTCGAGTGCCTGCGCGACGAGCCCGCGCAGCGGCTGTTCCAGCCCGCCGAGGTCCGGCGGGTCGGCGAGGATGCGGTGCATCAGCTCGTACGGCGCACCGGTGCCGAACGGCGGCCGGCCGGTCGCCGCGCAGGTGACGACCGCGCCCCAGCTGAAGACGTCGGTGGCCGTGGTGGTCGCGCCGCGGAACTGCTCCGGTGCCATGTACGCCGGCGTGCCGACGATGTCCCCGGACCCGGTGAGGCTCTCCCCGCCGTCCGGCGCCCGCGCGATGCCGAAGTCGATGACCTTCGGCCCGACCCGCGACAGCAGCACGTTGCCGGGCTTGAGGTCGCGGTGGACGACGCCCGCGGCGTGGATGCCGTTGAGCGCGGCCGCGATGCCGATGGCCAGACTGTCCAACGTAGAGCCTCGCATCGGGCCGTCGGCGTCCAGCGCGGCGGTGAGCGTCGGGCCCTCGATGTACTCGGTGACCAGGTAGGCCAGCTCGCCGTCGGTGCCCGCGTCGAGGACCTGGGCGGTGCAGAAACGAGCGACTCGCCGGGCGGCCGCGGCCTCGGCGGCGAAGCGCGCCCGGAAGCGCCGGTCGCGGGCGAGGTCGGCCCGGATGACCTTGACGGCGACGAGGCGTCCGGCGGCGTCGCGGCCCAGGAACACGACACCCATGCCGCCCTCGCCGAGCCGCCCGAGCAGCCGCACCCCGCCCGCCTGCCGCGGGTCGCCAGGATGCAGGACCGGCGCCTGCGCGCCGGTCCTCTGTGTCCCGTCACCGCGGCCGGCGTCCACCGTCATCGACGGCATTCTACGACCGTCAATTGACGGGCACCCGCAGCGCACCCTTCTCGTACCGGTGCCAGCTGAGCAGGTATTCGCCGGTCGCCGGGGCGGGCACCAGGAAGCAGGCGAACCCGCCGTCGACCGTGGCGTGCGGGGCCGGGTAGATCTGGGCGCGGCTGCAGTTGTCGGCGGTCGCGATCGAGGTGCCGTCGGGCAGCCTCAGGTGCAGGTCACGGTCGAAGACCCAGGCGAACCCGGCGTCGGTGTTGTTCGTGGCGGAGAACTTCACCTGCAGGAACTCCTTGCCCGTCGCCGCCTCGCCGTGCAGGAACGGTTCGTCGGCGCGCACCTCCGCCGACGCGACGGTCATGAAGATGCTGCCGGTCTTGTCGGCCAGGACCTTGCCGGTGACCGACAGCGGCTTCGGCTCCAGCGACACGAGCCCGTCCGGGCCGGTGAACGGGATCGTCGCCTGCCGGTTCGCGGGCCTGCCGACCACCAGCACCGCGTCGGCGAGCACGAAGTGCTCGTCGACGGCGAAGGCGTACACCCCGGGCCGGCTGCGCTGGGCCGGGACCTCACGCAGGTCCGACAGGGGGTGGTCCGGTTCGGCATAGGTGCGGTCGCCGACGGTCAGCAGGGCGTCGGGGGTCGGCGTGCCGGGGTTCTCGGAGCTGAGGTTCTGGAAGACGCCCTCGATCGTCACCGCCCTTCCGCCGCCGAAGGACGATGGGACGAGCCGCGCGACGCCGAGGGTGACCTTGAACCCGGCGAACCAGTAGGACTTGTCGATCCGCACCTCGGTGGGCGCCGCGGGTGCGGGGCTGCCGGCCGAGGCGCTCGATCCGGTGGGGTCCGTCGTCGGGCCACCGGCTCCCGGGACGCAGCCGGCCAGCGCCAGCACGATCGCCGCCGGGACGGCCGGCCGCCACCACTTCCTCATCGCGCTCATCGCCTTCAGCCTCAGCCTCTCGTCGAGCCGGGCTGGTGCCGGCTGCCGAGACCAATATGGCGTCTGGTCGATGGCGGGGAACATGGCCGCGAGGTGACATTTCCGGGCCGGCGGGGCAGGCTCGCCTTACCTTCCGGTAAGGCTCGGGCAGGGTGCCGACCGTCCGGCGGCGCGCCGGTCCCGGCCCCCGATCACCTCACTCGTCCTGGACGTCGTCGAGGCTGAGGCGGCGGCGGAACACGTGGTAGGTCCAGCCCTGGTAGAGCAGGACCACCGGGAGCAGCACGACGAGCACGACGGTCATCACCTTGAGCGCGTACGAGCCGGACGCGGTGTTGGCCAGGGTGAGGTCGTTGGCCGCGCCCAGGGTGGAGACCATGACGCGCGGGTAGAGGTTGGTGAAGATGACCAGCACGCTGGTGGCCATGGCGAAGGTCGTGGCGGTGAAGGCCCAGCCTTCCTTGTCCTCCTTGACCAGCCAGGCGGCGGCCAGCACCGCAAGCACCGCGGCGATCTCGATGACATTGGGGAAGAAGCCCTTGCCCGACAGGACGTGGGACCAGCTGATGTAGATCAGCACGGCGAGCGCGGTCACCGGGGCGATCCGGCGGGTGAGCCGGGTCGCGCGTTCGCGCAGGTCGGAGGTGGTCTTGAGGGCCAGGAAGGTCGCGCCGTGCAGCGCGCACAGCAGCACGAAGGTGAGCCCGACGAACAGTGAGTAGGGCGGTAGCAGATCGGCGAAGGTGCCCGCGAACTCCTGGTCGGAGCCGATCGGCAGGCCGTGCAGGAGGTCGCCGAGCCCGACGCCGAGCAGGAACGGGGCGACCACACTGCCCACGGTCATGAGGGTGCTCCAGGTGCGCCGCCAGCGCGGGTGGCCGTCCTTGTTGCGGTACTCGAAGGACATGCCGCGGACGATGAGCGCGACGAGCGCCAGCACCAGGGCGAGGTAGAGGGCGGAGAACATGGTGGCGTACCAGCCGGGGAACGCGGCGAACATGGCCGCGGCGGCGACGACGAGCCAGACCTCGTTGCCGTCCCACAGTGGTCCGATGGTCGCGATCGCGGTCTGCCGCCCGGCGTCGTTACGCCCGACGACCCCGTGCAGCATGCCCACTCCGAAGTCGAAGCCCTCCAGGATGAAAAAGCCGGTCCACAGCACGGCGACGGCGATGAACCAGATGTCGGGCAGTGTCATGGCGGCCTCAGTGGGAGAAGGTCGGCTCGGGCGTGGTCACGTCGTCGGCGGCGGGCACCGTCGGTGGCGGCGCCTTGCGGGCGTAGCGCAGCATGAGCACCAGCCAGACGACCGTCAGCGCGGCGTAGAGCAGGAAGAACACCGTCAGGCTGATGGCGACCGTGGTGGCGCTGATCGACGGTGAGACGCCGTTCTTGGTCAGCATGAGGCCCTGCACGATCCAGGGCTGGCGGCCGTTCTCGGTGAGCATCCAGCCGGCGGTGTTCATCAGGAAGAGCAGAAGCGGAGCCCACATGGCCAGCCACAGGAACCGGTGTGCCTTCTCCAGGCGTTTGCGCCGCATCAACCACAGGCCCCACAGCCCGAGCAGGACGATCACCACGGCGAGGTACGCCATCACCCGCATCGACCAGTACTGGATGAACACGTTGGGCACGTAGTCTCCGGGGCCGTACTGCTGCTGGTACTGCGCGTTGAGCTCGTTGAGTCCGATGACCTGGCCGTTCCAGTGGTTGGTGGCGAGCAGCGACAGCAGGTGCGGAAGTTCGATGATCTTCGTGGGGGTCTGGTCCTGCTTGCCGCCGCCGATCTGGATGATCGAGAATGAGCACGGCTGGCAGGTGGTCCACTGCGCCTCGGCGGCCGCGATCTTCATCGGCTGGTACTTGCCCTCGACGACGCCGAGCTCGCTGCCGATGAACATCTGGAAGATCATGGCGGGGGCCAGGATGACCAGGGCGAGCTTGGCCGAGCGGGCGAAGATGTCGGGATTCGAGCGGCGCCGCAGGTGCCAGGCCGACACCGCGAGCATGACGACGCAGCCGGTGACCAGCGCGGCGAGCAGCACGTGGGCGTAGGCCCACAGGAACACCGGGTTGGTCATGACCGCCCAGATGTTGTTGAGCTGCGGGCGGCCGGTGGTCGCGTTGATCTCGTAGCCGACGGGATGCTGCATCCACGAGTTCGCGGCCAGGATGAACGCCGCGGATCCGGCCGCGCCGAGCGCGACGAGCCAGATGGCGGTGAGATGGATCCGGCGCGACAGCTTGCCCCAGCCGAAGATCCACAGTCCGAGGAAGGTGGATTCGAGGAAGAACGCGGCCAGGCCCTCCATCGCCAGCGGCGCGCCGAACACGTCGCCGACCATGCGCGAGTAGGCCGACCAGTCCATGCCGAACTGGAACTCCTGGACCAGGCCGGTCACCACCCCGACCGCGACGTTGATCACGAGCAGGGTGCCGAAGAACTTGGTCAGCCGCAGGTACTCGTCGCGGCCCGTGCGGTGCCAGACGGTCTGCAGGATCGCGGTGAGGAAGGCCAGCCCGATGGTGATCGGCACGAAGATGAAGTGGTAGATCGACGTCATCGCGAACTGGATCCGGGCCAGATCTACGTTGGACATGGCGGTCACGCCTCCGGAACCTGGGTGAGTGGGCAGGTCGCGGTCGCACGGTGAGACCGGGCCACGGCGCTTGCGTGTCGCGTCACGGCTCGGTCCAGGGCTGCTGCCAGCCGCCGTGGTCGGCGACGAGCTGGTCGGCTGCCGCGGGGCCCATCGTGCCCTTGGCATACGGCTGGACCGGCGGTGGCTCGTCCAGCAGCGGCTGCATGATCCGCCAGGTCTCCTCGACGCCGTCCTGGCGGGTGAACCGGGTGCTGTCGCCGCGCAGCGCGGCGTCGAGCAGCACCTCGTACGGCGTGGCCCCCTCGCCGCCCGCATGGGCGAAGTCCACGTCGGCGGCGACGGTCTGCGGCCCCTTGGTGCCGGCGCGGCGGGCCTCGAACCGGAACCGGATGCCGATGGTCGGGTCGAGTCTGACGACGATCTGGTCGGCCTCGGGGGCGCGGTCGAAGGGCAGCTGCAGGCCCAGCTTCGGCGGCTTCTTGAACACCAGCCGGAACTCGGTCTGCGTCATCGGCAGGCACTTGCCGGTGCGGATGAAGAACGGCACCCCCGACCAGCGCCAGTTGTCGATGTCGAGCCGCAGCGCCGCGTACGTCTCGGTGGTCGAGTCCGCGGCGACGCCGTCGATGGTGCGGTAGCCGTCGTACTGGCCGCGCACGTACCGTGCCGGGTCGGCGGTGCCGACCGCCTTCCACAGCGCCACCTGGGCGTTCTTGATGGTGGCCGGGTCGGGGCCGGCCGGGGCCTCCATCGCGCCGGCCGACAGCAGCTGCATCAGGTGGTTGACGACGACGTCGCGCAGCGCGCCGACGGGGTCGTAGAAGTGGCCGCGGTCCTCGACGCCGAAGTTCTCGGCCATGGTGATCTGCACGGACTCGACGTAGTTGCGGTTCCACACCGGTTCCAGGAACGTGTTGGCGAACCGCAGGAAGACCAGCTCCTCCAGGCCCATCTTGCCCAGGAAGTGGTCGATGCGATACAGCTGCGACTCGTCGATGTAGGCGTGCAGCTCGTCGGCCAGTGCCCGCGCCGAGGCCAGGTCGTGGCCGAACGGCTTCTCCACCACGACCCGGCCGCCCCGGATCAGCTTCGCCTTGGCCAGACCCTTGATGACCATGCCGAACAGCGACGGCGGGATCTCCAGGTAGTAGACCGGCCTGCGCGCGTCCCCGATCGCGGCCTCGACCCGGGCGTAGGTGTCCGGGTCGGCGAAGTCCCCGCCGAGGTAGGACATGCGCCCGAGCAGCCGGTCGAACACGTCGTCATCGAGCTTCTCGCCGCCGCCGACGATCGCCGAGCGTGCGTGTTCGCGCAGGTCGTACGCCGTCCACGGGTCGACCGCCACGCCGATGATCGAGCAGTCCAGCAGCCCGCGGGCCTCCAGCCGGTACAGCGAGTGGAATGTCATCACCTTGGCCAGGTCGCCGGAGATGCCGAAGATGACGAAGACGTCGGCGGCGCTGTTCGCAGGCGCCTCGGCGGTGGTCATGAGGATCCGTCCTTCTGGTTCCAGTCGATGCGCGGGGTGTCGATGCGCGACGGGTCGAGCAGCTCGGCGGAGCGGTGATGGGGCCGCAGGTAGAACTCCTGCGCCCAGGCCATGTACGCCTTGAGCTCCGCGCCGATCTCGCCCAGCAGCTCCATGTGCACGCCCAGCCAGGCGAGGAAGGCGAACCGGCCGTGCAGCTCGTGCCGGTGCGGGCCGATCTCGGCGATCGCGGCCTTGGTGCCGATCATCGCCATGATGCCCTTGTCGCGGTAGTGGAACGGATGCGGCGGCTTGCCGCACATCTGCGCGAGGATGTTCTCGGCCGCCCACCGGCCCGACTGCTGGGCGACGCTGCCGAGCTGCGGCAGGGCGGGCTCATCGCCCGAGGGGATGTTGGCCATGTCGCCGAGGGCGTACACGTGCGGATGGCCGGGCACGGTGAGGTCGGGCTGGACGTCGATGCGCCCACCGCGGCCGGTGGCCAGCCCGCAGGCGCCGGCGACGTCGGCGGCCTTCTCCCCGCCGCCCCACACCACGAGCCTGGTCTTGATCACCTGACCGTCGCCGAGGGTCACGCCGTCGGGGTCGACCTGCTTGACCGCGGTGCCCAGCCGGAGCTGCACGCCGCGGCGGTGCAGCTGCTTGGCCGCGTACGCGCCGGCCTGGTCGGAGAAGGCGGACAGCAGCGCGTGGCCGAGGTCCACGAGGATCACCTGCGCGTGGCCCACGGGCACGGTCGGGTAGACGCCTGGCAGCACGTCGTGGATCAGCTCGGCCAGCGCGCCCGCGGTCTCGACGCCGGTGGGCCCGCCGCCGACGATCACGAAGTTGAGCGCGCCCTGCTCGACCAGCCGCGGATCGCGGGCGACGTCCTCGAACACGGTGAGGATGCGGCCCCGCACCTGCCGCGCGTCCTCGACGCTGTAGAGCGGGAACGCGTTCTCCCGCGCGCCGGGCGTGTGGAAGAAGTTGGGCTGGGCACCCGCGGCGAGGACCAGGTAGTCCGCGGTCAGGGTCTCGCCACCGTCCAGGGTGACCGTCAGGGCCTGCAGGTCGACGCCGGTGACCTCGGCTCTGCGCACGTCTACATCGGCTTTGTCGCGGAAGATCCGGGTGAGGTCGAAGCGGATGTCCTGTGAGGTCAGCTCCGCGGTCGCGACCTGATACAGCAGCGGCTGGAACTGGTGGAATCCGGCGCGGTCGAGCAACACGACCCGTACGCCGTCCTGGCCGGCCAGTCGCTTCGCGCACGCCACTCCGGCGAAGCCGCCGCCCACGACGACGACGTTCACATCCGTATCCATGCCCGCCCCGTCACTCATCCGGCGGCGACCCCCGCGTCCGTTTAATCCCTGTTGCATCATCACACGGCATAAACCACGAAATCCTCGCTTCAACAGGTTCTGCGGCGGACGGTCGGCGGAGGGACCGGGGCTTGCGCGTCACAGCACCGCGATGGGGTTGACCGGCGAGCCGGTGGCCGCGGGCAGTCGCAGCGGCGCGATGACGCACAGGAACGACCAGCGGCCCGCCTGCTCGCACACCGCGCGCAGCTCGCCGAACTGCAGGTAGTCCAGCAGGTGCAGGCCGAGGGCGTTGATCGCGAGCACGTGTACGGGAAAGGCGACGCCGAGCGACGGCGCGGTGTCGTTGTTGCCGTCGCTGCCCAGCACCGCGACCTTGCGCTCGGCCAGGAACTCCAGCGCCGTCGGGTGCAGCCCGGTGCGGGCCGCCGCCGCGTCCCACGGGCCCAGGCTGTTGCGGCGGCGCCGGTGGCCGACCCGGACGAACAGCAGGTCGCCGGGCCCGACCCGGACGTGCTGGGCAGCCTCGGCGGCGGTGAGGTCGGCGGTGGTGACGTGGTCGCCCGGTTCCAGCCACGGCACCCCCCGCAGGCGGGGGATGTCCAGCAGGACGCCGCGGCCGACGATGCCGTCGTGCGCCACGTCGATGGACAGCGCCGGGGTGCCGTCCGGCTCGGCCGAGCCCGCTGCGACGCCGTTGTACATCCGGCCTTCGTAGACGACGTGGCACAGTGCGTCGATGTGGGAGTCGGCATCGCCGTGGATGTTCATCGCCAGGCGGTCGTAGGCGAAGTTCAGGCCCGGCTTGTGCCGGTGCTCCGCCGGCGAGCTGATCATGTCGTGGGTCGAGGGCTTCGGGTTGTCGGCCGCCGGGACCGTCTCCACGGGCGCGGCGAGCGACACCGATCGCCCGAGCCGGACCTCGCCGGCGGCGGCCCGCATGGTCTCGGCCGTGATGTGGTTCAGCGCGCCCCGCCGGTCGTCCGGGCCGTGGTCGGCGTGGCGGCGCAGCCGTTCGTAGAGCTGCTGGAACTCGGCCGGAGCCAGGTCGGCCGGCTGCGGGGTGCGCGCGTTCGCGCCCATCTCGCCTCCCGTCCCTCAGGCGTGCCTGCGCCGGTGGGCCAGCGCGCGCCGGCTGACGCGGCCCCACAGCGCGCGCTGCGCGCGCAGGGTCGCGAAGCCCACGACGATCAGCAGCGTGATGTTGAGCAGCAGCTGCAGCAGCGAGCCGCGCGCCTCGGCGGGGCTGGCCGCGGCGAGGGCGACGCCGATGTCGGCGGCGGCGGGGATGGTGGTCACCGAGACGAAGACCCCCAGCAGGGTGCTGGTGCGGGTGTGGGTCAGCGCGACCACGCCGGCGACGCCCGCCAGCACCGCGACCACCACCGAATAGAAGTTCGGGGTGTCGATCAGGTGGGACACCGGCCGCAGCCCCAGGGTGAACGCGGTGGGCACCAGGCCGAGGGCGCGCACCAGCATCGTGAAGGCGTACGCGGCGACGACGGCCAGCCCGAAGCCCACGGTCAGCGCCGCCAGCCCGCGCCGGATCGGATGCCGGTCCCGCCGGTCGACGCCCAGCGCCACCGCGATGATCGCGCCGTAGTCGGGGCACAGGATCATCGCCGCCACGATGAGGATCTGCGAGTTGGTCAGCAGGCCGATCGCGCCGATGACGCCGGCGATCACCAGGTACAGGTAGAAGCTCGGGGTGTAGGTGGCGTCGGCGTCGATGCGCGCCTCCACCTCGGCCCAGACCGGCGCCCGCGCCAGCGGCCCGCGCAGCCCCGCCGCGGCCGCATCGACCCGGTCCGACATCACCAGATCCACCGGATCGGCCATCAGCGAGCCGTGCAGGTGCACCTGCAGCTCGCGCAGCCTCGCCAGCACGCCGTTGGCGGCCCCGGCCAGCACGTCGCACTCGATCACGTCGCCGGCGGGCTGCAGCACGCCCCGGTGCACGAGGACGTCCACCACGCACCCGTCCCCGGCGAGCAGTGCCAGGACCCGCTCGGTCCGCTCGGGCGGGCTCGCGACGCGAAGATGGATCACGCCCACGCCGGACCTCGCTCACTGTCGGCCTCGATCGCCCGTGCTCCGCGCACCTGTCGAACTTCGCGGTCCGGTACCCGGATTCTCTGACAATCCGATCCGAAATATTCTTACAGTCATAAACTGTCGCCATGCTGGCGAATGCCGCAAGGCCGCCGCGATGACTGCGGAGGTGACGACAGAGTCGGTCCGCACCGCGATTCCCGCCCGTCTGGACCGCCTGCGCTGGTCGCCGTTCCACACCCGCACGATCGTCGGGCTGGGCGACGCATGATCCTCGGCGGGCGACAACGACAGGTGACATCATGACCGCAATCGATGCCAGGATCACGGCGGAGGCGACCGCGACGGTGCCGTCGCCGTTCCCACCCATCGCGCAGTACGCGTTCCTGTCGGACTGCCACACCGGGGCGCTGATCGCGCCCGACGGCTCGGTCGACTGGCTGTGCGTGCCCGCCTTCGACTCCCCCAGCGTCTTCGGCAGCCTGCTGGACCGCGAAGGCGGCATGTTCCGGTTCGGCCCGTACTCCATCGCGCACCCGACCGCGCGGGTGTACCGACCGGGCACCAACGTGCTGGAGACGACGTGGCGCACCACGTCGGGCTGGCTGCTGGTCACCGACGCGCTGATCATCGGGCCGCGGGAGGGGGCCTGCGTGGTCACCCCGCACACCCGGCCGCCGGCCGACAACGACGCGGCCCACCTGCTCGTGCGCACCGCCGTGTGCCTCAACGGACAGGTCGAGCTGGAACTGGTCTGCGAACCCGTCTTCGACTACGGGCGCACGCCTGCCGCGTGGGCCCTGGCCGCCGACGACCCGTGCGTCGCCGCCACCGTCAACGGCGAGCCCAACCTGCGCCTGGGCTCCGACCTGCCGCTGGGCATCGAGGGCACCCGCATCCGGGGCAGGCACGTGCTGCAGGCGGGTGAGCGCGCGTACTGCGTGCTGTCGTGGGCCGACCCGTCGACGACGCCGCCCGGCAGCGACCAGGCGCACGCCATGATCGAGGCCACCACCGGGTACTGGCGCACCTGGCTGGCCGGCGCGCGCATCCCCGACCACCGCTGGCGCGACCCGCTGCAGCGCTCGGCCCTGGTCATCAAGGGCCTGACCTACATGCCCACCGGCGCGACCGTCGCCGCGCTCACCACGTCGCTGCCGGAGACACCCGGCGGGGAGCGCAACTGGGACTACCGCTACACGTGGATGCGCGACACCACCTTCACGCTCAAGGCCCTGCACTGGCTCAACCTCGAATGGGAGGCCGAGGAGTTCATGCAGTTCGTCGCCGACGTCGAACCGACCGAGGACGGCTCACTGCAGATCATGTACGGCATCGACGGCCGCCGCGACCTGCCCGAGTCGACCCGCGACGACCTGTCCGGCTACGAGGGCGCCCACCCGGTGCGCGTCGGCAACGCAGCCTTCGACCAGCGGCAGAACGACGTCTACGGCGCCGTGCTCGCCTCGATCCTGCTGCACACCCGGCACAGCAGGCGCCTGCCCCGGCGGCTCTGGCCCATCGTGGTCTCCCAGGCCGAATGCGCGACCAACGTCTGGCAGCAGCCCGACCAGGGCATCTGGGAGGCCCGCGGCGAACCGCAGCACTACGTGTCGTCGAAGCTGATGTGCTGGGTGGCCCTGGACCGGGCCGCCACGCTGGCCGGCATCAGAGGCGACAGCACGCGGGCCGCCGCCTGGCGCGACACGGCCGAGCAGATCCGCGCCGACATCCTCGCCCACGGCGTCAGCGAGCGCGGCGTCCTGCGCCAGCACTACGGCACCGACTCCCTCGACGCCTCGACGCTGCTGGCGGTGCTGTTCGGGTTCCTGCCGCCGGACGACGAGCGGCTGCGCAACACCGTGGAGGCGATCGCCGACGACCTGACCGAGCACGGTTACGTGCTGCGATACCGCACCGACCAGACCGACGACGGCATGAGCGGCAAGGAGGGCACCTTCCTGATCTGCTCGTTCTGGCTGGTGTCCGCGCTGGCCGCGGTCGGGCAGCTGGATCGGGCCCGCGACATGATGGAGCGGCTGCTGACCATCGCCTCGCCGCTGGGCCTGTACGCCGAGGAGTTCGACGCCGAAGCCGGGCGGCACCTGGGCAACTTCCCGCAGGCGTTCTCCCACCTGGCGCTCATCGAGGCCGCCGGGCGCATCATCCTGGCCGAAATCCTCGAGGAGCTGTAGCGATGGAAAGCTACGACGTCATCATCATCGGCACCGGCGCGGGCGGGGGCACGCTCGCGCGGCACCTGGCGCCGTCGGGCAAGCGCGTCCTGCTGCTGGAGCGCGGCAGCTGGCTGCCCCGCGAGCCGGCCAACTGGTCCGCCGCCGACGTGTTCATCGACAACCGCTACATCTCGCCGGACACCTGGTACGACTCCGGGGGCAAGCCGTTCCAGCCGCAGGTGCACTACTTCGTCGGCGGGGCCACCAAGCTCTACGGCGCGGCGCTGTACCGGCTGCGCCGCGAGGACTTCGGCGAGCTGCGCCACCACGACGGCATCTCGCCGGCGTGGCCGATCGGCTACGAGCAGATGGAGCCGTACTACACCCTGGCCGAGCAGCTGTACCAGGTGCACGGCGCGCGCGGGGAGGACCCGACCGAGCCGCCGGCCAGCGCCGACTACCCGTTCCCCGCCGTGTCGCACGAGCCGCGCATCCAGCAGCTGTCCGACGACCTGGCCAAGGCCGGCTACCACCCGTTCCACGCGCCGTGCGGGATCCGGCTCAACGAGGCCAACATGCCCTACAGCGTCTGCGTACGCTGCACCAGCTGCGACGGTTTCCCGTGCCCGCTGCACGCCAAGTCCGACGCCGAGGTGTTCGGCGTCCGCCCGGCGCTGGAGCACCCCAACGTCACGCTGCTGACCAGCGCACACGTGATCCGGCTGGAGACGAACCCGCAGGGCACCGCGGTCACCACCGTGGTGGTCGAGCACGAGGGCCACGAGGAGCGCTACGCCGCCGACATCGTCGTGGTCTCGGCCGGCGCGGCCAACTCGGCGAAGCTGCTGCTGCGCTCGGCCAACGACAAGCACCCCAACGGTCTGGCCAACGGCTCCGACCAGGTCGGGCGCAACTACATGTTCCATGACAGCCAGGCCGTGCTGGCCCTGTCGAAGGAACCGAACCCGACGGTGTTCCAGAAGACGCTCGGGGTCAACGACTTCTACTTCCGCGGCCCGGACTTCGACTACCCGATGGGCAACATCCAGATGATCGGCAAGTCGCAGGCGGACATGTTCCGCGGCGAGAAGCCGATCGCGACCATGCTCGCCCCGACCTGGGCGCTCGCCGACGTCGCCCGGCATGCCGTCGACTTCTGGCTGTCCACCGAGGACCTGCCGCTGCCCGAGAACCGGGTCACCCTGACCGAGGACGGCAACGTCAGGCTGACCTACCGCCAGAGCAATCCCACCGCCGCCGACCGGCTCTACCACCAGCTCAAGTCGATGCTCGGGCACCTGGGCATGCACTCGGGCCACCTGTTCCACCGCTGGGCGTACATGAAGAGCGAGATTCCCGTCGCCGGGGTGGCGCACCAGGCCGGCACCTGCCGGTTCGGCACCGACCCGGCCGCCTCGGTGCTCGACACCGACTGCCGCGCGCACGAGCTCGACAACCTGTATGTGGTGGACACGAGCTTCTTCCCCAGCATCGGCGCGGTCAACCCGGCGCTGACCGCGATGGCCAACGCCCTGCGCGTCGGCGACCACCTGCTGCGCCGCCTCGGCGCCGCGACCGGCGCCACCACCGCGGCCGGACCGGGCGGCACCCGATGACCCGCTGACATACACCGCGGCGAAGGGCGGGACATGACCACTCTCGACGCCGAGGACACCGGCGTATCAGAGCCCAGGCACCCGATCACCAAGTGGCTGGTCTTCGTCGGCGCGGTGGTCATGCTCGCCGGGCTGCTGTTCGGCTACGACCAGGGCGTCATCGGCGGCGCGCTCAACGGCATCGAGGACACGTTCCACCCGAGCACGTTCGTCATCGAGATCATCACCAGCTGGGTGACGCTCGGGGCGCTGTTCGGCGCGCTCGTCGCCGGTGTCATGGCCGAGAAGCTGGGCCGCCGGGTGACGGTCATCTGGGCGGCGGTCCTGTTCACGATCGGCGCCCTCATCGAGTCCCTCGCGCCGGGCACCGACGTCATGATCGCCGGACGCCTCTTCGTCGGGTTCGGCGTCGCCTCGCTGGCGGCTCCGCTGTACGCCGCCGAGATGGCGCCCACCCGGCTGCGCGGCCGGTCCGGTCAACCGAGCCGGGAGACCTGATAGTGGGCGATGAGCCAGGAGTCGCGGATCCGGCGCAGGATCACGCCGAGATTCACCGCCACGGTCGGCCGGTCGGTGAAGCCGAAATCGACGCCGAGGTAGCCGAGGATCACGTCTTCGGCCAGACGCCGGGTCTGCAGGATGTCGTAGTCGGCGGTCAGGCCGATCGGTTGCGAGTCGTAGTAGGCGGCCACGCCCTGCGGGCCGACGCTGTACGGGTGCAGGCCCTGGAAGATCGCGTCCTCGGTGAAGCACGACGCGACGCGGCCCGGGTCATGTGCGTCGACGGCGGACTTCCACTGGTCGAGGACGGTTCGCAGAATCTCGTCTTCGCTGCCGGTCATGGGCGGTCTCCCCTGCTCGCTGGTCGTGAATGGCCGCGGCCCCGGTCGCCACGTGATGGTCAGTGGCCGGCGCTCTGCCCGCCGTCGACGTGCAGGATCTCGCCGGTGACGAAGGGGGCGTTCTCCAGGTAGACGATGGCTTCCACGACGTCACTGATCTCACCCAGGCGGCCCATCGGGTGCATACCGGCCAGCGCATCGTAGGTCTCGGCGGGATGCATCGGCGTACGGATGACGCCGAGCGCGACGGCGTTGACCCTGATGCCGCGGGCGGCGTACTCGATCGCCAGGGACTTGGTGACGGCGTTGAGGCCGCCCTTGGTCAGCGACGCCAGCGCGGACGGCACCTGGGAGCTGGCGTGGTCGACCAGGCTGGTCGAGACGTTCACGACGTGCCCGCCGCCCTGGGTGAGCATGGCCGCGACGGCCCGTTGTGTCACGTCGAAGAACCCGCGCAGGTTCACCCCGGTCACGAACTCGTAGTCCTCGGCGGTGTACTCGGTGAACGGCTTGGCCACGAAGACGCCCGCGTTGTTGACCAGCGTGTCGATGCGGCCGAACGCCGCCAGGCCCTGCTCGATCACGCGGGCGCCGACCGCCGGGTCGGCGATGTCGCCCCCGACCGTCAGGATCGCGGGATCCTCCGACGGCGCGATGGAGCGGGAGTTCGCGACGACCGCGTAGCCGAGCCGGCGGTACGCCGGCACGAGAGCCGCGCCGATGCCCTGGGACGCGCCGGTGATGACGGCGACCTTGCGTGCACTCGTTGATGTCACTTTTGTCAGGTTATCGCACACCGCAGCGTGTCACCGCGGTCCGGGAGATCTCGTGCCCGGCGTCGGCCCCAGGACGCGGACGGACCCCTCCGGGTCCTGACCGTCGTCCTGCTCCCGGGCCTGGTACATGGCCGCGTCGGCGCGAGCGATCAGGTCCTCGATCGTGTGCGGGGTGTCGTGCTCGAAGATCGTCGCGCCCACCGTGAGCGCGAGCCGGTACGGCTGGCGGCTCGTGTCGTTGTGCCGGGCGACGTGCTCGCGCAGCCGGCTCGCCCACAGGTCGACGTCGGCGAGCCGGCTCGCCTCGGTCAGCAGCACGCAGAACTCGTCACCGCCGATGCGGCCCAGCACGTCGCGGCGGCGGATGTTGGCCCGCAGCAGCCGGGAGGTGCTTTCCAGGGCATGGTCACCGGCACCGTGACCGTAGGTGTCGTTGATCTTCTTGAGCCCGTCGAGATCGATGAAGAGCAGCACGCCTGGACGGCTCGCCCGCTCTGCCAGCGCCAGCTCGTTGCGAGCGGCGAGCAGGAACCCCCGGCGGTTGTTGACCCCGGTCAGCTCGTCGATCACCGAAAGCTGGCGGAGTTCCTCGGCCATCTCACGCTCGGCCGTGATGTCGGCGAAGGCGGTCAGCACGTAGCGAACCCGCCCGCCGTCGCGGATCGGCGTCGCCACCACCTGCAGCTGCCGACGCTGGGCATCCCGCTCGACCTCGATGTCGTCCGCGGTCACGACCTGACCCTGTCGCGCCAGCGTCGCCGGCAGCTGCTCGGCCGGGAACGGCTCGCCGGTGCCGCCGTGGAAGAGGTGCGGAAGTTCCCCCGGCACCTCGACCCGCCCCGGGTCGTAGCCGAGGATGCGGCCGGCCACCTGATTGACGTACACCGGGCGACCCGTGCCCGCGTCGCGGACGTCGACCCCGATCGGTATCGCCTCCAGGAACTGCTGGAGCCGCTCGTGCTCCCGGCGGCCGGCGTCGAGGATCTTCGTCAGCAGGTCGCCCACCCGCAGCATGAAGAGGATGAACATGACCGCCGAGGCGCACGAGAGCACGATCGGCTCGATGCGCTGCCCGTCGCGCACCGAGTCCACCACCAGCGCGGGCACCACCAGCCCGCAGAGACCGAGCGCGATCAGCCGTACGCGGCCGGCGACATCGGCCTGCTCGCGCTGCGCGGCGACGTCCCGCATCGCCGGATGGAGCGCGGCCACGCCCACGAAGAGGAACGACACCAGGTAGCCGAAGAACGGCAGGTCGCCGTCCCGTCCGACACCCTTGACCTGATGGAGCCCGTAGACGACGTCCGCGAGGAACAGCGCGGCGGCCCAGGCGGCGAGCGGCGCCAGTGCACGCCATGAGTTCCCGGCGCCGAAGAACAACCTGGTCGCCAGGAGGAAGAAGAGCATGTCCAGGAAGGGATAGACCCCCGCCAGCAACTGGGCGTACGGCGCCAGTTGCGTCGTGGTGAGCAGGGGTGCGACGACGAGTACGAAGTAGCCGCTGGTGAACGCGACGGTGACGATCAGGGCGTCGAGCAGCGCCGACCAGTCCCGGCCGGCCCGCCTGGCCCGGATGAGCCGCAGCAGCGCCAGTGCGTTGAGCACATAGGAGGTCAGGAAGATCTCCGTCGCGGGCGACGGGAAGGCGGTCGCTCTGCCTTCCGCGGCCGCTATGACGTACCAGCAGACGTTGCCGACCAGGTACGCCGCCTGTCCGGCGGCGAGCAGGTACCACGCGCTCGGGCAGGTGGGCCGGTTCATCCGGACCCCGACCAGGATCGCCACGACAGCGGCCAGGTTCGCGGCGGAGAACACGATCGCCTGCGCCAGGCTGTTGCTCACCACGGCATAGGCCGCGATGAACGCCGAAGACAGGGCTGCGTAGCCCATCCACATCCGGGTGCGGGCGGGCTGGTGCGGGACTGCGTTCCCGCCGGCGGCAGTGCCGGAGCTTGCGTCTGTGGACATGCCGACCGCCTCCGAACCGCAGCCTTCGCCCCCAGGATGCCCCAGGCAACTACTCAGGGCAAATGTTACCAAACGCGAACAATACGACATCGTTAAGGCAAGTGCCCGGCGGCCAGCCACGTGCGTGTCTCCGCTTCGGGCATGGGCGTGGCGAACAGGTAGCCCTGTCCATAGGTGCAGCCCGTGGCCGCGGACGCCTGCCGCTGGTGCTCGGTCTCGATGCCCTCCGCCACGATGTCGAGGCTCAACGCGCGGGTCAGCGTGACGATCCCCTCCACCAGATCACGCTGCCTTCGGGACGTGGTCAGTCCCCGGACGAACAGGCGGTCCAGCTTGACGATGTCGAGCGGGATCTGCCGCAGGTAGCCCAGGGCGGAGTACCCGGTGCCGAAGTCGTCGATGGCGACCCTGGCGCCCCTGCCCCGCAGCAGTTCGAGCGCATGCCACACCTTGTCGTCGTCGCGCAGGAGCATGCTCTCGGTGATCTCCAGGACGATGCGCTGCGCGGGCAGGCCCGTCTCGGCGAGCAGGCGCGTGACGGTCTCGGCGAAGTCGTCCGATCGCAGCTGCTGCGCCGATACGTTGACACTGACGTACGGGGCACGGACCTGCGCCCCGGCGGGCCACCGGCAGGCCGCCCGCATCGCTGTCGCGAGCACCCACTCCCCGATCGGCACTATCAGCCCCGATTCCTCCGCGAGCTCGATGAACTCGCCCGGTGGTAGCCGGCCGTAGGTCGGATGCTGCCAGCGCAGCAGGGCCTCGAACCCGACGGTGCGGCCGGTGCCGAGGGCCACGATCGGCTGGTACTCCAGGAACAGGGCGCCCTCCTCGGCCGCCCGGCCCAGGTCCCCCCGCAGTTCCGAGTGCCGAGCCTGATCGGTCATCGACGGCTCGTAGCGGCGCCACTGCCCGGCGCCGGCGGACTTCGCCGCCCGTAGTGCCAGGTTGGCATTGCGGAGCAGTTCGTGCGCGCTGCCGGCGTGCGCGGTGGTGGCGACCCCGATGCTCGCGCCGCAGACGACCACCGTCCCCCCACTGGTGTGGATGGGTGCGGCGAGCGAGCGGCACAGCCGGACCACGGTGCGCTCGACGTCTGCGGTGGTGGTGGCGTCCTGGATGAGTGCCGCGAATTCGTCGCCGCCGTACCGGGCGGCCATCTCGCGCTCGCCGACGGCGTCGCGAAGCCGCCGGCTCACCTCGTGGAGGACCTCGTCGCCGACGGCGTGGCCGAAACTGTCGTTGACGGACCCGAAGTCGTCGAGATCGATGAGCAGGACGGCGGTGAGCC
Source organism: Catellatospora chokoriensis (assembly GCF_011297315.1). NCBI lineage: Bacteria > Bacillati > Actinomycetota > Actinomycetes > Micromonosporales > Micromonosporaceae > Catellatospora > Catellatospora chokoriensis. Next base: position 308,347 of record NZ_JAAOTI010000003.1, read on the forward strand.
CGGCGTTCGGGGCGACGGCATGCTCGGTGCGCTCGGCGAACAGCACCCGGTTGGGCAGACCGGTCAGGGAGTCGTGGAACATGCGCTCGGTCAGGTCGTGTTCCAGGCGGCGCTGGGCGGTCACGTCGTGCATGGTGAGCGTGACGTCGCGGGCCGCGTCCCCCGGCCGCAGCTCCCGGCAGGACACCTCGACCACGGGCGCCCGTCCGTCCAGCGCTTGGATGGTCCAGTCCGCGCGACTCTCCGCCGAACCGGCGGCGCCGGCGCGCACGTGCCGCAGGAGGAACTCGGCCGCCGGTCGTTGCGCGGGTTCGACGAAGTCCAGCAGCTTCACATGGCGGAGCGCGGACGTGCCGAACACGTTGCGGGCCGACGGGCTCGCGTACCGGATGCAGTCATCCCCGTCGACGATCAACACCACGTCGTGGGTCTGCTCCATCAGCGCTTCGATCTCACGGAAGTTGCGATAGCGGCTCACCTCGGCGGCCAGCCGGATCCGCTCCATCGCGAGCGCGGCCTGCGCCGACATGACCTCGAGGACCGGCCGCAGGTGCGGCATCGCCGCGGTGTGCCGGTCCACGAGCAGGATGCCCACGTTCCCCACCCCGGGCGCACTCACCTCTATCGGCAGGAGCGCGCCGGGTTCGTCCCCGTCCTGGCCGCCGGCGGTGTCCTCCAGCAGCCGGATGCGCAGTTCGTGTGCCGAGCCGGGTGCGGTGAGCCGGCTGACGGCACGGTCCAGCGCCGCGACGACGTCCTCGGCGCCCGCAGCCACGGCGAGTTCGGCGGCGGCATCGCGCAGCGTTCGGTCGACCTCAGCCCGTTCGGGCAGCGGTGAGTCCATGTCACGCATGTCGGCGGTCATCCTCGCCGCCGCGGGCTGTCCGGTCGCGTCTCAGACGGCCAGAGCGCCGTCAGCCGGGCTGCGGTCGGCGGCTGATCGAGCCGAGACCTTGCCCAGGGCACGTCCCGCCGCTGCGGCGAGCCGTTCGAGGACGGCCACCTCCTCACTGCTGGCCTGGTGCAGGTCTGCCCAGTAGGCGCCGATCGCGCCGACCGGCGATCCGGCCACCCGGATCGGCACCATGAGCAGGCTCCGCACGAACGTCGGGCGATAGGCGGCCTGCGGGATCCGGCTGTCGGTGCGGATGTCCCGGATCGCCACGGTCTGATCGTGGAGCATCGCCCACCCGCTGATGCACGACTCGGCCGGGAAGCGTTGGCCCTTCCACAGCGGGCTCATCGCATCCTCGTCCAGGTAGTGGCACTCGCCGTGGTCGAGCTGCACCACAGTCACCCCCTGGGCCTGCACTGCGGCACGAGCGCTGCAGCGCAGGACGGTCTGGACGTCCTCGGCGGTTTTCGCCTCGTCCAGCATGTCGATCGCCCAATCAATGGGACTGACCGAATTAATCTGCATTATCCGCCCCTCCCACTCTTGGCCTGGCAAATATAAATATACCGGCCGAATCTCCGCACTCGACCGGGTTCGTCGCCGACCACGGGCGTTCGTCGCGGTCCGCCCGCGCCTACGGGCCACGGGCGGACCGCGTCGTTGTCAGCCCAGGTGCCGGGAGAAGAAGCGCATCGCGTCCTCCGACTCGAACGCGGGCACCTCCCCGTGCCTGCCGGGGTTGGCGTGCAGCGTCTTGTCGGCCGAAGCGAACGCGTCGAACAGGGCGAGGCTCTCCTGCCGCGGCACGCGCTCGTCGTCCCACTGCATCACGAACTGCACCGGGACCGTGATCTGCGCGGCGGCCGCGGCCAGTCCCCGCGCGCCGAACAGGCCGAGCACCGCGGCACGGATGCGCGGCTCGGCGGCGACCAGCGGCACGCCCAACCCGCAGCCGAGTGACATCCCCAGATAGCCGACCGGGCCACGGCCGACGCAGTCGAGTTCGGCGACCGCGTCCAGGACCGCACGCCACTCCGGAACGGCCTGCTCGGCCAGCAGGGCGTGCAACCCGGCCACCAATGCGAACATGTGCTCGCCGGCAGCCGCGCGGGTCCGCATGTCGGTCAAGGCCTGCGCCAGTTCGGGAGTCTTGGGCCGGTCCCCGTGGCCCGGAGCGTCGACCGCCACCGCGGCATAGCCGCATTCGGCGGCGAAGCGGCGGGCGCCGGCCACGACAGGCGGCGCCGTCCTGTGCTGGCCGCCGCCGTGCCCCAGCAGGATCAGGGGCCGGTCACCGGCCGCTCCCTCCGGCGTCCACAGCACACCGGGGATCTCACCGAGGGTGAAGTGATGCTCGACGACGCCGTCCGACGACGCCGAGGAAGTGATGTTGAAGCCCATGGCGTACACCCCTTCGAGGTGCTCCGCGCGGGTGCTCCCTAGGCCATGCAGGGGAGGGAGTCCCGACTGGTCACTGTCGCTGTGTTGATCGGACTCACCTCCTCAGGTCATCGCGGTGCACGGCGCCGCCGAAGGTATCACGACGTACTCGGTTCACACCTCGCCGGTCGCCGCATAGACGATTGTCTTGACGGGACGTGTCGGGCACCGGAGACTTGAGCGGCGTCCGGAGAGCGCTCTCCCGGTCTCGGCACCCGCATCGGCGCGTCCACCACAGCCCCTGGAGGCAACCCATGAACCGTCGACGGCTCGCGCTGCGGCTGTGCGCCACCACGATCGCCGCCACCCTGCTCGCCGCCTCCGCCGGCGCCCCGGCGTCCGCGCTCACTCTCGGCAACACCGGCAGCGGCCGGCCGGCGCTGGCACTCGCCGGGACCAGGATGTACATCGCGTGGGCGGGCTCCTCCGGCGCCGCCGCCGCGAAGCAACTGGTCGTCGGCTACTCCACCAGCGCCGGCCTGCGCATCACCAAGGTGCCCGGGGCCGAGCGCGTGCCGCAGGGCGAGGGCGCCGCGCTCGACACCGACGGCACCGGCGTCTACGTCGCCTGGCCGGCCGGCGACAACGGCAACACGCTGACCGCCGCGTACACCACCGGCTCGGCGCTGACCTGCCGGACCGCCTTCACCGGGATCGTGTCCGCACACGCGCCCGCCCTCGCCTCCGATCCCGCCGGCGTACGCCACCTGGCCTGGACCGGCCCCGACGGCCGCCTCAACGTCGCCCGCCTCAACACCTCGGCATGCGCGGGTGGTGGAGCGATGACGCTGACCAACCGGGTGGTGCTGGCCGACACCAGCGTCGCCGGGCCGGCCCTCGTCTACGACGACAGCGGCAGCAGCAACCTGGGCCTGGTGCTGGCCTGGGCGTCCGGCGACGGCGCGCACAGCGTCCAGATCGGTTCGTTCACCGGGTCCGCGGCACTGGGCCACCGCTCGCAGGTCACCGCCGCGGTCGGCAGCACCGCCGCGCCCGGGCTGTCGTCGGCGACCGCCGACCTGTACGTCACCTTCCGCGGCGACAACGGCTCCGTCTTCTACGGATACTCCGAGGGCTGCATCCCGACCTGCTTCCACGCCAGCGACCTGGGCGAGCAGGCCGGCGCGGGCGTCGGGCAGCCGGCCGACGGCGACTACCGCTACTACACCTACTTCGACCTCACCGGGCACCTGGTCATCTCGCGCCTGTGACCGCCGAGCGCCACCGGGTCGGCGACGAGATGATGCCACCATCCGCACGGCGAGCCATTCCTCTTGCCCTGATCGCCCGCCTTCGATACCGTCCGGTGAGGTGCGGCGACCTTCTCGCTCATTACATGCCGCACCCGGTTGAGCCCCCTCCACAAGAGAGGCGCGACACATGGCATCCACCTCGAAACGCATCATCCGCACGGCACTGGCCGCCACCGCGGCAGTCGTGCTCCTCGCCGGGCTGACACCGGGCACGGCCTCCGCCGACGATCCGGACCCCCGCATCGGCCTCGGGCCGGGCTGGCTCGACGCGCAGACCGCGATCAGCAACCTCGAACACCTCGCCCACGTCGACAAGCCACCGGGCTTCGTCAACCCCGCGAATCCCGGCGACTTCGGGTTCGTCGCGTCGGACCTCGCGTTCACCGGCGACTACGCGATCATGGGCAACTTCAACGGGTTCAACGTCTTCGACGTCTCCGACCCGTCCGCGCCGTCGGTCGTGACGAGCGTCGTCTGCCCCGGCGGGCAGGGCGACGTGTCCGTCCACGGCGACCTGCTGTTCATGTCGGTCGAGGAGAGCCGGGCGCGCGTCGACTGCGGCACGAACCCCACCGTCGGCGAGCGCTTCCAGGGCGTGCGCGTGTTCGACATCAGCGACATCACCACACCGACGCAGGTCGCGGCCGTCCAGCTGTGCCGCGGCTCGCACACGCATTCCGTGGTGACCGATCCGGACGACCCCGCCAACGTGTACGTGTACGTGTCCGGCACCGCCGGGGTCCGACCGGCGGCGACGATGGCGGGCTGCAACAACAACCCGGCCAACGGCGAGAACCCGTCCCGGTGGCGCATCGACGTCATCAAGGTCCCGGTCGCCGATCCCGCCTCGGCGGCCGTCGTCAACGGTCCGCGGCTGTTCGCCGACCCCGCCACCGGCGCGATCGACGGGCTGCAGAACACGCCACCGGCCCCGACCCACCCGTCCGGTATGAACTGGGGTCCCACGCCCATCACCGACGCCTGCCACGACCTCACCGCCTATCCGGCACTCGGACTGGCGGTGGGCGCATGCGAGGGCAACGGCATCCTGATCGACATCTCCGACCCGGCCAACCCCGTCCGCCTGGACGAGGTCGCGGACCCCAACTTCGCCTACTGGCACTCGGCGACGCTGACCAACGACGGCAAGAAGGTCATCTTCACCGACGAGTGGGGCGGCGGCACGGCGGCCCGGTGCCGTCCGACCGACCAGGCCAGCTGGGGCGCGAACGCGGTCTTCGACATCGTCGACGGCAAGATGGAGTTCCGCAGCTACTACAAGCTGCCGGTGCCCCAGACGCTGACCGAGAACTGCGTCGCGCACAACGGTTCGCTCATCCCGGTGCCCGGCCGCGACATCATGGCCCAGGCCTGGTACCAGGGCGGCATCTCGCTGGTCGACTACACCGACTCGGCGCACCCGAAGGAGATCGGGTACTTCGACCGCGGCCCGATCTCGGCCACCGGGCTCGTCCTGGGCGGCATGTGGTCGGCGTACTGGTACAACGGCGAGGTCTACGGCAGCGAGATCGCGCGCGGGTTCGACGTCTTCGGCCTCAAGCCGAGCGCGCACCTGACCGCGGCGGAGATCGCCGCGGCCCGGCAGGTCCGGCTGACCGAGTTCAACGCCCAGAGCCAGCAGAAGATCACGTGGGCGCCGAGCTTCGCGGTCGCGCGGGCACGCTTCGACCAACTGGCCCGCACCTGCACCACGACCATCGACGGCAGCCACCGCGGCCCGCTGACGGTATCGGGCGTGACCTGCCTCGACGGCGCGACCGTCAGCGGCCCGGTCACCGTCCGCAGGGGTGCGACGCTGCTCGCGATCGACTCGACGATCTCCGGCCCGGTCTCGGCGTCGTCGGCCGCCGCGGTGCACGTCTACCACAGCACGGTGCGCGGTCCGCTGGCCGTCTCCGGCGCCACGGGCAGCGTGGCGGTGGTCGACTCGACGGTGCACGGCCCGGTCTCGCTGTCGGGCAACACGACGCCCGGCGTGGAGGCGATCATCGCGGGCAGCACGATCAACGGCCCGCTCGCGTGTTCCGGCAACTCCCCCGCACCGATCAACCTCGGTGCGGCCAACACGGTCCGGGGCCCTGCCGCCGGCCAGTGCGCCACGCTCGACTGAGCACGGCGCGAAACCTTCGCGGGGCGGCTCACCGGCGACGGCGGGCCGCCCCTTCCAGGTTTCGGGCAATATAGACAGCATGCCCGTACAGCTCAATCACACGATCGTCATGGCCACCGACCGCGACCGGACCGCGGACTTCCTGGTCGATCTGCTCGGCCTCGCACCGGCCGCGACCTACGGCCCGTTCCGGGTGGTCGGGCTGGCCAACGGTGTCTCGCTGGACGTCGTCAGGGCCGACGGTCCGATCCGCACCCAGCACTACGCGTTCCTGGTGACCGAGGACGAATTCGACCAGATCTGGACGCGGATCCGCGACCGCCGGCTGCCGTTCTGGGCCGACCCGTTCCACAGCCGACCGAACGAGATCAACCACAACGACGGCGGCCGCGGTCTCTACTGGGAAGACCTCGACGGGCACAACCTCGAGATCATCACGCGGCCCTACGGCGGCTGACCGACGCTCGCGGCGGGAGCCGTACATCGGTTAACGTCTTGAATCATGCTCGGATCCCGCCGCCTCGTCATCGCCGCCGTGGCCGCCGTCGTCGCGGCCGGTCTCGCGACGTACGCGGTCGTCATGCTGCCGGGCGGCGACACCGGCCCGGCCGAGGCCGGACCCACGCTCCGCGTCGTGCAGCCCGGCGCACCCGGCCAGTCCGCGCGCACACTCTCCCCCCAGGACGTCGCCCGGTTGTCCGCGCCGCCGCACAACGCGGCGGACACCGAGTTCATGCGCAGGATGATCCCGCACCACGGGCAGGCGCTGGAGATGACCGCGCTGGTCGCCGGGCGCAGCGAGAGCTCCGAGATCGCCCAGCTGGCGGCGCGGATCAAGATCTCGCAGCAGGACGAGATCGCGCTGATGGAACACTGGTTGACCGGCCGGCGGGAGGCGCTGCCGGCGCCGCACGCGAACCACGTCGGCCACGGCGAGCTGATGCCCGGCATGCTCGACCAGACCGACCTGACGCGCCTCGCGCAGGCGGAGGGCCCGGCGTTCGACAGGCTGTTCCTCGACTACATGATCCGGCACCACCAGGGCGCGGTGACGATGGTCGAACAGCTCTACCGGACCGGTGGCGGCATTGAACCGTCCAGCGACCGGCTGGCCCGTGACGTCAACGCCGACCAGCAGATCGAGATCCGGCGCATGAAGGAGATCCTCGCCAAGCTCGCGGCGTGAGGCACATCGAAGGTGTTGACATCCTGGAGATCGACCCTGTTTAGTAAGGAAAGTTACCTTACAGTTCGCGGCTTGGCCGCTCCCGAGCCCTGGAGTCTTCAGGGAGGACGCCGATGCTCCACACCCGACGGCGGATGCCGCTCGCCCTCGCCACTGCCCTCATCGCGCTGCTGGGCACCACGCTCGCCGTGATACCCGGCGGGTCGGCCCGGCGCGCCGAGGCCGCCCCCGCCACCTTCGCCCACCCCGGCGTGCTCGTCAGCCGCGCCCAGCTCGACTTCGTCCGCGGCAAGGTCAACAGCAACGCCCAGCCCTGGCGGCAGGCCTACGACCAGATGATGGGCAGCCGCTACGCCTCGCTGACCCGCGCCCCGAAGCCGCGCGCCGTGGTCGAGTGCGGCTCCTACTCCAATCCCAACCTCGGCTGCACCGACGAGCGTGAGGACGCGATCGCGGCGTACACCATGGCGCTGGCCTGGTACATCACCCGCGACAGCCGGTACGCCGAGAAGGCGATCCAGCTCATGGACGCCTGGTCGGCCGTGATCGTCGACCACACCAACAGCAACGCCCCACTGCAGACCGCCTGGGCCGGGTCCACCTGGCCGCGCGCCGCCGAGATCATCCGGTACACGTACACCGGCTGGCCCAACGCGACCCGGTTCGCCACCATGCTGCGCAACGTGTACCTGCCCGAGGTGGTCAACGGCAACACCACCAGCAACGGCAACTGGGACATGTCCATGATGGAGGCCGTCATCGGCATCGCGGTCTTCCTGGAGGACCGCACCGCCTACGACCGGGCCGTCACCAGGTTCCGCAACCGCATGCGCGCCTACTTCTACCTGGCCACCGACGGCGCCGTGCCGTACGGACCCGGCGGCGGCATCGACACCCCCAGCGAGATCATCAACTACTGGCAGGGGCAGAGCACCTTCGTCGACGGGCTGTCGCAGGAGACCTGCCGCGACTTCACGCACACCGGATACGGCATCTCCTCGGCCACCCACATCGCCGAGACCAGCCGCATCCAGGGCCAGGACCTCTACCCGGAGTTCACCGACCGGCTGCGCCACGCGCTGGGCTTCCATGCCAAGTACCAGCTCGGCACCGCCGCGCCGTCGTGGCTGTGCGGCGGCAGCCTGCACCTGGGCCTGGGCCCGATCACCGAGGTCGGCTTCAACGCGCTGAACTTCCGGCTCGGCATCGGCATGACCAACACCCAGACGCTCACCCTCAACCAGCGCCCCGCCGGCACCAACAACCTGTTCGTGGCCTGGGAGACGCTCACCCACGCCGCCAACCCGAACTGACCCGCCCGACCGCAGCGCCCCGGAGATTCGGGCCTTCCGGGTCTCCCGGGCGCTGCCCGGTCACCGGCCCGACGCCGGGCCGCGGTGAGGCGGCGACGTCACGCCCCGTAGGGCGACTCGATCTCCAAGTCGAAGTCGAGGCCGCGTTTCTGGAACCAGGTCAGCGGGTTCTGCACCGCGCCGTCGACATGCACCTCCAGGTGCAGGTGCGGGCTGCGGGACAGGCCGCTGTTGCCCAGCAGCCCGATCTCCGTGCCGGCGGCCACCTGCTGGCCGGCCTTGACCAGGACCTTGCTGGCGTGGGCGTACACGGTCTGCACGCCGTCGCCGTGGTCGACGATGACGGAGTAGCCGAACGCGCCGTTCCAGCCGGCCTGCACCACCGTGCCCGCATGCACCGCCGCGAATGGCGTGCCCTCGGGCAGGCCGGTCAGGTCAATGCCCGGGCGCGAGTCGCCGTGGCTGGTGCGCAGTTCGTACTCGTGCAGCGGCAGCACCCAGCCGTCGGCGGTGCTCGCCGCCAGGGTCGAGGCGCGCTCGTCGGCACGGTTGGCACGCTCGGCCGCATCGGCACGGGCGCTCAGCTCCGGGGATTGGGCATACGCGGCGACCTCACCCGCGGCGACATCGGGCTTCGCGTCGTCGATGGCCGCGCCGGTGCTGAGCGCAACGGCCCCCGCGCCGACCGCCGCGGTCGCGAGCACGGCCGCGTACCTTCGGCGGGAGGGAACCGGTGCGCGACGGCGACCTCGGTAGCGCTCGCTTTCCTTCAGCAGCTCTGGCCGGTAGGTCACGAACGCTCCGTAGCTGTCGGATGGTCTCCGGACGAGCCGGAGTCGGGTCAACCGTGATGCGACCACCAACGTAACGAGCCTCGGCGGCGCTGCCAAACACACAGGCGTCATCGGACGGCCACACACGGTGACGAACACGGTCGATGGCGCAGGCCCGACCACTCGCCGCTAGGCCGAGCCCGCCGGCACCGAAAGTGACGAACGTCTCCTGCCGACAGTCCAACCCGTGCGGCGGGTCGCCTTGCTCAGGATGCCGTCGCGCCGATATGCCAGATCCCGACCCGGTTGCCGTCGTACCCGCAGGCGAGCCGCTGACCGCTGTGGAAGCAGCGCTGCACCGTGGCCGGCAACGTGCCCAGCCCGACGAGCTGGGCGAAGCCGCATCGCCGCCCGGCCGGGACCGACCGGGCGCGATGCGGGCCGCTCAGCCTGCCGATTCAGGCGCCAGGCGGGCATGCGGTGTGTCGACACGGGAGTCCCGGCGCTGAGCCAGCGCGGCCCGGTACGCACGCACGTACCCGGCCGCCATCCGCTGGGCGCTGAAGCTGCGTACGACATGCTCACGGCACTGCACCGGATCGAGCACTGCGGCAGCGTGCAGCGCAGCGGGCAGATCGCTCGGCTGACTGCAGACCATTCCGGTGACGCCGTGCCGCACAACCTCGGGCACCGCACCGCCGCGCAGCGCCACCACGGGCGTGCCGCAGACCATCGCCTCGATCATCACCATGCCGAAGGGTTCCTCCCACTGCACGGGGAACAGCAGGCACCGGGCATTTGCCAGCAACTCACGCTTGAGTGTCGCGTCGGCGATGCCGATCATCTGGTCGTTCGGCCCGAGCAGCGGCTCCACCTGCTCGGCGTAGTACTTCTTCTCCGCCGGTTCGGCGCACTTGCCGGCCAGGATCAGGGGCAGCCCGGCCTCGTGCGCGGCGAGCACGGCGGTGTGCGCGCCCTTGTCGGCGTTGAACCGGCCCAGGAACAGGGCGTAGTCCTTCTTCTCGCGCTGGAACGGCCAGTCGGCCGGGCGCAGACCGTTGTGGACGGTGCCGATCCACCTCAGTTCCGGAGCCAGTGCGCGTTGCCGGGCGCTGATCGCCACCAGGGACAGGTCACGGTCCAGGGTCCGGTAGTAACCGCGCAGCTCCGAGTCGACCGGACCGTGCACGGTCGCGATCGTGGGCAGGCCCATCGCGTCGTACGCGGGGGCGTTGAGCGGCCCGGCGAACGTGTGGTCATGCACGACGTCGACCTCGCCCGCGGCGGCCAGCCTCTGCACCACCCGGCGGGTGAGCGTGGCGTAGATGATCTCGGGTCCGGGCTCGCCCAGCCGTTCCGGCACGGCCCGCTCCCATACCTGCCAGAACCTCGCCTTCGTGCCGTCCCGGCCGGCGCCGACCACGGTCACCTGGTGGCCGAGTTCGACCAGGGCATTGGACAGGTCCGCGAGAACCGCCTCGATCCCCCCGTAAGCGGCCGGTGGCACGTCGAAGTACGGCGGGGCGATCATCGCGATCTTGAGTGGGACCGTGTTGTCGGCGGGTGGATCGCACCACGCCCTCATAAGTGATCCGGGCGCATCGTCTCCGCCCTTCACCAGCATGTTCGTCACGGTCGAGCCAGTATCCCCGACCCGCGCAGATCATGCCGATGTGCCCGAGGATCACCCGATGGTGTCAGTTCCGCGGTGCGCCGGCCGTCAGACTTCGTCGTTGAGCACGCTGCTGACCCCGCGCAGCTGCGCCGCGTACGCCGAGGCGATGACGCCGGACGGGATGAGCCTGGTGAGCACGCGCAGCGGCGCGGGGACGGGCTTGTTGGTCCGCTCGCTCACCGCCCGGCGGGAGACCTTGCGCACCCGCGGCGCCCGCAGCCGCTCGTAGCGGCGCAGCGCGTCCGGAACCGACGCCGAAGTCTCACGCAGCACCCGGCTGAGCACCCACGCGTCCTCCAGTGCTTGGTTGGCCCCCTGTGCCTGGGTGGGCGGGAAGGCGTGCGCGGCATCGCCGAGCAGCGTCGCGCCGCCGCGTCCCCACTGATCCGGGATGCGGTGCGTCACGTGCCGGAACGATTCCAGGTCGGCGTCGCGGACCTGTGCCAGCAGCGCGGAGACGAGCGGGCCGTAGCCGGTGAACCGCTCGGCGAGCGCGGCGGCGGGTGAGCCCGTCAGGGGGCTCGGCACGTCGAACCACCACTGCAGGAGCCCGTCGCCCGAGGGCAGCATGCCGACCAGCCCGGCCGGCCCGACGACGCAGACCCCGGTCGCGCTCGCGGCGAGTTCGGGCAGCACCGGGGTCAGGCCCTGCCAGGTGGTCCACTCGTTCTCGACGGCGGGGGTCGGGTCGAGGACCGCGCGGCGCACGGCGGAGCGGTGGCCGTCCGCGCCCACCACCACGTCGGCCACGTGGCGGTCGCCGGTGGCGTCGGTGACGGTCACGCCGTCGGGGCGGACCTCGACGTCGACGAGCTCGCGGGAGAACTCGACGTCCACGCCCCGCGCGAGGTGCTCGACGAGCCGGGCGCGGGGCGTGCTCACGACCGGGAAGCCGGTGCGGCGGGCGACGGCCGCGAGGTCGGCGGTGACCATGGTCGCCCCGTTTGCGGTGTCGAACCGCAGCACGTCGAGCCGTCCGCCGAAGCCGTCGAGGGGCGCGCCGAGTCCGGCGAGCGCAGCGGCGCCGTTGCTGAAGATCGTGACGGCCGCCCCGCCGGTCCGCAGCGCGGGGGCGGACTCCAGCACGCGCACCCGGTGGCCCGCGCCGAGCAGGCCGCGGGCCAGGGCCAGGCCGCCGATGCCGCCACCGGCGATCAAGATCTCCACGAAAGTCCTCCGAGACACCGTTCACTACGTACGTTGTACAACGCATGGTGCCATAGGATGGCCGGGTGCCACCACCCAACGAACAGCGGCGGGCGCAGCTCGCGGACGCCGCCATCGAGCTGCTCGTCGAATCCGGGGTCCACGGGGTCACCCACCGGGCCGTCGACCGCCGGGCCGGGCTGCCGGCCGGCACCGCGTCGAACTACTTCCGCTCCCGCGAGGCCCTGCTCGTCGCGACGGCCCGGCGGGTGATCGAGCAGCATCAGGCCGACATGGCGCAAGCCGCGCGGAGCGCGACCGTTCCGGACCCCGCGGCCCACGCCGGCGGCCTCGACGGCCGCGCGCTCGCGATCGAGCTGATCGCGGGTTCGCTCCTGCTCGCCGGGGGCCCGCACCGCAACCGGTATCTCGCTATCTATGAGCTGCGCCTGGAAAGCCTGCGCCGGCCCGCGCTGTCGGCGGCGATCGACGAGCTCATGGCCGCGATGGCCGCCTTCACCGGTGACCACCACGCCGAGGTGGGCTTGGCCATCCCGCCGGCCGCGATCCCGGCGCTGCTGGTGATGTACGGCGGGGCGCTCTTCGCGCTGGTGACCGGCCCGGTCGAGCTGGTGACGCCGGAGGCGGTCCGGCCGCTCGCCGTCGCCGTCGTCGACGGAGGTCTGGCCGCCGGCCGCGACGCCGGCGTCTCAGCACAGTGAGGCCCCGGTGCCCGTACACGGCGGTCCCCGGATCACCGGGGACCGCCGTGGGCTCGCGCGGTCAGCCGGTGGGGAAGCTGTCCGCGGTGCGGATCCGGTCGCGCACCCAGACCCCGGCGGGCTTTAGCCTGCTGGTTCCGGCGTAGGGGCCGGTGCCGCAGGTCCCCGTCGTGAAGACGGCCCCGGTGCGGAAGTCGTCGCTGAAGTTCCAGTTCGTCCAGCTGATCTTTTTCGCGGCCATCAGGTCGAGGTACGCCTGTGCCTGGGTGAAGTTGTTCGGGCCGTCGCCGGAGGCCTCCTGGGTGCCGAACTCGGTGACGAACATCGGGATCTGGTCCGCCGCCCGCGACAGCGCGTTGAGATAGCTGCTGCCGTGGGAGGCGGCATAGAAGTGGAAGGTGTACATGATGTTGGTCGCGTTCACCTTGTTGTTGATGACTTCGGTCTCGCCGGCCCCGTCGGACAGGCCGAGAGACGACCAGGCCCGGGTGCCGACCAGCACGACCGCGTCGGAGTCGATGGCGCGGATGGTCGGGATGATCTGCTCGGCGTAGCTCTTGATCGCGGCCCAGCCGACGCCGTTGGGCTCGTTGGCCACCTCGTACAGGATGTTGGTCTTGGCGGCGTGCCGCTGGGCGATCGCGGTGAAGAAGGTGCGGGCGCGGGCCAGGTTGTAGTTCGGGTCGCCCGGGGTGAGCATGTGCCAGTCCACGATGACGTACATGCCGCGGGCGGTGGCCTGCTCGATGTAGCCGTGCACCCGGTCGGTGAACAGCTGCGGGTTGGTCTCGTAGCCGTCCTCCTGGATGTACATCGACACCCGCAGCACGTCGGCGTTCCAGTCGGTGGCGAGGGCGTTGAGCGAGGCGTCGTTGACGCACTGTGGATACCACTGGATGCCGTGCGTCGACATGCCGCGCAGCTGGATCGGCTGGTTGTACCGGTTGCACAACTTCACGCCGCAGACCCGCAGCTGCCCGTTGATCGCGACCGGCGTCGTGCCTGTGGGCGGGCTGGGCGAGGCCGACGGGCTGGGCGGCACGGAGGGGCCGGTGCCGTAGACGTCGAACTCCCACAGCGAGTATCCCCACTGGGTCGCCCGCGCGGTGCCGTACACCCGCACGTAGCGGCCGTTGGCGGTCAGCCCGGTGATCGAGTCCGTGCCGCCGTTGCCGCTGGCCGTGCTGTAGACACTGGTCCAGGCGTTGCCGTCGGTGGAGACCTCGATCCGGTACGCGGTCGCGTAGGCCGCCTCCCAGTTCAGTTCCACCCGGCTGATCGCCGACGGCGCGCCCAGGTCGACGCGCAGCCACTGCGGGTCGACACCGGCCGCGCTGGCCCACCGGGTCGTGGTGCTGCCGTCGACGGCGTTGCCGGCCGGCAGGGTGGCGTCCTCGACCGACGACGCGGTCGCGGGCTTGCCGCGCGACAGCAGCGTCTGCGTCGGCGCAGTGCTCACCTCGACGTCGAGGTAGTCGAGGTTCGCGGTGCCCTGCGCGGTGGTCGCCGCCACCCGGACGGTGTTGGTCCCGGCCGCGAGGAGCGCGGTGACGGTCTTGTCGGTCCAGGTGGTCCACGCGCTGGTGGCGTTGAAGGCGCCGGCGGCGGACACGACGGCGCCGTTGACGATGATGTCGGCGGGCCGGTTGGCCCCGCTGCCGTTGGCGTACCGGATGGTCAGGGTCGCGTTCGCGGCGCTGGGCAGGGTGACCGTCCACTGCACCGCCGAGCCGGTCACATTGTCGGTGTTGACGAACCCCGAGCCGGAATACCCGGAGTGGTTGGACTCCACCACGCCCTGCGCGATGGTCGCCGACTCCGCCTCGTAGCGGGTCGGCGCGGCCCACGCCGGCAGGGTCGCGCCGACGGCGAGGGCGGCCAGCGTCACCAGTGACGCGACGGTGGCCGCGCGCCAGGACCTGCTGATGATCTTCATGTACGAACTCCTTGCTGTCGTCGGGGTGCGGGCCCGTGTCAGGTCGCCACGGGCCCGCACCGGTCAGGACGCGAAGCGCAGCCGCACGATGACGTTGTTGAGCACCGTCGGCGTGCCGCCGTTCATGTCGTTGTTGGTCGAGGTGAGCCAGAGCCCGCCGTCGGGCGTCTTGACCACGGTGCGCAGCCGGCCCCAGGAACCGTTGAAGAACGCCCGGGGCGTGTCGGTGGTGTTCCCGGTGATCCGCATGACCCACAGCCGGGTGCCGCGCACGGCGGCCATGTAGATCCAGTCGTTGACGATCTCCAGGCCGCTCGGCGACGCGGACGCGGTGCTCCACGTGCGCACCGGGTTGACGAAGCTCGGGTTGCTGCAGGTGCCTTCGCAGGTCGGCCAGCCGTAGTTGGAGCCCGCGGTGATGATGTTGAGCTCGTCCCAGGTGTTGTCGCCGAACTCCGAGGACCACAGCCGGCCCTGGGAGTCCCAGGCCAGGCCCTGCGGGTTGCGGTGGCCCCAGCTGTAGACCCGGGTGCCGAACGGGTTGCCCGGCGCGGCCGCCCCGGTGGTGGTGACCCGCAGGATCTTGCCGTTGAGCGAGCTGAGGTTCTGCGCCCGGCTGCTGTCCTGCCCGTCGCCGGTGGTGACGTAGACGTATCCGTCGGGGCCGAACTTGACCCGGCCGCCGTTGTGGAACCGGTTCTTGGCGATGCCGGTGACCAGCGCCTCGCGCGGGCCGATGGTCCCGTTCTCGAACTTGAACCGGACGAGGCGGTTGTCCGACGCGGCGGTGTGGAACGCGTACACCCAGTGGTCGGTGGCGAAGTTCGGGCCGACGGCCAGGCCGAGCAGACCGCCCTCGCCGGTGGTGGTGACCGCCTCGGTGATGGTGCCGACGACGGTCTTCTGCCCGGCCAGGGTCACCCGGACGATCTCGAACCGGTCCCGCTCGGCGACCAGCGCGCTGCCGTCGGGCAGGAAGGCGATGCCCCACGGCAGGTCGAGCTGGGTGTTGACGTTGCGGTCGAAGACCGGGTCGCCGCCGCCGGCCTGCGTCGAGGTGGTCACCGCCAGCACCGGGCCGGCCGGCGACGTGTTGCCGTTGGCGTCATAGGCCAGCACCGTGTACTGGTACGTCGTCGCGGGTGTCAGGCCGGTGTCCGACGCGGTCAGGTCGGGCACGTCGGCGATCTGGACACCGTTGCGCGACACCCGGTAGCCCCGCACGCCGACGTTGTCGGTGGCGGCGTTCCAGGCCAGCGTCACCGTGCTCGCGGTGACGCCGGTGGCGCGCAGGTTGGCCGGGGTGGTCGGCGGCTGGGTGTCGGTGCTGGACGGGGTGGTCACCGCGAGGTTGTTGCTGCCCTGCGACGGGTTTCCCGCCGCGTCGTAGGCCAGCACGCTGAAGACGTACGACGTGTTGGGCTGCAGGGTCAGGGTGGCGGTGAGGATGTTTCCGCCGACCTCGGCGACCACGTTGCCGCCGTTGTAGACGACGTACCGGGCGACGCCGACGTTGTCGGTGGCGGCGTTCCAGGCCAGGTCGACGCCGGTGGGCCGGACCTCGCCGACGACCCGCAGGCTGCCGGGCGCGGTGGGCGGCTGGCTGTCCGACGGTGCCGTGACCCGCAGCCGATCCAGGTTCGGTCCGCCGTTGACGGTCGTCGCCGCGGCCCGGATGGTGTTGGTTCCGGCGGTCAGGCTGGCCGTGATCGTCTTGTCGACCCAGGTGGGCCAGGCGCCGGTGCCGGGAAAGGACAGTCCGGGTGCGGCGGGGCTGCCGTTGACGGTTATGTCCATGGGCCGGTCGATGGTGGTGCCGTTGGCATACCGCAGCGTCAGCGGGTAGTTGCCGGCGGCGGTGACCGACACGGTGAACTGCACGTACGACCCGGTCACGTTGTCGTAGTTGACGAATCCGGTGCCGGTGTAGCCGGCGTGGTTGGACTCGACCAGGCCCTGCGAGATCGTGGCGCTCTCGGCCTGGTAGTCGGTGAACGCGGGCGGCGGCCCGGCGGCCAGGTTCCACTGCTGGCTGGTCAGCCCCGCGACGCAGGTCCAGATGTGCAGCTTGGCGGCGTCGGCGGTGCTGCCGCCGACCACGTCGAGGCACTTGCCGGTGACCGGGTTGACCAGCGTGCGAGCGGTGCTGCTGTAGGCCCACTGCTGGTTGGGGTTCGTCGCCGAGCAGTCCCAGATCTGCACCTTGGTGCCGTTGGCGTTGACGCCGCCGGCGACGTCGAGGCACTTGCCGCCCAGCGCGCGGACGGTGCCGTCGGTGCCGACGGTCCAGGTCTGCGCGGCCGTGGCGTTGCAGGTGTAGATCTGCACCTGGGTGCCGTTGACGGTGCTGGCGGACGGGATGTCGACGCATTTGCCGGACGCGACGCCGGTGATCGGGCCGACGGTGTCGGCCGCGGCGGGGGCTGCCACGGCGATCTCGACGGTGACGGCGACCAGTAGCGCGGTGGCGAGCAGGGCGAGACGCCTGAGCGGCGGTGAGTTCATCGGGGGGCTCCGTTCCTGGCGGCGGCGCGCGACGAGATCGCGGGCGCTCGGACGGGTGGACCACGCGGCGTTGCCAGCCAGTGTTAGTTAAGTTAACTTATAGACCGTGGACCATATTGGCTCTCATGAGTGCGGTCAAGCCGAACAGTCCGAATTGGCATGCCCGGCACGCGCACCCGAGCCCGTTTGACGCATTCGCGAACACCGATCTACGATGTGGCTCTTCGGCGAACCGCACGCGTATTCACCTGCCCGTCCGTCCCCCATCCGGGAGCACCCGCATGAGTCGCCGCCGAAGCATCCTGCCCGTCATCGTCGCCCTCGCCGCCCTGGTGCTGTCCACCTCGGTGGCCGCGCCGGCGTCCGCCGCACCCCGGTTCCGGGTGCTGGTCTTCTCCAAGATCACGAACTTCTACCACGACTCGATCCCCGCCGGCGTCGCCGCCGTGCAGCAGCTCGGCGCCGCGCACAACTTCGAGGTCGAGGCCACCACCGACGCCGCCGCGTTCACCGACGCCAACCTGGCCCGGTTCGACGCGCTCGTCTTCAACAACACCAACTCCACGCCCGCCTCCGGAGCCCTGCTCGACGCGTCGCAGCGGCTCGCCCTGCAGAACTTCATCCGCGGCGGCGGAGGCTGGGCCGGCCTGCACGCCGCGTCGGCCAGCGAGCGCGACTGGGCCTGGTACGACGGCCTGGTCGGCACGATCTTCGACTACCACCCGGACTTCACCGCGACCGGCGGGGTGTTCCCCGGCCGGATCAAGGTGCTGGACCGCGCGCACCCGTCCACCCGCAACCTTCCTGAGCTGTGGGAGCACAGCGAGGAGTGGTACAACTGGAAGACCAACCCGACCGGCCGGGTGCACACCCTCGCCCAGATCAAGGTCCGGGACGGCATCTCCGGCCTGGACGAGGGCGTCGACCACGCGTACTCGTGGTGCCAGAACTACGACGGCGGCCGGTCCTGGTTCACCGCCGGCGGGCACAGCATCTCGTCGTTCAGCAACACGCTGTTCCTGGAGCACCTGCGCTGGGGCATCGAGTGGGCCGCCGGCGCGGTCGCGGGCGACTGCAGCGCCACCCAGAACGGCCAGTTCCAGCGCGTGCCCCTGGTGGACGAGGATCTGGCCGACCCGTTCGAGCTGGCCGTCGCGCCCGACCGGCGTGTCTTCTACATCCAGCGCACCGGCGCGGTGAAGGTCGTCGACCAGGCCACCCTCGCCGTCACCACGCTGATCGACTTCGCCTACACGCCCGCCCAGACCAGCCAGTCCGACGGGCTGCTCGGCCTGACCCTCGACAACGGCTTCGCCACCAACAACTGGCTCTATCTGCTGTGGTCCGACAAGACCCTCAACCAGCTCAACCTGTCGCGGTTCACGGTCACCGGCGCGACGATCGCGCTCAGCTCGGAGAAGCGGCTGCTGACCATCCCGACGCTGCGCGGCGAGGCCCGCGCCAACTCCCACATGGGCGGCTCCATCGCCATGGGCCGGGACGGCAACCTCTACGCCGCGATCGGGGACAACACCGACCCGTTCGAGTCCAGCGGCTACACCCCGATCGACGAGCGGTCCGGGCGGCGGGCGTTCGACGCCCAGGGCACCTCGGGCAACACCAACGACCTGCGCGGCAAGATCCTGCGGATCCGGCCGCAGGCCGACGGCACCTACACCGTTCCGGCGGGCAACCTCTTCGCGCCGGGCACGGCCAAGACCAGGGCCGAGGTGTACGCGATGGGCTTTCGCAACCCGTTCCGGATCACCGTCGACCCGCTGTCGAACGCGGTCATGGTCGCCGACTACGGGCCTGACGCGACGGCTGCCAACGCCAACCGCGGGCCCGAGGGCACCGTCGAGTTCAACCAGGTGACCAGCGCCGGCAACTACGGCTGGCCGTACTGCATCGGCAACAACATCGCCTTCAACGACTACAACTTCGCGACCAGCACCTCGGGGGCGAAGTTCAACTGCGCGGCCCCGGTCAACAACTCCCCCAACAACACCGGCCTGACCAATCTGCCCGCCGCCCGCAGCGCTTTGGTCTGGTATGCCTACTCCGCCTCCGCCCAGTTCCCGGAGGTCGGCACGGGCGGCGGCGGCCCGATGAGCGGCCCCGTCTACGACTACGACCCGGCCAACCCGCGCATCTCGAAGTTCCCCGAGTACTTCGAGGGCAAGTGGATCGTGTACGAGCTGACCCGGCAGTGGTGGAAGACCCTCTCGCTGCACCAGACGGCGCAGACGTTCACCGACCCGCGCTTCGGACCCACCACGGTCGGCGGGCTGCAGTCCGTCAACGGCATCTTCGCGGGCATGAGCTGGATCCAGCCGTTCGAGGCCGAGTTCGGGCCCGACGGATCGCTGTACGTGATCGACTTCGGGGCCGGGTCCGGCAGCGGGCGCGGCGGCTCCAACGAGGGCGCGGGCATCTACCGGATCGACTACGTGGCCAGCGGAATGCCGCCCACCGCGAAGATCGCGGCGAGCCGGGACAACGGGCCCGCGCCGCTGGCAGTGACCTTCTCCAGCGCCGGATCGGTCGGGGCGACCGGCTACGCGTGGGACTTCGACGGCAACGGGACCGTCGACTCCACCGCCGCCAACCCGTCGTACACGTACACCGCCAAGGGCCGGTTCAGCGCCCGGCTCACCGTCACCGGCGCGGCCGGACTGACCGCGGTGGCCAGCACCGAGATCACCGTCGGCAACACCCGGCCGACGGTCACCATCAACGTGCCGCAGGGCGGCTTCTTCGAGTTCGGCGACCGCATCCCGTACACGGTCACGGTCACCGATCCGGAGGACACCGCCATCGACTGCAGCCGCGTGGTGGTGCAGACGCTGCTCGGCCACGACGCGCACGCCCACCCGCTGGACAACTACGTCGGCTGCTCCGGCACGCTGGTCACCGAGTCCGGCGGCGGCGACGGGCACGGACCGGGCACCAACCTGTTCACCCTGATCAGCGCCCAGTACACCGACGCGGGCGCGACCGGCGCGCCCGCCCTGGTCGGCTCCCTGCAGGTGGAGCTGCAGACCCGCAGCATGGAGGCCGAGCACTTCGACGCCTCCTCCGGCGTGAGCGTGCTCGACCGGGCGACCGCGCAGGCCGGACGGCGGCTCGGCGACATCGACAACGGGGACTGGATCAACATCGGGCCGGTCAACCTGCAGAACATCAGCGGCGTCGTGGTCGGGGCCAGCTCGGCGGGCACCGGCGGCACGATCGAGTTCCGCAGCGGCTCCCCCACCGGCGCGCTGCTGGGCACGGCGACCATCCCGGTCACCGGCAGCTACGACTCGGTGGTGTCGCCGACGGTCGCGCTGACCAACCCCGGCGGCACCTTCACGCTCTACCTCAGGTTCGTCAAGTCCGGGCAGACCGGCGACCCCGACATCATGGCCCTGGACTGGCTGCGCTTCAACGGCCGGGGCGTGAAGGCCGAGACCGGTGCGACGCTGTCGGTCACGGCCACGCCGACCGCCGGCACCGGCCCGCTGACCGTCGCCTTCAACAGCACGTCCACGGCCCCACCGGGACGCACCATCGTGGACCGCGAGTGGCGTTTCGGCGACAACACCGCCACGGTCCACGCCGCGTCGGCCAGCCACGTCTACACCCGCAAGGGCACCTACACCGCCTGGCTGACGCTGACCGACAGCGTCGGCGCCACCCACTCCAGCAGCGCGGTGATCACCGTGAACTGACCGGAGGCCGCCGGCGGCCTCTAGCACCACGAGGCCGCCGGCGGCAGGTCCGGCGCGGCGAGGTGATCACCGGCCGCGATCCGTCCGACAATGGCGACATGCGCCGCTGGCTGTTCGCCGACCAGCTCGGACCACACTTCCTCGACGAGCCCGACCAGCCGGTGCTGCTCATCGAGTCGAAGGCGGTGTTCCGCCGCCGCGCCTTCCACCGCCAGAAGGCGCACCTGGTCCTGTCCGCGCTGCGCCACCGCGCCGCCGAACTCGGCGACCAAGCCTTGCACCTGCGCACCGAGACCTACCGCGAGGCGCTGGCCCAGGTGCGTGAGCCACTCGACGCCTGCCATCCCACGTCCCGCGCCGCGCGCGGTCTGCTGCGCTCCGCCGGGGTCACCGTGCACGAGCCCCGCGGCTTCGTCACCTCCCCCGGCCAGTTCACCGCCTGGGCGCAGGGCCGGCGCAGCCTGCGGCTGGAGGACTTCTACCGCCATGTCCGGGTGCTGCACGACGTGCTCATGGACGGCGGCGCACCCGCCGGCGGCCGGTGGAACCTCGACGCCGACAACCGCGAGCCGCCCCCGGCCGACGGCAGGCTCGACGTGCCACCGCCGCCGATGCCCGTCGAGGACGACATCGACGCCCAGGTGCGCGCCGACCTCGACCGCTGGCAGGACGAAGGCGTCGTCTTCACCGGACGGGACGGCCCGCGCCTGTTCCCGGCCACCCACGCCGAAGCCGCCGCCCGGCTGCGGCACTTCGTCACGCACCGGCTGGCCGCGTTCGGCCCGTACGAGGACGCCATGCTCGCCGGTGACCCGTGGCTGGCCCACAGCATGCTGTCCGCCCCGCTCAACCTCGGCCTGCTCGACCCGATCGACGCCGTGCACCGGGCCGAAGCCGCCTACCGGGCCGGGCACGTCCCGCTGGCCGGCGCGGAAGGCTTCATCCGGCAGCTCATCGGCTGGCGCGACTACATCTGGCACCTGTACTGGCACCTCGGCGCGCGCTACCCGCACACCAACAGACTCGCCGCCCGCCGCCCGCTGCCCCGCTGGTTCGCCGACCTCGACGCCGACGCCGTGCAGGCCCACTGCCTGTCGGATGTGCTGGCCGGAGTGCGTGACCGCGGCTGGGTCCACCACATCCCGCGGCTGATGGTGCTGGGCAACTACGCCCTGCAGCGCGGCTGGCGACCGGCGGCGCTCGCCGACTGGTTCCACCGCAACTTCGTCGACGGGTACGAGTGGGTGATGACCGCCAACGTCGTCGGCATGAGCCAGTACGCCGACGCGGGCGCCATCACGACCAAGCCCTACGCGGCCGGCGGCGCCTACCTCAACCGGATGAGCGACTACTGCGGCTCCTGCCCGTACGACCCGCGCCGCCGGCTGGGCGACGACGCCTGCCCCTACACCGCCGGATACTGGGCGTTCCTGCACCGCAACCGGCAGCGCCTGCACGGCAACGTCCGGCTCGCCCAGCCGCTGCGCCAGCTCGACCGGTTGGCCGACCTCGACGCAGTCGTGGAGCAGGAACGCCACCGCGGCTCCCGCGCGCCCTGAACCGTCCTGCGTCAGTGGTTGCCCCCGCAGGCGCTGCACACCTTCGGGGTTCGACGCATCAGGCCCAGCTTCTCCAGGGTCCACTCGTCGGTGATCTTCTCATCCTCGGCCAGCAGCAGGATCCGGGTGAGCAGGCGCAGCGTCGCGCGGTCCCGGCCGTCCACGGTCGGGAACAGCGCCCGGTGCAGGGTGTCGCCGAAGACGTACGGCAGGTCGCAGGGCTGTCGCCGGGTGCCGACGGTGACCGCTTCCGTGCCGAGGTGCACCCGGTACACCGCGCGCGCGCCGTCGACCACGACGGTGTCGCCGTGCCGGGTGATCCGCTTGGTGTCGTCGCCGAGCGCCGCGCTCAGCAGCTCCGCGCGGGCCCGGGCCAGGCCCGACCGGTAGTCGTCGACACTGCGGCGGCCCGCCCAGGCGGCCTGGTCCAGGTCTCGTACGGCCTCGGAGAAGACGGCCGCCGGCACGCCATCGGCCGCGACGGGCCTGTCGCCGTCGCGGAACTCCAGCCGTGTGAAGCCGACATCGCCCGCGCCCCAGTATCCCGCCGCGGCGACGTGCAGCACGGCGGTCCGGGTGCCGAACGTCCGACTCGCGTACGGCTGTGCGCCGTCGTGCACCGTCCAGCCGCGGACCGCCAGTTCCCGGGACGCCGCGTCGCCGTCGATCACCCGGTCGGACAAGCGGGTCGCCTCTCCGGCGGCCTCCTGCGGTGTCGGGGCGTACCACTCGCGGAACAGCTGCGGCACGGGCTGGCACAGCCTGCGCCGGGCCGCCTCGGACTGCCAGCGGCCCAGCAGCCCGGCGGCGGCCAGCGCGGCCGGATGCGCCGCCGTGACCGGCCCGGTGGCGTCCACGTCGTCGAGCAGCCCGAACCGGCCGGCCGCGTCCTGCCACACCAGCAGCGGCAGCAGCGCCGCGCCGGCCGGGGTGGCGCGCAACCGGGCCAACTCCGCGGGCGGCAGCGGCCTGCCCGCGGTGACGAGGCGGTGCAGCATCGTGCGCAGCCGCGTGGTGTGGCCGCGCAGCAGTTCGTGCTGCTCGCGCAGGGGCGCGAGGCCCGGGTCCGCGCTCACGGCCGTGGGTGTCGACTTCAGCACCCGGGCGCCCTTCACCGTGACGATCGCCGGCTCGGAGCCGTCGAACCCGACCGTCGCCGTGTACGGCCCGACGGCCAGCGGCGGCGGCACCGGCGTGGGCCAGTCCGCCTCCCCGGCGGCGTCCAGCGCGGCGGCGTCGGCGTACCCGCCGACCTGGGCGAGGTGTTCCAGTGCCACGTTCACGGCGGCCTCGTGCTGGCGGCGGCGGTCCCCCACGGACAGCTCCATGCCGCGCCGGTGCACCTCACGCAGCGCCACCCAGCGGTCCATCACCGTCTCGCCGTCGGCCAGCGGCAGCATCCCGTACGCCGTGATGCCCACCGGCGAATCCTTGCCGACCCGGGTCATGATCGGGCGGCGGCGCAGGCCGAGTGCCGCCGCGACCACGTCGTTGCTCGCCAGCTTCAGCAGCCTGCCCAGATCGGCGTCGCGGGCCTCGGCGGCGGCGGTGAGGATCGCCGCGCGGTCGTTGCGCACCACCCGGTTGACCGCCTGCCCGGACTGGATCAGGCGCAGCAGCCGCTCGGCGCCCGCCAGGCCGAGCACCGGCAGCAGCGCCTGCGCGTCCCCGGCCCCGAGCCGCAGCGTGAACGCCTGCTCCTGCCGGGCGGCCGGCGCGTCGCGCAGCAGCTCGATCAGGTGGGCGCGCTCCGTGGCGGTCAGCTCGGCCGCGCCCAGGTGCCGGGCGACCCGCCAGTTGCCGGTGTAGTCCAGTGCCCACAACACGAACCGCAGCCCGCGCGGCCTGGGCCTGGTCAGCAGCCGGTCCTCGTTCACGTCCGGCGCGTTGACGAGCTGCCACATGTGCTCGTCCCAGGCGGGCCGGAACCTGTCGCCGGTGGCGGCGGAGGCGACCGGATCAGCGGGGCGGACCAGGTCGCGGAGCAGGTCCTCGTCAGCCACGACCCGCGCCACGATCTCGTCGTCCAGCTCGCCCGCCGCCTGCAGCGCGTCGAGCAGCAGCGCCCACGACGCGTCGTGGATCCGGCCGAACGGGGTGAGCGCGACGGCCCGCAGCACTCTGCGGTCACCGGCGTCGAGCGCGGCGTCGACCAGCGGGTCCAGCTGCTTCTCGGCAAAGGACCGCTCGTCCAGCAGCGCCGACAGCGCCTGCATCCGGGTCGAGGTCGGCCACGGCGCGTCGAGCACGTCGGCCGGGTCGGTCGGGTCGGTGAGCGGGAACGCCTCGTCGTAGAGCCGGGTCATCTCCTGCTCGTCGGCGTTCACCAGGGTGTCGCCGGCGAGCTGGCGCAGCAGGTGCCCGGCGGTGGTGCGCATGGCGTCGAGGTCTGCCGCGGCCGCCGCCTTGCGCGCCCGATGGATCAGCGCCATCAGCGCCAGCGCGCCGCCCGGGTGCTCGAACATCCTCGTCCTCCGCATGTCCACGACTGGTCGTCCTTGATCGACGAGCAGACCCTAGAACGTGCCTGCGACAGGCGGTCGGGCCGCCCGCCGATCACTGAGCGTCGGCGGGCACGACCGCTGGGGTCTGCTCGACGGGAACCGGGTCGCGCCGCATCGCGCGCACGACGAAACCGAGGGCGATCACCGAGTACATCGGATAGCCCACCTCGCGCACGTCGAGGGCGTCGCCGATGAACCACGTGGCCGGGTCGAGGCCGAAGTCGTAGTCGACGAGCGCGAACAGCAGCCACAGCGGCGCGTACGCGCGGTCGAGCGTCTCCCCCGGCTCGGCGTGGAATCCGGTCGACGGCATGAGCTGGACCAGCACCGCGACGTCGGCGACGGCGATCGCGCCGAGCACCCCCACGAGCCAGGCGGTACGGAGCAGTCCACGGCGCGCGAGCACCGCGGCGACGACGAGCACGACCGCCAGGCCCGCCAACCAGACCAGGCCCGCCTGCCACTTGCCGGAACTCTTGCCCCATTGCTGGATCGCGAACGCCACGGCCGGGACCAGTACGGCGAGGACCGCCGACCAGCCGCGCGCCCGCAGCGGCCCGGCGATCCGGTACGCCGCCACGGCCGCAAGCCCGGAGACGACCGCGGCCGCCAGCAGGTAGACGTAGTCCACGTCGGCGTGGTCGAACGCCCTGTCGCCGCCGAGGCCCCACAGGAGCACGACGGCGATCACGCCGACGGCCAACAGCGCCGTGGACACCACCGGGGTAAGGACGATGCGGGCGATCCTTCTGGGGTTCATGTCGGCCATGCCGCATCGTGCCACGTCCGCGCGGCGCGCGGTGTCCCGTGGTCCGGCCGAGCAGGGACGCCCCGGGCCTGGGTGTCCCGGGGCGAGCGTCACCGCAGGCAGAACTCGTTGCCGTCGGGGTCGGCCAGCGCCGTCCAGCCAGCCTCGCACTGACCGTGGTCGCGCCGGGTCGCGCCGAGCGAGATCAGGCGGTCGATCTCCGCCTCCCGGTCGCCGCCGGCGGGCGGGGTCAGGTCGAAGTGCAGCCGGTTCCGGCCCGTCTTCGCCTTCACCGGTGGGCCGCCCCAGGTCAGCTTCGTGCCGCCGTGCGGCGACTGGATCGCCGTCTCCTGGTCCTGGTCCCAGACCAGCGGCCACCCGAGCGCCGCGCTCCAGAAGTAGCCGACCGCCTGCGTGCCGTCGCAGGCCAGTGCCCCGATGACCCCGCAGCCGGCGAGGAAGTTGTTGCCGGGCTCGATGACGTCGAACTCGTTGCCGTCGGGGTCGCCGAGCACCACGTGCGCCGCGTCCGCGCCCTGGCCGATGTCGAGGCGCCGGCCGCCGAGCTCGAGCGCCCTGGCCACCCGCTGCTGCTGGTCTTCCGGACAGGTGCTCGTCAGATCGAAGTGCGCCTGGTTCTGGCCGGACTTGGGCTCGCCGGTCGGCACGAAGCGGATCCGGAATCCGGTGTCGTCGTCGGGCAGGATCGCGATGCCGTCGTGTGGATCGTCGGCCAGCTGCCGCTCCAGCACCCCCGACCAGAACCTCGCGAGAGCCGCGGGTTCGATCGCGTCGAAGCAGATCGCGTACAGATCACTGGCCATTGCCTGCTCATCTCCGTTCCACCCGGCCGGCGTCGCGCCGGCCGCCCGGTCGGCAGCCTATGGTGAGCCGGCCTCACCCGCAGCCGGGTTTCCGAGCCGGCCTGAGCAGCGTGTCCACCCGCGGGCGCCCTGCGCTGTGGCGTACAAATCTCGATAACGGGCTAATCCTGGGCCACACGCCCATAAACCTCGAAGTTAACTTGAATCGGTCCAGATCATGGCATATTGGGTGCGTGACGTCGGGCTTCGAGGCGCAGCTGCGGGCGGTCTCCCTGCGGGTGACCCAGCCCCGGCTGGCCGTGCTCGCCGTGCTGGGCGACCACCCGCACGTCGACACCGAAACCGTGATCGCTCTGGTGCGTGCCGACCATCCGGCGGTCTCCCACCAGACGGTGTACGACGTCCTGCGGGCGCTCACCGAAGCCGGCCTGGTCCGGCGCATCCAGCCGGCCGGTACGGTCGCCCGCTACGAGTCCCGCGTGGGCGACAACCACCACCACGTCGTGTGCCGCTCCTGCGGTGCCATCGCGGACGTCGACTGCGCGGTCGGCGCAGCCCCCTGTCTCACCGCCTCGGACGACCACGGCTTCGCGGTCGACGAGGCGGAGGTCGTCTACTGGGGCGTCTGCCCCGGCTGTGCGGCCGAACGTCAATCCCGTTGATCGGCCAGTTCGGAGGAAGCAGATGAGCGACACCCAGGACAACACGCCTGCGAACGCGCAGGGCGTGGCAGAGAAAGCGGCGGCCGGCTGCCCGGTCGCGCAGGATTCCGTGACCGCGCACGGCAGCGAGAGCGAGAACCCGGCGATCCCCTCGCCGACGGCGAAGACCGGCGGCCGTCCGCGCACCAACCGGGACTGGTGGCCCAACCAGCTCGACCTGTCGGTGCTGCACGCCCACTCGGCCAAGGGCAACCCGCTGAGCGACGACTTCAGCTACGCCAAGGAGTTCGGCAAACTCGACGTCCAGGCGCTGAGGCAGGACATCGTCGGAGTCCTCACCACCTCGCAGGAGTGGTGGCCGGCCGACTTCGGCCACTACGGCGGCCTGATGATCCGGCTGAGCTGGCACGCGGCGGGCACCTACCGCACCCACGACGGGCGCGGTGGCGCAGGCGACGGCGGCCAGCGCTTCGCCCCGCTCAACAGCTGGCCGGACAACGCCAACCTGGACAAGGCCCGCCGCCTGCTGTGGCCGGTCAAGCAGAAGTACGGCCAGCGGATCTCCTGGGCCGACCTGCTGGTGCTCGCCGGCAACGTCGCCCTGGAGTCGATGGGATTCAAGACGTTCGGCTTCGCCTTCGGCCGGGAGGACGTCTGGGAGCCCGAGGAGATCTTCTGGGGGCCCGAGGACGCGTGGCTAGGTGACGAGCGCTACGTCTCCGAGAAGGAGATGGCCGCCGGGGTCGGCGCGACCGAGATGGGCCTCATCTACGTCAACCCCGAGGGCCCCAACGGCAACGCGAACCCGGCCGCGGCGGCGCACTTCATCCGCGAGACCTTCGGGCGCATGGCGATGAACGACGAGGAGACCGTCGCGCTCATCGCCGGCGGCCACACCTTCGGCAAGACCCACGGGGCCGCCGTCGCGGCCGACCACGTGGGCCCGGAGCCCGAGGCCGCCCCGCTGGAGGCGCAGGGCCTGGGCTGGCTGAGCAGCAGCGGCACCGGCAAGGGCGCTGACACGATCACCAGCGGTCTGGAGGTGACGTGGACGGACCGGCCGACGCAGTGGAGCAACCGCTTCTTCGAGATCCTCTTCGGCTACGAGTGGGAGCTCACGACGAGCCCCGGCGGCGCGAAGCAGTGGGTCGCCAAGGACGCCGAGGAGATCATCCCCGACGCGCACGACACCACGAAGAAGCACAAGCCGACGATGCTCACGACCGACCTGTCGCTGCGGGTGGACCCGGCGTACGAGAAGATCTCGCGGCGCTTCCTGGCCAACCCCGACGAGTTCGCGCTCGCCTTCGCCAAGGCCTGGTACAAGCTGCTGCACCGGGACATGGGTCCGGTCAGCCGCTTCCTCGGGCCGTGGGTCCCGGAGGCCCAGCTCTGGCAGGACCCGGTGCCCGCCGCCGACGGCCGGCTGGTCAGCGATGCCGACGTCGCCGCGCTCAAGGCGAAGGCCCTGGACTCCGGACTGTCCATCGACCAGCTGGTGTCCACCGCGTGGGCCGCGGCCGCGAGCTTCCGGTACACCGACCGGCGCGGCGGCGCGAACGGCGGCCGGCTGCGCCTGGAGCCGCAGCGCAGCTGGGAGGTCAACCAGCCGCGGCAGCTCGCCACGGTCCTGCAGACCCTGGAGGGCGTCCAGCGGGAGTTCAACGCCGCGGGCGGCGCGCAGATCTCGCTGGCCGACCTGATCGTGCTGGCCGGCTCGGCGGCGGTGGAGAAGGCGGCCCGCGACGGCGGCGTCGAGGTGACGGTGCCGTTCCACCCGGGCCGCACCGACGCCGCCCAGGAGCAGACCGACGTCGAGTCCTTCGGCTTCCTCGAACCGCGTGCCGACGGGTTCCGCAACTACCTGCACGCCGGCGAGAAGCAGCTGCCGGAGGTGCTGCTCGTCGACCGCGCCTACATGCTCAACCTGACCGCGCCGGAGATGACCGTCCTGGTCGGCGGCCTGCGCTCGCTCGGGGCCAACACCGGCGGCACGAAGCACGGCGTGCTCACCGACCGCCCCGGCGTGCTCAGCAACGACTTCTTCGTCAACCTGCTCTCGCCCGGCGCCCGGTGGAAGGCCGCCGAATCCGGCGAGCACCTGTACGAGATCCGCGACGTGGCCACCGACCAGGTGAAGTGGACCGCCACCGCGGTCGACCTCATCTTCGGTTCCAACTCCCAGCTGCGGGCACTCTCGGAGGTGTACGCCAGCCAGGACGCCCGCGAGAAGTTCGTCAACGACTTCGTCGCGGCGTGGACCAAGGTCATGGACCTCGACCGGTTCGACCTGAACTGATCCTGTCCGCACCGGCGGGCCCGGACGATCCGTGGTGATCGACCGGGCCCGCCGGGCCGCGGACCAGGTCGGGCTGCAGGTCGCGGTCGGCCGTCGGCCGAGATCAGGCGGGTTGGAACAGCTCGATCGGGTTGCCGGAGGGGTCATCGAGCACGATCTGCTGCCCGCCAGGGCCGGTGACGATGTCGTTGCGGAAGCTGACCCCGGCCGCGCGCAACCGGTCGGCCTCGGCCGCGATGTCGTCGACGATGAGGTGGATGCGGTTCCAGCCACCCGGTGCCGGAGTCCTGCCGTCGGGCATGGGCCGTCCTGCCGAGCTCGTCGGCCCGGACAGCAGCAACCGCAGGTTGCCCCGCCGCACGTCCGCGAACGCCGGCGGGAACGCGGTGCCGACGACGAAGCCGAGGCGGTCGGTGTAGAAATCGATGGCGGCTTGCACGTCATCGACCAGGTAGCGGACGTTGACGGTCGCGTCGGTCGGGCTGTTCATGGTGCCTCCAGAGGCGGTAGTGGAATCGCGAGCGTGTGCAGCAGGAAGCCGACCCGTTCGGACAGCTCGGCCGCCACCCGCTGAAAGGCCGGGTAGCCCGCGGGATCGCGGGCCGGGTCGGGGATGCTCCAGTGGGCTTGCGGCGGTCGTCCACCGAACTCCGGGCACACCTCGCGTACCCGGTCGCACAGCGTGATGACGTGGCTGAAGGTCTCGTCGGCGTAGGTGTCGAAGTGCTTGGGCCTGGCCCCGGCGAGGTCGATGCCGTGTTCGGCCATCGCTGCCACCGCATGGGGGTGGACGGCTTTCGGATGGCTGCCGGCGCTGCCGGTGTGCACCGCGAAGCGGGACTGGTGGCGCAGGAATGCCTCGGCCATCTGGGAACGAGAACTGTTGCCGGTGCACAGGAACAGAACGCTCGCCCCGGCACGGACGGCCGACGCGGCAGGTGGCTGCGGCATGGCCAGCCGAAGCGCGGGATGCAGCGTGTCTCCGGCAGCGGCCAGCAGCGCACCACAGCGGGCGAGGTCGAGGCGGTAGTAGGTGTCGCGCCCGTCGGCGCTGCTGCGCCGACCGGAGATCAAGCGGGCGCTGCGCAACTGACCGAGGTGGTATGACACCAGGTTCTGCGGCACGCGGACCCGTTCGGTCAGGTCCCGAACGTTGCGGTCGCTCGTGGCCAGTTCACCGAGCAGGCGCCAGCGCAGGGGATGCCCGGCGGCCCGAAGGAACTCGGGCACCCCGTCGAGCGGCTCGTGCGCCATCTCACCAGAATACATCAAATCGGTTTGATATGTTCTGGGTCGCATTCGAGCGGCGGGAACGGCTGAGGGGACGGCCACCCCTCAGGACCGTCCCCTCAGCGAAGTGCGAATCGGCTCCGCCCGGGGGCGGGCTCGCTCAGCACCACGCCCTCACCATAACGGACCAATCACCGCATAGTGCATTCGCCGCGCCGTGTCGCCGCGCCTGATCGTCATAATCGTGACCAGAGGGCCGCCACGTTCGGCGGCTCCCAGCCGACCTGCGACTGGTGCGGCTGACGGCACTGCCAGCGCGCACCGGCGTAGGTAACGACCGTCCCCGCCGCGTACGACACGTTCGGCGCCCAGGCCGCCTCGGCCGGCGGTGGCGTCGGCGGGTCCGTCGGCCCCGCCGTGGCCGCCAGCAGCGCGCCGAGCCCGGAGGCCTGGGTGCGCCAGTCGCGCGCGTTCGGCGTGCCGCCGGCCCAGCGCTGCCCGATCCGGTGGAGGCTGTCGCGATCGGACTGCCAGATCGCGTCGGCCTGCCGCTGCGCGTAGGTCCGGTACGCGGCCACCCCGGAGGCGTCGGCCAGGTCCATCAGATACCGCATGAAGATGCCCTTGAACTGCTTCTGGTTGTCGTCGCAGCTGTTGGCCGGGTCGCAGGACTCGGTCAGGATGCCCGAGCGGGTCAGCACGGTCGAGTTCATCGCCGCGTCGGCCAGCTGCCGCGCCGAGGCCAGCAGCGCGGCGTTGCCGGTGGCCCGCCACAGCTCGACCGCCCCGCCGATGGCCAGCCCCTGGTTGTACGTCCACACGGTCTGCCCGTTGTTGGCGCAGCCGCCGGTGATCCCGTCGTTGACCAGCCCCGAAGAATTGATCATGCCGCTCGCGGCGAACCAGTTCCAGCCCGCGGTCGCCCGGCCGAGCCACAGCGTGTCGCCGGGCAGGCGGTTGTGCAGCGCGGCGGTCAGCCGGATGTACAGCCCGATGGTGACCGCGTTCTTGTAGGTGCGCTCGCGGTTCCACCAGATGCCGCCGCCGCAGGCGCCGTCCCAGTACGAGTGCATGTAGTTCGCGATGGTCACGGCCATGTTCAGGAACTTGGCGTCGCGGGTGACGTCGTACGCCTGCACCCAGGCCAGCGCCCACCAGCCGGTGTCGTCGATCGCGCGGCTGATGAAGTTGCCCTCGATCGCGTCGGTGCTCTTCTGCCCGGCCGGCAGCACGCCCTTGTTCAGCTCGAACGTCCGGTCGATCAGCCAGCGGTAGTCGGTGCGGCCGGTACGCGCCGACCAGTCCCCCAGCGCGGTGACCGCGACCGCGGAGTTCCACCAGCTCGACGGCCACCACGCGGTGTCCGTGCGGTACGCGTGGGCCAGCGCGTCCGCGGCGGCGGCCGGGCGGTCGGCGGCGGGCCGGGCCCAGGCCGTGCAACTGCCACTGGCTCCGCCGGTCGCCCGGCCACAGGCGCGCACCGCCCCGCCGTAGAGCAGCGAGCGCGGATCGCGGGTGTTGACCATCGTGGTGCGCACCGAGGTGGCCCCGGCCGGGACGCTGACCCGGCCCAGCGACGAGCCGCCCGGCCAGGACGCGCCCTCGTCCCACGAGCGGTCCAGCCACACCTCGTCACCGGCCGTGCCCGAACCCAGCGTGGCCCAGGCCAGGCCGCGGTTGTCGAGGTGCAGGTCGATGCGGCGGTTGCTGATGGTGGTCCCCGGCACCGGCTGGCTGTCGCCGACAGCGGTGGCCGGGTCCGCGCCGTCGCAGACGGCATCGCAGACCTTGACGTACGCCCACGCGGTGCAGGTGACCCCACCCGCGTCACCGCAGGCGCGGACCATGCCGCGCCGGTGGGCAGCCGGGTCGGCGACGTTGTACATGAGGGTGCGGGTGCCCGTCCAGGTGGTCGGGATGCTCGCCCGGCCGAGCAGGCCGTCCCAGGTGGAACCGTCGGTCCAGCTGCGGTCGAGCCAGACGGAGTCACCCGGCACGCCGTTGTCGATGCTGCCCCAGGCCATCCGGTCGGCGTCGGAGACGTGCAGAACCAGCCGCCGCCCGTTGAGGTTGACCTCGGGCACCGGGAAGGCCTCCTGGCGGGCCAGGGACGGGTCGCGGGTGTCGCAGTGAAGGGCGCACACGGCCGGTGCCGCGCTCGCCGGGGTCGCGACCACCGCGCCCGCCGCCGCGGCGAGCAGTGCCGTGATGAGGGCGGTGA
Organism: Catellatospora chokoriensis; assembly: GCF_011297315.1. Classification (NCBI taxonomy): domain Bacteria; kingdom Bacillati; phylum Actinomycetota; class Actinomycetes; order Micromonosporales; family Micromonosporaceae; genus Catellatospora; species Catellatospora chokoriensis. The sequence goes on from NZ_JAAOTI010000003.1 coordinate 341,082, forward strand.
GCTTGCGCATCGGATCCACCTCGCTGTTCACACGAGTTCCCGCACGTACGAACAGATTCCCGTTGGCATCTGTCGATGTAAGTCGATCGAAGTTAACAAACTTAACCGTTGGCTGTCCACGGCGCGGCCGTGCCAGGACGCCGGATGAGGCGCGCCGCGCGGAACCGGATTCGGCGACATCGACGTCATAGGACGCGACGACCGACTCGGGAGGCGACCATGCACCAAGGACATCTCGACGCCGCCACCGCCACGCGGCGGGCGCTGCTGCTGGGGCTGGCCGCGGCCGCCGCGGTGCCGCTCGTCGGCTGTGCCGGCGAGGACGGCGGGCCGGACCTGGTGACCGCGGCGGGCGTCGACCGGGTCGACCCGCCGGCCGACGCCCCGGTCGCCACTTCGGTGGACGGCCTCGCCGACTTCGGTCACCGCCTGCTTGCCGCGGCGGCCGGACCCGGGGCGAACTTCGTCGCCTCGCCGTTGAGCATGGCGCTCGCGTTCTCGATGGTGCGGGCCGGTGCGGGCGGCACGACCGCGAAGGAACTGGACGCCGTCTTCGGCTTCCCGGCGAGCGGACGCGACCAGGCGTACAACGCCATCAGCGGGCAGCTCGCCACCGTCGACGTCCCGCCGAAGCCGAAGGGCGGTCCGCGCGACGGGAGCGCGAAGCGCAACCCGCCGGTGGTGAGCATCGGCAACGCCCTGTTCCCGCAGCACGGCCTCACGATCGGCGAGAGCTTCCTGCGTACGCTGGCCGAGCAGTACGCGGCAGGGGTCCGCCCGGTCGACTTCGCCGGCGACGCGCTGGACCAGATCAACGCGTGGGTGGACCGCCAGACCGCGGGCCGGATCAAGAAGGTGTTCGACAGTCTCGACCCGGGCACGAGCCTGGTGCTGGCCAACACCGTCTACTTCAAGGCGGACTGGCGCAGTTACTTCCTCGACGTCGCCGACGCCGCCTTCACCAAGGCCGACGGCACGGTCATCCGCACGCCGACGATGCGCAACGGCCTGCGCCTCCGGTATGCCGAGACCGCCGGCATCACCGCGATCGAACTCCCCTACGCCGAGGGTCCGTACGCGATGTGGCTGATGCTCCCGCCGCCCGGCGGAAAGCCCGAGGAGGCGCTCGCGCACCAGGTGCTGGCCCGGCTGCGCGACTCGTTCACCGAACTCCAGGTCGAGGTCGCCGTCCCCAAGTGGGACTTCGACTCCTCGATCGACCTCAAGGCGGTGCTCGCCAAGCTGGGCGTCACCGCCGCCTTCCACGCCGGCGCCGACTTCAGCGGCATCGCTCCCGGGCTGTTCATCTCGGCGGCGGTGCACAAGGCGAACATCACCGTGGACGAGTGGGGCTCCGAGGCCGCCGCCGTCACGGGCATCGCCATGGCGCTCAGCGGCCCGCCGCCCACCCAGGCGAGGTTCACCGCCGACCGTCCTTTCGCGTTCGCCATCGTCGGCGGCAAGGACCGCATCCCGCTGTTCATCGGCCGGGTCAGCGACCCGTCGGCGGCCCGATCGAGCTGACGGCCGAACGCGGCCTTTCTAGAGCGTTCGGACCTCGTCGAGGGCGACCCGACCGCCGACCTCGATCCAGCCGTCAGGCCGTGGGCGCGACAGGATCTGCGAACCGACGCCCTGCCTGATGTCCACGGACCTGCCCAGGGTGTGCGCGAGCAGCAGCGCGGCGGCACCGGTGGCCTCGTCTTCGACGACGGCGTCACCGCGCCGGGGAAACGCGCGGGCCCGGATCACGCCCTCGGCCTCGTCCTGCCAGGCCCAGGCGTAGAGGAAACCGGTCCCCTGCGGCGGCGTAGGCAGGGCGTCGACCTCGGCGGCGGATCCGTGCTGTCGCAGCTGCCGGCCCGCGGCCCAGTCGGCTCGGCCGGCGATCCAGGTGAAGTCGCCGTCCGGCCAGGTCGCGACGTCACCGGCGGGCGGGCGCAGCACGTCCACGCCGTGCCCCAGGTGTCGCAGCAGCCAGGACGTGCCGACCAGCGGATGCCCGGCGAAGGGCAGGCGCACGCTGGGCGTGTAGATGTCGACCACGCCGTGCGCCGGGTCGTCGACGAAGACCGTCTCGCTGAACCCGAGCTTCGCGGCGACAGCCAGCCGCTGCCGGTCTCCGATCACCATGGCGCCGTGGCTCACCACACCGAGCCGGTTGCCGCCGCGCCCGCCCGGTCCGCAGAACACCCGCAACACATGAAGGTCGACCACAGCTGCCATCCCAGCACAGGTATCCCGCCCAGATCCCGCACCGTCGCCACAACACCCCCGTTCGGGCACGTCAGGCACCCTAGGATCGACACCGTGACGCATGGCGAACGGCTGACCGGATGAGGTTCAGCGACGAGGTGCGCGCGGCCTTCCGGCGCGGTGAGACCGAGGCCGTGGTGCGGATGAGCCGGGCCGAGATCGACCGGGCGCAGGCGGTCGGGGACCTGGCCGGCGAGGTGGAGGCCAGGTATGCCCTGGCCCGGGTGGCCATCCGCGGCGGTGACCTGCCGGGTGGAGAGGTCCGGGCACAGGAGGCGCTCGCGGTCGCGCTGCGTTCCGGCGACCGCGCGCTGGAGGAGCGGCCCAGGCATGTGCTGGCGGCCGTGGCGCGGATGTCGGGCGACCTGGGCCGGGCCCGGGAGCTGTACCGGGAGAACATCGCGCTCAACGAGGCGCTCGACCGGCCCGAGACCGTCAACTCGGAGTATCACAACCTCGCGTGCTGCGAGCTGGGGCTCGGCAATCTGGATACGGCGAGAGAGCTGTTCAAGGCAGGTCGAGAGCGCGTGTTCGAGCACGGCTGGACCGATTTCGTGCCGTACGTCTGCGTGGCAGGCGTCGCGCTCGCCTCGGCCGAGGGTGATCATGCGCGGGCGGCGCGCATGGTCGGCGTCACGGATGCGGCGTTCGCCGCGCTCGGGCAGGTGCCCGACCCTGACGACGCGGCCGATCTGGCCATCGCGCGGACGGCCGCGATCGAGGCGCTGGGCCTGGCCGCGTTCGCCGAGCAGTACGCGCAGGGGCAGGCGCTCGATCCGCGCGAGGCGTTCGACGACGATCACGGCTGAGGCGGGACCGCCCAGGTCGAGAACATCGCGAGGCAGCCGCGCGGTCGGCACACGCCTCGTGTACCGGCCGGACCGCACTCGACGACCGGCGTCATGCCCAGGCCGGCCGTATCGGATCGCCTCGACCCGCACAGATGTGGGCGCCGCTGCGCATGTTGGCAATCCGTGGATTGAGTACTTCGACGCGGCATTGCCGCGTAAGTCCATTGTCGTCGCGGCGAAACACCGTGGTTCCACGGTGCCTCGACACCAGACCCGGGCGACACTGCGCATCCTGCGAGGACTCCGTCGTGCCAGCTGGATGCCATTTGTGTTCATCGATATATGAGCGGTATGCGCTCCTGTGGAATCGTATCGACGTCACTCGACGACGAGTGGCGGTGCGACATCCGAACCGACGCCGCACCCTTTCCCTTGCACGAACATCGGAGGTCATCGTGACGACTACGAAACGTGTAGCCCGCCGTGCCGCCGCGCTGGCGGCCGGCGTGATCGCCGTCGCCGGCGTGAGCCTGGTCAATGCCCAGCCCGCAGCCGCCCTGCCGAACCTCACCATCAACCTCAGCGGCAGTGGGATCGTGGTCGGCACGGAGTGGGCGAACCAGAACTACGGCGGTGCCTACCTCCAGTACGAGGCGAACCGCAACTGCACCCTGATGGTGACCGACTCGGACTTCGCGGACCACATCCTGCCGAACGGCTTCGACGGCCTCCCTTACGACTGGGACAACGACATCTCGTCGTTCAAGAACTGGGCCAATTGCCTGACGAACCACTTCGACGCCGACGGCCTGACCGGAGGTCAGACCGGCCTCCTGAACGACGGCAACGTGCCCGCCGGATACAACGATCGCACCGAGTCGATCCGCTGGAGCTGACCGCCGGATAGCCGGTATGCGCTCCCGAGACATCGCATCGATGTCGCCCGACGAGGGGTGGCGGTGCAACGACATCCGAACCTGCGCCGCACTCCTGCCCTTACATCAACATCGGAGGTCATCGTGACGACTACGAAACGAGTAGCCCGCCGTGCCGCCGCACTGGCGGCCGGCGTGATCGCCGTCGCCGGCGTGAGCCTGGTCAATGCTCAGCCCGCGGCCGCCCTGCCGAACCTCACCACCTACCTCAGCGGTAGCGGGACCTTGGTCGGCACCGAGTTCGAGCACCGGAACTACAGCGGCGCCTACCTCTCCTACGAGGCGAACCGCAACTGCACCCTGACGCTGGCCGACTCCGACTTCGAGGACGACAGCCTGCCGTCAGGCCTCGGCTACGACTGGGACAACGACATCTCGTCGGTCAAGAACTGGGCGGGCTGCGTGACGAACCACTTCGAGAACGACAACCAGTCCGGGGCTTCGACCGGCTACCTGCTCGACGGCGCCCTCCCCAGCTCGATGGACGATCGCACCGAGTCGATCCGCTGGACCTGACCGCCAGGCTGCGCCCCGAGCCCTGCTCGGGGCGCAGCCCTGTCATGAATGGAGAAACGTATGAACGGACGGCGCTCGCTGTCGGCGTTGGCCGTGGCTGCCGCGCTGACGTTGCCCTTGACGTTGATCGGATGCTCCGGCGCGGGGGAGGAACAGCGTGAACCCGCGATTGGTGAGATCAAACAGGTCAACAGCTACAAGGACATCGTCATGCCGTTGGACGTGTACATACTCACCCGGGAGCAGCGGATCTCGATCAACAACGCCCGGGAGTTGCTGATCCGTGATTGCGTGAACAAGCACGGCCTGCAGGTGACCGGCCGGGTCGCCAGCGGTGACCAGCCCTCACGTCAGGTGATGGTCGGCCGCAGGTACGGGATCATCGATGCCGACGCGGCGGCCCGTACGGGATACCGTGCGGACGCCGAGGTCGCAGCCGACGCGGGCAAGGCCGGCGGCGGGTGGAACCCCACCCCCGAGGAGTTCCGGGTGGTGAGTGGCAAGGACCAGGTCACCGGCGAGAACACCGTCGGGCAGCTCGTCGGTGGCACGGCGATCGCTGAGGGAGGCTGCGCCAGCGAAGCAGGTCGTCAGCTCAGTGCGGACGGCGGCGAGCTGGCGTCGAACTACGGCGACACCCTCCAGGTGGAGACGTACGCCATGGCGGAGAGGGACAGCCGCGTGGTGGCCGCCGTGGCCGAGTGGAGCAAATGCATGGCCGAGGCGGGCTACAAATACAGCAGCCCCTGGGAACCGAACAACCGCGACTGGGGACCCAAGCCGACCAACGAGGAGATCGCGACCGCGGTGGCGGACGTGGCGTGCCGGCGGAAGGTGGATCTCGTCGGTATCTGGCTGGCCGTCGAATCGGCTTATCAGCAGCGCGTGATCGACGAAAATCACCAGCGCCTGGAGCAGTCCCGGCAGGCCTACGAGGTGCAGTTGCGCAACGCTTCGAAAATCGTCGCGGGTTAGGTGGCCACAGCTGTGTCGATCATGAAACGGCCGCGCGCGCAGGGCTCGATGTCACGTCGCCGCGTGCTCGTCTGGGGTCTGGCAGGCGCGGGTGCGATCTCCATCGGCGGCATCGGTGCGGGCGGTTTCATCAAGTCCCCCCAGCAGGCGGCCGCCGATGCCGCTCCGCCCGCGCCGGCGACTCTCACTGCGGAGGTCGAGCGAAGGGTGCTGGTGGACACGGTCGTGCTGAGGGGGACGGTCGCGGCCGGTGGCACATTCGAAGTGACGCCGACCTCACGCGAGGGCCGTGAGGCGGTGGTGACCAGGGTCCAGGTGACAGTGGGCTCGACCGTCAAGGCGGCATCCACTCTGCTCGAGGTGGGTGGCAGACCGCTCTTCGCGCTCCCCGGCAGCATTCCCGTCTACCGGGATCTCCGGCCCGGCATGTCGGGCAAGGACGTCAAGCAGCTGCAGTCGGCGCTGAGGTCGGTCGGCGTCGATCCCGGAGAGTCGAACGGCGTCTTCGGGCCCGGGACCAAGCGCGCGGTGACCAAGCTCTATCAGAGGCTCAGCTACGAACCGATGGTCGAGGGCGACCCGCAGACACTGGTTGCCTCGGCAGAGCAGGTGCGGCAGGCCAAGCGGGCGCTGGTGGCCGCCCAGGAGCAGCTTGGCCGGCTGCTCTCGGCGCAACCAGCGCCGGCGAACGACGCCGCCGACGTGGTCCAGGCCCGACGGACCGTCACCTACGCCGAGGAGGACCTGGCAACAGCGAAAAAGGCCGACGCCGAGGTGCAGGCGCGGAGCGGGCCGATGCTGCCTGCCGCGGAAGTGGTGTTCCTGCCGAAGTTCCCTGCTCGGGTCGACGCGCTCAAGGCGCGGGTCGGGTCGGCTGTCGTGGCTCCGCTGATCACGATGTCCAGCGGGGCCCTCGTCGTGCGCGCCAAAATCAACCCTGCTCAGCGCGCCCTCCTCCGGGAGGGGATGCCCGTGGAGATCACGGCCGAGCTCCTCGGCGTCACCGGCGACGGACGGATCGAAAGCATTGGCGACCTGGAAGCCGACGAGACCGGGACGCGGGCCCACGAGCTGGTCGTCGTTTCGGCGGGCGATCCACTCGATCCCCGGCTCGCGGCCCAGGACGTGCGGTTGACCGTCCGTGCCGCGTCGACCGACGGTGAGGTGCTGGTAGTGCCGCTGTCCGGGGTCTTCTCCGGCGCGGACGGCAAGCTGTCGGTGCAGTTGCTGGAACAGGGCGGCCGGCTCAGCCGCGTGACCGTGACGACAGGGGTGAGCGGCGATGGCTATGTGGCGGTGACACCGGTTGACGGGTCCATCGACCCCGGTGATCGGGTGGTGGTCGGTGTCACCGGTCGTTGAACTGCGGGCCGCGGGAGTCACCTTTCCCGGTTCGCCGCCGGTCACCGCCTTGTGTCCGACGGATCTGGTCGTTCGCGGCGGTGAGTACGTGACGATCGTCGGACCGTCCGGATCCGGCAAGTCCACGCTGATGAATCTGCTGGGCCTGCTGGATCGGCCCAGCGAGGGAACCTACCTTCTCGACGGCATGGACACGTCCGCCCTCGACGAGATCGAGCGCACGGCCCTGCGTGCGCGCCGCATCGGCTTCGTGTTCCAGACATTTCACCTCCTGGCACACCGCACCGCTGTGGAGAACGTGGCCATGGGCATGCTCTACACCGGGATGAGACGAGCCGAGCGCGCGGAGCGCGCCGCAGCCGCGGTGGCGCAGGTCGGCCTGTCCCACCGGCAGGATGCCCTGCCCGGCACCCTCTCCGGCGGTGAGCGGCAGCGGGTCGCCATCGCCCGGGCGCTGGTTGCCCGCCCGAGCCTGTTGCTCTGCGACGAGCCGACCGGCAACCTCGATTCCGTCGCCACTCGTGCGGTCCTGGAACTCGTCGATGAACTCCGAGTCGACGGGCTCACCGTCGTGCTCATCACGCATGATCCCGCCGTCGCGGCTCGCGGCGACCGGACGCTCACCATGAACGACGGGAAGCTGAGGTAGCCGTGCGCCGTACGCGGCAGGTGGAACCATCGCATCTGGGCCTGTCGGACCTGATCGGCGAGGCGACCGCATCGCTCGCTGCGGGACCGGGAAGGGCAATGCTGACAGCGCTGGGCACCGTTCTCGGCCTGGGCGCCTTCGTCGCCGTCCTCGGCATCACCGCCACTGCCAGCGGTCAGATCAGTACCCGGTTCACCGCCCTCGCGGCGACGGAAGTGACCGTCGCGGACGTGGGCGTCAGCGACGGCGGCGGTGACCCCGCACTCACCGGTCTCTCCTTCCCCCCGGACGCGGACGAGCGAGTCGTCGCGCTACCGGGGGTCAACGCCGCCGGGGTCTGGTGGCCGATCCGGCCCGGCCGAGACCTCTCCGTCAGCACGACCTTCCTGCCCGAGCGGGATGAAGCGATCGCGACCCCGGTGGCAGCGGCCTCGCCGGGCCTGCTGAAGGCGCTGCGGCCCACGATCGCCGCGGGCAGACTCTACGACGCCGGGCATGAAGCCCGAGCCGACCACGTGGTGGTGGTGGGCGCCGCGGTCGCGCGCCGCATCGGGCTCGCGGATGTCGCACTGCAACCAGCGATCTTCATCGATAATGTGCCCTTCACCGTGATCGGCGTCATCGGCGATGTGGAGCGCCAGGCTGATGTGCTCTTCTCCGTCCTCGTGCCACGACAGACCGCCGTGTCCCTCTGGGGCGGGCCTGTCGGTGGCGGGGCCCGGGCGGCGATGGTAATCGACACCAGCCTCGGTGCGGCGCAGGTCGTCTCGTCGCAGGTGGCGCTCGCCCTGCGGCCAGACGCTCCGGATGCCTTCAAAGTGACCGCACCGCCCGACCCGCAAGCACTGCGTGAGGCGGTCTCCACGGACCTCGATGTGGTCTTCCTCGCCCTGGCGAGCGTCAGTCTGGTGATCGGCGCCGTCGGCATCGCCAACACCACCATGGTCTCGGTGCTCGAACGTGTGGGGGAGATCGGTCTGCGCCGAGCGCTCGGGGCACGCCCGCGCCACATCGCGGCTCAGTTCCTGACCGAGTCGGCCTTTCTGGGCATCATCGGCGGCGTCATCGGGACAAGCCTCGGGGTCATCACCGTCGTCGCCGTCGCACTGGTTCAGCGCTGGACACCGATCTTGGAACCGTTGGCGGTTCTGCCGGCACCGCTCGCCGGGATGCTCATCGGAGCCTGCGCCGGGGCCTATCCCGCCATGCGCGCCGCACGCATCGAGCCGGTCGAGGCGCTGCGCCGTTGATGGAGCACCAGCCACCGCCGAGGCACAGAGATCACCTGGTAGCCCCACAGCATCCGACCAAGCGTGCGGCAGAACGCCGCCCGATCCGTTTGATCAAGGCGGCGCCGCCCGCTCGCCGGCCAGTGTCGCGTAGGCCCGCTGGTCACCAGGTAATTACAGCCGGTTCGTCGTGTCGCAATATGGCCCGATACAGCCGATGCAGGTTGGGCGATAGCTCCACGCCCAGATCGCGATCGAAGCAGTGCCGGGCAGAATGGAAGGTGTCCAGCGCCGCCGCCGGATCTCTGTCCAGGTAGAGGCCCTGCATCAGCTGGCCCCATGCGCGTTCGCGATGAGGATACGCGGCGACGTGGCCGCGCAACTCCCACATGAGCAAGGGGGCATCCCCGAGCATCAGCCGAGCCGCTCGCAAGTTCTCCGCCGCCTGCAACCGGGCCTCGTCGAGGTCGGCCAGCCGTATGCCCAGCCAGCTGTCAGCCGGCGCGGTCACGGACAGCTGTGCGGACTGCGGCCAGATCTCCATCGCCTGGTGCAGCACGTTCGCAGCGCTCCTGACATCGTTGGCCCGCAACGCCGCACCGCCTTCCTCTGCGGCGAGTCGGAAGGCCAGGACGTCGCACCGGGCCGTCTCGACGGGCAACCGGTACCCGCCACCGCCGCCGCCGTCCCGCCGCCTGGTCTGCAACCGGTCACCAAGACCGCTCAGAGCCAGCCAGCATCGCAGTCGATTGACGTAGGTGCGCATGTTCGCCACCGCCGATGCGGGTGGACGTTCCCACATCGCCCTGATGAGCTTGTCATGACTAACGAAACGGCTCTCCTCGAGCAAGAGCGCCGTCAACAGAGCACGTGTGAGCGCGGACTGCGCGCCGGGCTCCGGCACCGCGCCCAATTCAACGACTCCAAGTAGTCGATAGTCGAATACCGTCCCTCTTGTACGAACCCCCGTGTGAGACATGAAAAGATCCTAAAGCCAGCCGCACCCGCCGTGCATGGGTCCAAATCGGACGCCGAAGTTGAATTGAAGATCAAAGTCCCTGGTGCTTGTGGATTATGCTGCGCACCGCGGTGTGGGACCGTGCCGGCCGGCCGGAATTCGCGGGCCGCCTCCGGTCACACGGTTTTGACGGGTTGCCTGAGGATCGTCTTGAGCTTGGCCGCCTCTGTGCGCCGCACATCGCTGAGGTAGATCTCGTGATGGTCGCCGTTGAAGGTCAGCCCGTGGTCGGGCAGGTAGCGGTGGTGCAGGCGGTCCAGGGTCGGCGCTTCGTCGTCGTAGGAGCCGATGTGCAGGATCTGCACGCACCTGCCTTCGGCGAGCCTGATCAGCCGGACGGCGGCCAGCGCGGGGTTGTCCTTCTTCTTGGCGGCCTCGGCGACGGCGGCCCGGACCATGTCCTCGGTGATCCAGTCCGGCTGGCTGATCATCATGGTCCACGCCCAGGCCTGCTTGTCGCGTGTCACGAACGCCTGGGGATCGTCCGCGCGCCACAGCCCTTCCAGCGGCCCGACCACGAAGTCCCGGTCGAGGGCCTTCTTGCTGGCGAACTTCAGGGTGTATGCCGTCGTGAAGAGGGCCTCGACGGCCGCGGCGTACGCCGCGGACGTGTTGGGATCGCCGCGGCCGTCGACGACGATGTATCGCATCTCGGGGACATCGACCACGACGAAGTCCTTCGCTGAGGGCGCATACAGCTCGCGACGTGCCTTCTTGATGTCGTACTTGTCCACCGCGGCCTCCTTGGTCAGTGTTCCCAGCGTGGCTTCGGTCCAGCCGGCGTCGGCCCGGAGCATCGCCTCGCTGTAGTCGAAGATCGCCGAAGCGGCGGCGGGCAGCGGCTCCTGCCGCATCCTGGCCGCCCGGACCTCGGCCAGCTGCTCGCGCAGCGCCCCCAGGCGCCGGGTCAGCCCGGCGACCACGTCCCCCTCCGGCAGGCCGGGGCTGTTCGCCATCCCGATCAGGACCCGGGAGCGCACCGGCGTCAGTGCCGTCAGCGCGTCCCTGGTGGCGGCGGCGCACTGGTCGCGGCCCGCCGCCGTCACCTGGTACGTGGCGCGCGACTTCGCCGACCGCTTCTCGGCTGACGGCGTGGCGGTCGCCTCGATCAGGCCCCGGGCGGCGAGCTTGTCGAGCAGGTAGTAGATCGACGAGAACCCCAGCGCCGTCCAGGCGCGCACGCCCCGTTCCTCGATGACCCGTTCCAGCTCGTACCCATGGCGCGGCTGCTCGCCGAGCAGCCCGAGCACGGTCAGCTCGGCATCGGTCAGCGTCGGCTCCATCCAACTATTCTAGCGCTAGAATAGGTGGGCGCGACGGCGGCCCCGGCGCCGCGCGGCGGCTAGCATTGCCGGGGTGTCCGATCTCGATGCACGGCCTGCCCTGCCCCATGACCACCTGGCCGGCTCCGCACCGGACGGCTGGGTCGACGGCGCGTTCGCCAACCCGGTGCTCGCCGGATTCCACCCCGATCCGAGCGTCTGCCGGGTGGGCGATGACTACTACCTGGCCTGCTCCAGCTTCGAGTACTTCCCCGGGGTGCCGATCTTCCACAGCCGGGACCTGGTGCACTGGGAACAGCTCGGCAACGCGCTGGACCGGCCTAGCCAGCTGGCCCTGCCGCCCGAAATGCCGTCGTCGGCGGGCGTCTACGCCCCCACGCTGCGCCACCACGACGGCCGCTTCTGGCTGATCACCACCAACGTCGCCCCCGGCGGCGGCAACATGCTGCTCACCGCCACGGACCCAGCGGGGCCGTGGTCCGATCCCGTCCGGCTGCCCGGCGTCGGCGGCATCGACCCGGATCTCGCCTGGGACGAGCAGGGCCGCTGCTGGTGCACGGTCGCCGGGATCCAGCAGGTGCAGATCGACCCCGACACCGGCCAGACCATCGGCGAACCGCGGCGGCTGTGGTCCGGCAAACCCGGCGCGCAGGCCCCGGAGGCCCCGCACCTGTACCGGATCGGCCCGTTCTGGTACCTGATGATCGCCGACGGCGGGACCGAACGCGGACACGCGGTGTCCATCGCCCGCGGGCCGGCCCCCGACGGGCCGTTCGAGCCGTGCCCGGACAACCCGATCCTGACCCACCGTGGCACCAGCCGTCCGATCCAGAACACCGGGCACGCCGACCTCGTGCAGGCGCCCGACGGATCGTGGTGGATGGTGCTGCTGGCCGTCCGGCCGCAGGGCGGCACCCCCGGCTGGCACGTGCTCGGGCGGGAGACCTTCCTGGCACCGGTGAGCTGGGTCGACGGCTGGCCCGTCGTCGGCGGGCTCGCCCCGGTCATGGCCGCCCCACCGTGGCCCGCGCACCCGGTGGCCGCCCCGCCGGTCCGGGACGACTTCGACGGCGACCGGCTGCACCCTCGGTGGATCTGGGTGCGGTCCCGACCGGACGACCTCCGGTCGGCCGAGCGCCCCGGCTGGCTCACCCTGCGAGCGCGCGGCGCCGGTCTCGACGCGCCCGACGTGACATTCGTGGGCCGCCGCCAGCAGCACCAGTCCTGCCGGGCGCGGACGCTGGTCGACGCCGCCGGCGGGCGCGGCGGGCTCGCGGTGCGGGTCGACGAGGCACACCACTACGAGATCGAGGCGGGCGACGGCCAGGTGCGGGTGCTGGCACGCACGTCGACGCTGCGGTCGACGGTCGCGACCCGGGCCGTGCCGGACGGTCCGGTCCGGCTCCGGATCGACATCGTCGCCTGCTCACCCGAGCACTGGCATCCCCGCCAGGAGCCGGACACGCTGCGCCTCGGGATCGAGGACGCCGACGGCACGTTCGACGTGCTCGCCGACCTCGACGGCCGCTACCTGTCCACCGAGGTGGCGGGCGGCTTCACCGGCCGGGTCCTCGGCATGTACGCCGCCTCCGGCGAGGTCGCGTTCGACTGGTTCGACTACGAACCCATCTGACCAGGCGCGGGGTCACGGCCGCGGGGCGCGGCGATCGCGCCGGCGCTCCAGCTCTTCATCGTCGACGTAGCTCAGCATCGGCTGGCCGGGCACGCAGTGCATGACGACGACGAAGCGGCTGGTCGCGTCGGGCAGGTTGTTGCCGTCCTGGTAGTGGATGACGTCACCGCCCGGCTCGAAGAACGCCTCACCCGCCCGGATGACCCGCTCGGGCTCGCCTTCGAGTTCGAAGAGCATCTCGCCTTCGATCATGTATCCGAAGATCGGGCCGGAGTGCTTGTGCGGCGGCAGGCCCTTGCCGCCGGGCGGGATCTCGACCAGCAGGGTCATCACGTCGACGGGCTGTGGCACTGCCGACAGCTGCCGCTCGTTGAGCATGGTGAGCACGGAGGTGCTCCGGTTGTCTGCGACGTCCACGTCGGTACGCCTCCTCGCGCGGTGCGGCGATGGCCGCCGGTCCGGCCCGTTGCCTGTCCCAGCCGGAAACACGGCCAGACCCATCGTCGCAAAGGGCGGCGCGTCCCGTGCCCGAACCGGTCACTCGGCCGTGGCGGCAGCCGGCCCGCCGTGGCGCGGCCCGGGATGACGCTTCATCCTGATGGGATGACCACGCAGACGCTCCCCCGCCCGCGCCTGCTCGTGCTGCGCGCGCGGCACCTGTTCGACGGCGGGGGTGGTCCCCTGCTCGACGACCCGGCGGTGGTCGTCGACGGTGGCCGGATCGTGTCGGTCGCGCAGGGCCCGGCGGGCGTGCCCGACGGCGCGGACGTCGTCGACCTGCCCGGGGCGACGCTGCTGCCCGGGCTCGTCGACTCCCACGTGCACCTGGCGTTCGACGCCTCCGCCAGGCCGGTCACCCGGCTCGGCGAGCGTGACGACGCGGCGGCGTACGAGGCGATGTGCGCAGCGGCCCGCGCGGCCGCGGCCGGCGGCGTCACCACCGTGCGCGACCTCGGCGACCGTGGCTACCTGGCCCTGCGGGTGCGCGCGGCGGCCCGCGCCGGCGACCATACGCTGCCGGACGTCGTCGCCGCGGGCGTCCCGATCACGACGCCGGGCGGGCACTGCCACTTCCTCGGCGAGACCGCCGCCGGAGCCGCCGAGCTGCGCGCCGCGGTGCGGGCGCGCGCCGAGCGCGGGGTCGACGTCATCAAGGTCATGGCCAGCGGCGGCCACCTGACCGCGGGCAGCCGCCCGGAGCTGGCGCAGTACACCGTGGAGGAGTTGCGGGCGGTGGTCGAGCATGCGCACGGGCTCGGGCTGCGGGTCACCGCGCACGCCCACGGCACGTCGGCGATCGTCGCGGCGGCGGAGGCGGGCGTCGACAGCCTCGAACACGCCACCTTCATGACCGCGGAGTCCGTCGACGACATCCCCGACGGCCTGCTGGACACGATCGTGTCGCGCGGCATCGCGCTGAGCCTGACCTTCGGCACCCTGCCGGTGGACGGGCACGCGGTGCCGCCGAGCATCGCCACCCGGATGCCGCGGTTCATCGCCAACGCGGCACGGATGCGCGCCGCGGGCGCGCGGATCGTGATCGGCACCGACGCGGGCATCGCCCCCGTGAAGCCGCACTTCGTGCTGCGCCACGCGGTGCCGCAGCTCGCACCGCTGGGCATGGGCGGCGCGGAGGCGCTGCATGCCGTGACGGCCCGCGCTGCCGAGGTGATCGGGCTGGGCCACCGCAAAGGGCGGATCGCGGCGGGCTACGACGCCGACATCCTGGCCGTCGCGGGAGACCCGGTCGCCGAACCGGCCGCGATCCACCGCCTGCTCGCCGTGTACGTCCGGGGAGTCCGGCTCGCCGCCCGCACCGGAACAGTCGGCCAAGCATAATCTTGGAGGGGACTTCGTTCCGATAGATCTGGTTTATGATGCTTTGCTAGGCTTAGCCGGACTAGGCTGGTCGAAGACTGCTCAGACCTGATTACGCGCTATTCCAGAGGTGCGCCCGGACATGAGCATGCATCGATCGATCGTGAAGGCGCTCCAACGACTGACCGGGACAGCCGCGACGCCGACGGGACCGGCTCGCCCGGAGCCTGCACGGACGGGCACACCGGAGCACACCGGCCGGCCGCTCGGCCCGCCCGCCGCCGCCGAGATCACGTCCGGCAGTGACCTCAGCGAACTCGCCGCGTCGCTCAACGCCGTGACGCAACACGTGCGGGCCAGGGCACAGGAGCAGCGACGCGTCCGCGACATGATCGCCGCCGAGCGCGATCTGGTGGACTCGGTCCTGGAGATCGCCGGCAGCCACATCCTCGTCGTCATCCTCGACCAGGAGGGACGCGTCATCCAGTTCAACCAGGCCTGCGAATCGACGACCGGCTTCAGCCGCGCCGAGGTCGCGGGTCGGCGGATCTCGGAGCTGTTCCTGCTCCCGGCGGAGACAGGTTCGGTGGCTGCGGCATTCGGCGAACCCGGGGTGTCCCCGCCGGAATCCGTCCTGCCGAGAAGCTTCGTGTGCACGTGGCTCGACCGTGCCGGCAGGCATCACCACATCGCGTGGTCGAATGCCACCGTCATCGACCGGCCGACGGGAAACACCTACGTCATCGCCACCGGGCAGGACATCACCGACCGCCTGATCGCGGAGGCCGAATTGCACGAGGCGCGAGAGCGGTTCCGGCTCGCCTTCGACAACGCGCCGATCGGCATGTGCCTGCTCGGCCTGGAGGGCCGGTTCCTTCAGGTGAACCGGGCGCTGGAAGGGTCCCTGGGCCGGCCGGAGGCGCAGCTGCTGAACCTGAACGTCGCGGACGTCGCCCACCCCAGCGACGTCCAGGCGATCCGCCACACGATCTCCACCATGCGCGGGGGTCAGCGTTACGCCAGCCATGACGAGGTCCGCTTCCTGGGAGCGGACGATCGCGTCGCATGGGCGCAGATGTCCGTTTCCGCGGTCCTCCGGGACAACGGCGATCTACTCTACTACCTGGCCCAGGTCCACGACATCACCGCGCGCCGGGCGGCCGAGGAGCGGCTCGCCCAGCAGGCACTTCACGACCCGCTCACGGGCTTGCCGAATCGGGCTGCGCTGATGGCCCGCCTGCAGCAGGAACTGGGCCGCGAACACCGCCCGGGCAGCCAGACCGGGTTGCTGTACGCCGACCTCGACGGCTTCACGATGGTCAACGACAGTCTGGGCCAGACCGTCGGTGACGAGGTGCTTCGCGAGGTCGCCCGCCGCCTCCAGGCGAGCATCGGCCCGTCGGACACGGTGGCTCGCGTGGGAAGCGACGAGTTCGTGGTTCTCTGCCGGGAGGTGCCCGGCCA
Source organism: Catellatospora chokoriensis (assembly GCF_011297315.1). Taxonomy (NCBI): domain Bacteria; kingdom Bacillati; phylum Actinomycetota; class Actinomycetes; order Micromonosporales; family Micromonosporaceae; genus Catellatospora; species Catellatospora chokoriensis. The sequence continues at coordinate 357,011 of NZ_JAAOTI010000003.1, forward strand.
GTCTCATCTGCTCGACCTGGCCAGACGAGTCGCGGACACCGTGTCGGCGCCGATCATCGCCGGCGGGCAGCGCGAGTCGGTGACCTCCATCAGTATCGGGATCGCCTTCGGCCCGTCCGACGACCTGGACGCGGACCGCCTGGTCCGGAACGCCAACATCGCCCTGTGCCAGGCCAAAGCGGGCGGAAGAGGCGGATGCCGGCTCTACGACGAGTCGCTGGGCCAGTACGTCATCGACCGCGCGCGCATCGAACAGGCGCTTCGACAGGGGCTGCGCGACGGCCATTTCGTGCTCCGGTTCGAGCCCATCGTCGACGTGACGACCCACCAGGTCGTGGCCGTGGAGGCGCTGGTGCGCCTGAACCACCCGCAGCTGGGCCTGCTGATGCCCGGCGCGTTCATCGAGATCGCCGAGGACAGCGGCCTGATCGCCCCCATCGGCGCCTGGGTGCTGCAGGAGGCGTGCCGCCTGCTCGCCGACTGGCGGGGCGCCGACGTGGGCTGCGGACGGCTCGGCATCACCGTCAACGTGTCGGCTCGGCAGGTGGCCCGGCCGGACCTGGCCGACACCGTGGCACAGGCCCTGGCGCAGTCCGGCATCCCGCCCCAGTGCCTGTCGCTGGAGCTGACGGAGAGCGCGCTGATGGAGGCCGACGTGAGCGCGCTGCGCATGTTGGAGCGCATTCGCGACATGGGGGTCAGGCTCGGGATCGACGACTTCGGCACGGGCTACTCGTCGTTGCTGTACCTCAAGCGCCTTCCGGTGAGCTTCATCAAGATCGATCGCTCCTTCGTGTCCGGATTGGTGCCCGATCCCACCGACCGCGAGATCGTCACCGCGGTGATCAGGTTGGGCCGGGCACTGGGCCTGGTCACCATCGCCGAAGGGGTCGAAACTCCCGAACAGCTCGACATCCTGAAGGATCTTGATTGCGAACTGGCCCAGGGCTACCTGTTCGGACCGTCGACCAGTGGCGCGCCGAATGTCGCGCAGCCGTGGAAGATCCTGCTCGACCATGGTCGGCGCGCACCCGGCGCGGACTCGGCCGTCGCGCCCGGCGGCGGCCTCGGCGGCCAGCCCGGCCGCTGATCCGGAACACGCCGGCGGGTCAATCGAGTTCGGTCGCCACGTCGGACAGCTGCCGGGTCGCCCGCTCCAGGAGCCGAAAGGCCTGATTGCGTTCCGTGGTGAGCGCTGCGAGCAGCAGCCCGGTCAACGCCGCCGAGCCGTTGAACGCCTGCAAAGTGATCATTTTGACGAGCAGGTCCTGACCGGCGAACGGTCCCGCCCCGACCGCCGCCGCGTGAATCGCCAGCCCCGTCACGCCCAGCACGCACCACGCGGCCCCGCCCAGCTGGAAGCGCACCGCGGCCCAGATCACGAACGGGAACACCAGGAACAGCAGGTTGATCGGAATGCGGGTGACCGTCACCGTCACGGCCAGCGCGCTGATCAGCAGCGCTCCGGCCTCGACGTGGCGCCGCACCGGGACGGCGCGTGGCCGCCGAGCCGTACGCAGGACGAGCAGCAGCGGCGCGATGACGAGCACGCCCATCGCGTCCCCGGTCCACCACACCGACCACACCGTCCAGAAGCCGCCCGGCTCGATCGCGCCGGCCGCCCACAGCGCGGCACTGCCGACGGTCGCGCTGACCAGCATCCCCGCCAGGGCGCCGAGCAGCACCAGCGCCAGCCCGTCGCGCAGCCGGTCCAGCTCGACCCGGAAACCCACGCGGCGCAGCATCCAGTAAGCGCAGAGCGGGGCCAGCGTGTTGCCCGTCGCGATCGCGACGATGGCGACCGCCGACGGGCCGATCGGCGCGTTGACGAGGAACGCCCCCAGCGCGATGCCCGGCCACACCCGGCCGCCCCACAGGAGCAGGCAGACCAGTGCGACGCCGGTCGGCGGCCACAGCGGCGTGACCTGTCCGCGGACCAGTTCCTGCAGCAGGCCGATCCGGGCGGCGACGTAGTAGGCGGCCGCGACGCCCAGGATCTGCAGACCCGCCGCCACGCTCCGCGGCAGACCTCGGCGTCTGCCCTGGTCACGTGCCATCGCCGTCATCGGATCCCCATGGCTGATTGTAAGCGCGCGGAAAGTCTCCACGGCCCGGGTGACCGGCTAATGAGGCGATGTCAGCAGCCGGTAGCCCACGTCGGCCGTGCCGCCCGCGCCCGGCCGGCCGTGGCGCGCCTGCCAGCCGCCGCCGGCCAGGTCGGCCCGCAGCCGCTGGACCGCCTGCTCGACCCGGGCCGGGTCGAGCCTGGCCAGCGAGGAGACCGAGGCCCGCACCGCCGGGTCGAGGTAGGCGTGGGGCCTGTCCCAGTACGCGGCCAGGAAACCGTCGCTGCAGTCGTGCGGCACCGGCACCTCCATCACCTGCGCCGGGGCCAGGTGCCGTGCGATGACGTCACAGTCGGGCAGCTCCCGCTCCGCCTCGGCGATCTCCGGCAGGTAATCGGCGATCAGCCAGAACCGGGACATCACCGCGTGATCCCAGGTCAGCACCACCTGGCGGCGCGCGACGCGGCGCAGCTCGGCGAGTCCGCGGGCGGGATCGGTCCAGTGGTGCACAGTGAGCACGGCCAGCCCGACGTCGAAGCTCTGGTCGGCGAAGGGCAGCCGCTCGGCGACGGCCCGCACCACGGGCGCGCTGCCCGGCGGCCGTTGCGCGATCATCACCGGGGACGGCTCCACGGCCAGCACGCTCCGGTCGGCCGGCTCGTAGGAACCTGCCCCCGCCCCGACGTTGACGACCGTGCGGGCCTCGCCGAGCGCGCCTTCGATGATCGCGGCCAGGCGTGGATCCGGGCGTCGACGCTCGGCGTAGCCGGCGCCCAGCGTCTGGTATGGATCTTTCATGCCTGCCTGTTTACCAGCATCGCCGGGGCTGCCGGAAGTGCCCGGCGCCGATCCACGGCGGTGTTCTGTTCAGCGCGGCGGGTCGGACGGGTTCGCTCACGCGGACCGGCGCGAACAGGGTCTCACTGCGGTAGCGGTGCGCCGGACGCCTCGGCCACCATGTACGCGGCGTACCAGTCGGGCCAGTCGGGGTCGGCCGCACCGATGCGCTTCTCGTGCTCCCCGTGGGCCAGCGAAGCCCGGCGCATCGCGGTCGCCAGGTCGGTCGCTGAGTTGAACGCCGTCGCGCCGGGGTCGACGCGGCCGGGCAGCCGATCGGTGATCTCCTGCAGCACCCAGGTGTTGCCGTCGGGGTCGGCGAATTCGGCCCGCGACCGGTACGTGCCCCGGTCGGGGTCCGGGCCCTTGACCGGGCCGTCCGGGCCGAGGTGGAAGACGTCGCTGACCTGGACACCGGCGGCGACCAGCGCGTCGTGGACCTGCTCGATGTCGGAGACGATCAGGAACGACCTGGCCGAGCCGGGCGCGGCGGTGGTGAGGTTCGTGCCGAAGTGAACCGAGCATGCCGAGCCGTGCGGCGTCAGCTGGACGACGCCCGAGCCGGGTGGCGTCTGATCCGAGCGCCAGCCCAGCCGGCCGTAGAACTCCTCGGCCCGGGCGACGTCCGAGACCGGGATCACCACGACTTCGAGCTTCATGTCGATGTCGGCGACACCAGGCGTCGTGCCCATCGCTTCCTCCCAAAACCGGTTCGATTTCTCGTTCTCGACGATACCGATGAATCGCCTTCGCCATTCCTTATAGTGTCAATTCCACCTCAAGGAGGCTGTGCCATGACCACCTACAAGGTCGGATACTTCATCGGGAGCTTGTCGTCGACGTCGGTCAACCGGGAACTGTCCCGGGTGCTGATCCGGCTCGCGCCCGAGGAGCTGGAGTTCACCGAGATCCCGATCGGCAACCTGCCGCTGTACAGTCCGGACCACGACGCGAACTACCCGCCCGAGGCGGTCGCGCTCAAGGACGCCATCCATCGCTCACAGGCGATCCTGTTCGTCACGCCCGAGTACAACCGGTCGATCCCGGGCGCGCTGAAGAACGCCATCGACTGGGCGTCGCGGCCGTGGGGCAAGAACGCCTTCGACCACATCCCCGCGGCGGTCATCGGGGCTTCCGTCGGCCAGATCGGCACCGCGCTGGCCCAGCAGGCGCTGCGGGGCGTGCTCAGCTTCTGCAACGCCCGGCAGATGACCGCGCCCGAGGCGTACATCCAGTTCAACAAGACGCTCTTCCCGGGCGACGGCGAGGTCGTCGACGACGCCGTGCGGACGTTCCTGGCGGACTTCATGGACGAGTTCCGCGACCACATCGTGCGCGTCCTGTCGGTCCTGCCCCGCCAGGGCCACGGCGCGCAGTGACGTGCCTCAGAGCCAGTCGTTGCGTTTGAACACGGTGTAAAGCAGGACGGACAGCACCGCGATGAGGCCTGTCGACACGAACATGCCCGAGGTGCTGCCGTATCCGGGATACGGCAGGTTCTGCCCGTAGAAGCCGGTGATCGCCGTCGGCACCGCGATGATGGCCGCCCAGCTGGTCACCTTCTTCATGATCGTGTTAAGGCGGTTCGCCTGGGTGATCAGATTGGTCTGCACGGTCGTGGCAGCGAGGTCGTGCAGGGCGTCGGTCCAGTCGGCCGCTCGCATCGCATGGTCGTAGAGCTTCTGGTAGTACGGCGCCATGGCACCGCCCACGGCAAGCACGTCCTGGCTCAGCAGTGACTCCACGACCTCCTCCATCGGCTTCACCACCCGCCGCAACGCGATCAGGTCGCGGCGCAGCTGGAACAGCCGCTGCTGCACGGGCTGGGCGTTGGACCTGCGGGCGTCGAACAGCTGCTCCTCCAGGTCGTCGACGGCCTCGTCGAGCTGCCGGACCGCCTGGAACTGGCCGTTGACGATGTGGTCGAGCAGCCCGTAGAGCAGGAAGGCGACGCCGTTGCGGGTCTGCTCGGGTGAGGCGTCCCAACCGGCGACGACCGGCTCCAGATCGAGGCCGCAGTCCTTGCGGACCGTGATCAGCACCCGGTCGTTGCAGAAGACGGCGATCTCGAACAGCATCAGCGCCGAGGTCTCCGGGTCGAGGGCGGCCCCGTACGCATCGAGGGACAGGTGCTCGGGGTAGCGGTTGAGGCTCGGGCGCTGCCCCTTGTCCAGGCACTCCCCGATCGCCAGCTCGTGCAGGCCGACATCGGTGGCGAGCATGCCCATGTCCCCGGCGCTCGGCCGGTACAGGTCCAGCCAGATCACCGTCGCCGGGTCGGCCAGATGCCCGGCGACGTCGTCGACCGGGAAGTCTTCGAGCTCGCACACGCCGTCGCGGTACAGCCGGGTCCTGGCCCGCCGGAGCGACTCCGGTGGATCACGATCGCCGTCGCGGCCCTCGACGACCCCGCCGTCCCCGCCCACGCTTCCAGCGTAGGCGGGCGCGGGCCGTCAGATGACGGCCAGGGCGATGATGAGCCCGGCGAGGGCGAGCAGGAAGAGCTGGACGATCAGCGTCACGCGGGTGTCGACCGGGTCGGCGGGTCGGGGGTCGGCGTCCATCGCCCGGCTGAACACGTAGGAGTCGGAGTAGCGGGTGCTCATGCCGACCACGCTGCTACGTGCGCGGGCGCACCGCAACGATCTTGATGCGTTCGCTACGGCCCCGGCCGTGATCCTGACGCCGAACCGACGCCCGCGGCCGGCCTCACTTCTGGTAGCCGAGGTTGTCGCAGGTCCGGCGCTGCTGGACGCAGTTCTTGGTGCGCTTGTTCATGGCGTCGACGTCCCACATCACGAACGCGTCGCCGTGCATCGACGAGGCGCTCTTGCCGTCCTTGTCGGAGGCGAGGTAGAAACCCGCCGCGCTGCCCTGGGATCCGTACGCGATGTCGAAGGTGATCGCCGGGATCTTCACGGGATGGGTGCGCGGGCAGGCGTTGCCGCGGCCGAACGAGACGTGCGCCTTGTGGTCGGGGCTGTCCAGGTTCTTGCCGTCCCAGCAGTCCGGGAACTGCATGATGTAGTGCAGCGTCGCCTTGCCGTCGCAGATCGGCCAGTTGCCGTTGCCGCTGCGGGCCACGCCGTCGACGTCGCCGGGGCCGTAGTAGGCGCAGAAGAACTGGCCGCCCGCACCGCGCGGGGTCGGTTTGCTCTTCTTGGCGTCGCCGACGATCATGCGCAGGCCGTTGGGCATCGGCAGCTGGTTCGCCGAGGTGCTCATCAGCGAGCGGTAGTAGACCCGGAAGCCCGTGGTCTCGACCGGCTTGCCGGTCGCGTTGTCGTAGAGCGTCGGCACCCAGTACGACGAGTGGTCCTCGACCGGCTTGCAGGTGGTGGCCGTGAACTTCATCAGGTCCGCGGCCTTGGTCTGCGCGTCTACGGCCTTGTTGCCGACGAACGAGTGCATGTGCGAGGCGCCCGGCAGTCCCGGGGCGACGATCGGGTCGTCGGGCAGCGAGTGGCTGTACTGGCAGTCGGCGCGGAACTCCGGCAGGTTGCCCACTCCGGCCGGGACCGGATCGATCTTCCTGGCCTGGTACGCGTCGACCTGCGCCCGCCATGCGGCCTGGTCGACGGGCACCCAGCCGGGCTTCGGCGCCTTCGCCGCCACAGCACTCGATGACGGCGACGCCGCCGCCGATGCCGATGCTGCCGGCGCGACCGCCGGCGCGGTGCGTTCGGGGCCGCCCGCGGCGTTCGACGGTTCCGGTGCGCCGGCCGCGAACACCGCTCCTGCCGCCACCGCCGTCACGACGGCCAGGCCCAGCCCGATGACGAGCACGTTGCGCCGGTTGCGGGCCAGCCGGCCCGCCGACCCGGGACGCGGCTGCGGGTCCGTGCCGGACCCGTCGATCATCTGGTACGACACGGCTGACTCCCGGAAGATGCGGCGACACGGCCGGACTCGCACGGCCGCCAGCATGTTATCCGCTCGCGCTGCGGTGCTTGCACCGCGCAGCACAAAGGACGGTCGGCCAGGGTGTTCTCGGCAGACCCTTCCCCGCCCTTCCCGGCCGCGCGGCGGCAGTGCAAGATGACCTCCGTGAACGCCCTGACGCCCAGCCACCCGGCGACCGGCGAGCAGCCGGCGGTCCGCGGCCGCCACCGGCCCGGCCTGCGAGCCAGGCTGACCGGCTCGGCCGCGCCGTCGCCGGGCCTGGTCGCCGTCGTGATCATCGTGACGTGGCTGGCGGTGCTCGCGGAGTCGACCCTCGTGCCGGCGAACCCGGCGCTGCACCGGGTGGCGCTGTTCGTGCACCTGGCGTGCCTGGTCGTCGGCTTCGGCGCGGTGGTCGCCGTCGACTGGTTCGCCCTGAAGTGGCTGCTGCGGCGCTGCCAGCTGCGGCAGGTCCTGGCTGTCGCCGACCAGGTGCACCTGCTGATCTGGCTGGGCCTGGCCGGCATGGCGGCCAGCGGCGGCCTGCTGCGGCCCGACCTGGGCGCCACACTCACCCAGATCAAACTGCTGCTGGTGCTGCTCGTGGCGCTCAACGGAGTTCAGGCCACCGCACTGCACCGCAGGATCGCCGCGTTCACCGGGCCCGTTCCCCGGTTGCTGCTGCTGCGCTCGGTGCTGGCGGCCCTGGTGTCCCAGGGCGGCTGGTGGGGCGCGATGACGATCGGATTCCTCAGCAGCCATCCGGCATGAGCCCGGTGGCCCACACGACGCGGGAGAAGCCTTGCGCACCGAACACTCGGCACTGACCCCCCGTGACCGCGGCTGGGCGGCCCGGCTCGGCCGCCTCGGCCCGGTCCTGATCGCGGCACCGGTCGTGCTGGCGATCGCGGTGGTCTCGTTCATCGTCACCGACGCCGGTGAGGCGTCCACACCCGAAGCGGCGGCCACCGGGTCGGCCGCGGCGGCGACACCCTCCGCGCCGCCGCCCGCGGCCTCCCCCGCGGCGAAACCGTCACCGGTCCCGGCCAAGCCGGGCTGGGTCGCCGTCGACCCCGGCGAGCAGCAGGCCCGTGCCGCGGCGTTCTTCGCCCGCACGCCGCGCAAGGTGACCGGCAAGCCGGTGCAGGTCCCCGAGTTCCACGCGACCTGCACCGTCAGCCACCACGGCGACGACGACCCGATCGTGTTCCCCGGCCTGCCCGGCGCGTCGCACAACCACACCTTCTGGGGCAACAAGAGCACCGACAGCCGCACCACCGCCGTTTCGCTGCGCGCCGGCGCGACCAGCTGCAACCCGCAGCAGGACAGGTCCGGGTACTGGATCCCGACGCTGTACCAGAACGGCCGCGTGATCGACCCCGACGAGATCACCGTCTACTACGGTTCGCGGCTCAAGGACCCTGCCAAGACCCAGCCGTTCCCGTACGGGCTGCGCATGATCGAAGGCGACGCGAAGAAGAAGTCGGACCCGAACGGCAACCGGTTCTGGTGCGCCGGGATCGGCGGCGAGGTGGGGCGGTCCGCCGACGGCGTCTTCCCCGTCTGCGCGTCCACCGCGCACATCGTCCGGCAGATCACGTTCCCGGACTGCTGGGACGGCAAGCACCTGGACAGCCCTGACCACAAGGCGCACATGTCCGGCGCGCTGCACACGGGGGTCTGCCCGCGCAGCCACCCGATCCCGATCCCGTCGGTGTCGTTCGTCATCTCGTACCAGGACCTCAGCGCGAAGACCGACGGCATCACGCTGTCGTCGGGCAACTCGTTCTCCATGCACGCCGACTTCTTCAACGGCTGGGACGAGGAGGCACTCGCCGCCCGGGTCCGCAACTGCCTCAACCAGGGCGTCAAGTGCAACGCCGCCGGCGGTTTCTGATCCGCCTCGCGAAATCGCGTGCCCGGCCGCCCTCGCCGGCGGCCGGGCACGAAACGTCCGGCTACACGGGCGCCTTGTCGGGCTGGGCACCGGTGACCTCGGCGGCCGGCTTGCCGGTGAGGCGGTAGAACTGGCGGTCGTCGTTCTGCCGGACGATCACGCCGAGCTTGGCCAGGTCGGCGCGCAGCTCGGCCGCGTCCTCGGCGGCGTTGTCCGCCAGCGCCTTCTGGCGCGCCTTGAGCAGGGCGTTGGCCGTGGCGGACAGTTCGGGCAGGTCCTCGACCCAGCGCAGGTACTGCTCCAGGTGCGGATCGGCGTCGAAGAACGGGTAGCCGTGGCGCAGGAACGCCTCCTTGACCGCGTCCTCGTTCAGGTTGTTGTTCGCCCTGGCCAGCTCCCCGGTGTCGATGCCGAGGAACACCAGGTCGTCGAAGCCGTCGAGGTAGACGGCCGAGATCTCGGCACGGGCGATCCGCCGGGTCTTCCGGCCGGCCCGCCAGATCACCCGGTCCTGCTGCACGGACACCGCGACCGAGTCCTTCAGCGTGCGCCGGGCCACCTCCGCGCCGAAGCCCACGCCGAGCAGCAGGCAGAGCACTGTCCCGTACGGGTCGGGCACCTTGGCGAGCACCGAGATCCAGTCACGCAGCGGCATGCCGTCGACGGACGCCGCCCATTCCGACACGGCGCGCAGCGCCCAGCCGAGCCCGGCTCCGATGACGACACACATGGCCCACATGGCCGCGACTCTCCTGGTCGACACCCTGAGCCGTGACGGCTTACCCGCTTCGGTCTTGTTCGGACCCATACGCCAACTCCCTGAAGGTCATCAAAGCCAGCATTGTCGCGGACCCGTCTGCCACCTCCGCGCCGGGGCCCCGGTCGGCACCGCAGTTAATGCGAATGGCTTTCAGATCTGTCGGACAAGGCGCTTGCCAATGCGACGCACGTCACCCGATCATGATGCATTGATATTCGCCCGCCGGCGCCGATCAGGCTATTCATGAAGCTCGTTGTAGCAGGTAGCAACCATGCGGAAACCATTTACCCGCCGTTAATCCGCGCACCGGACAGCCCCTATAGGGACAGCGGACGCATTTCTCACCGCGTGTATCCTTCCGCAGTGCACGACTCATCCAAGAAGTTACTGGCCTATCGATATCAGCTTCTCGACGTCATCGGCCAGGGCGGGCAGGGCCGCGTCTGGCGGGCCCGGGACGAGTACCTCCAGCGGTTCGTGGCGATCAAGGAACTGCTCGCGCCGGCCCACCTGACCGAGGAGGAGCGCAAGGCCACCCGCGATCGCAGCCTGCGCGAAGCCCGGGCCGTGGCGCAACTGAGCCACCCCAACGTGATCCAGGTGTACGACGTGATCCCGCACCAGGGCGAGCCGTGGATCGTGATGGAACTGGTCCGCGCGAGATCACTGCACCAGGTGCTCGCGGCCGACGGGCCGATCTCCGTCCAGCGGGCCGCCGACATCGGACTCGCCCTGCTCGGCGCGCTCAGCGCGGCACACCGGGCGGGCATCCTGCACCGCGACGTCAAGCCCGCCAACGTGCTGCTGGCCGACGACGGACGGGTGCTGCTGACCGACTTCGGCCTGGCCACGCACCAGTCGGCGGACTCCAGCGTGACCCGCACCGGCATGGTCGTGGGATCGCCCGCCTATCTCGCCCCCGAGCGCGTCGGCGGCGACCGCGGCGGACCCGCCGCCGACCTGTGGGCGTTGGGCGCGACCCTGTTCACCGCCGTCGAAGGAAGGCTGGTCTTCGACCGGCCGTCGCCCGCGGCGACGATCGCCGCACTGGTGACCGAACAACCGCCGCGCCCCGCGCGAGCCGGAGCCCTGGCACCAGTGCTGGAAGGCCTGCTGCAGAAGGATCCCGACCGGCGCATCGACGCCGAGCAGGCCGAGGCGCTGCTGCGCACCGCGCTCGACGAGATCCGCCACGACTCCCCACCTGCCGCACAGCCCCGCAGCGGTGAAACGACCGACGCGAACCCGGCGCCCCCGCCCACACCGCCGGACTCCCGCACGCCCGACCGCGTCAACTCCGAAGCCGCCGTGCCCGACGTGCCGTCGTGGGCCGCGCCCACCCCACCACCCGCACCGCGCCCTTCCCTTGCCGGCGAACCGCCCACCGCAGACAGCACCGGCGAGGTCACGCCGATGCCGGCCGGCAACGGCACCGGGCCCGCCCGTCGCCGTCTGCCGCGAGTGGCACTGCCTGCGGCCGCCGCGCTGATCCTGCTGCTCGGCGTGGGCGTCGGCGCGATGACCTGGCGCAGCCCCGACCGGCCGGACACCCGGTTCGCCGACGCCACCGGCTTCTCACCGGCCGCCGCCCCGCCGGCCGGTTCCCAGCAGTCCTCGCCGAAGGCCCGCCCGGCCCCGTCCACGTCCCCGTCACCAGCCGCGACCACGACACCCGGCACGTCGGGGCAGCCCTCGGGCGCGCCCTCGCGCTCGCCGCTACCGAGCCCTTCGCCCACCACGAACACCAGCCCGCCGGCCCCACCTCCAGTGGTGAGCCACGTCGGTGAGATCACCGGCATCGGCGGCAAGTGCGTCGACGTCTCCGGTGCGCGCCGCGCCGACGGCACGCCGATCGTGATCTTCACCTGCAACGGCTCCGCCGCCCAGACCTGGACGATGAAGGCCGACGGCACCGTGCGGGCGCTCGGGAAGTGCCTCGACGTGCAGGACGACGGCGACTACGACGGCGCGGCGGTGCAACTCTGGACCTGCGGCTCCGGCCAGGCGAACCAGCGCTGGGTGTACGACAGCGCGACCCGCCACCTGGTCAATCCTGGCTCCGGCACGTGCCTGGACGCCAGGGACCAGTCCAGCGCCGACGGCACCCCGCTGCAGATCTGGACCTGCAACCCGAACTACCAGGCGAACCAGCGCTGGAGCCCGCCCTGAGCCGCGGACTCCCGCCGGCTCGCTCCGGCGAACCGGCTGCCACGGACGCCTCGGTCTGCCGGCTTCGTCCCCGGTAGCGGGCCACCACCGTGAGCAGGCCGTACGCGAGGAGGCCGCCCAGCAGCAGCGGACCGAGCACGGAGAGTCCCCCGTCGCGGTGGTCTCCGGACGGGGTCGGGCCGACGACGGCAGCCGCCAGGATCGCCGCCGCGACCGTGCTCACCGTCAGCAGTCCCGCGACGACCAGCGTCGCTGTCGGCTCCCGGCGGACGAACAGGCAGACCAGCGCCGCGCCCGCGACGGCACCCGATGCCGGCACCCGGGCAGCTGCGGCGAGCCTGCTGACGACAAGGCTGCCGACCACGCCGATCGCCACACCCACGACCGCCGCCGCGGCGATCGAAGCCGACGCGGAGTCGACCAGGTAGAGGTGCTGTGCCCGGCCGGCCTGTGCCATGAGATAGGGCACGGCGGTGCCTACGCCCAGCGCCGCCGCCACGACGGCCGCCGACACCGGGCTGTCGAGCAACGCCCGCGTCAGCAGCACGGCGACGACGACCGCGGTAGCGCAGAACCACACCGTGCCGCGATAGTTCAGCAGCCAGTCGTTGTCGCTGCCCGCGTCGAACCGGCGGTCGAAGTTCAGCGCCCCGACGGCGATGGAGGAGACTCCCCTGGCCCTCGCCGCGGTGCTCGAGAAGTTCCTCAGGTCGTGACCGCCTCACCCGGTGAACATGTCGCCGACGCCGTAGTTGTCCCACCACGACGCCCGGTGCCGGACGAGCGTGCCGCCAGCGCGGTGCAGTAGCAGCCAGTCGCCGTTCACGACCAGCGTCGCGTCCTCGGGGCCGGTGTGCAGCACCCGGTGCACGATCGTGAGCATCCCGCCGACCGCCCAGACCGGGTCGGCCTGCTTGTCCATATGGAAGGCCAGCGAGACGTACTGCTTCGGCTTCCACAGCCACTCACCGTGGTCGGCCGTGACCTCGACGTAGCCGTCGCGGCCGGCGCGGACGCTCACCGCGAACCCGCGTCCGGCATCCAGGTCGACGCCGAGCAGCGGCGGCGTGCCGGCCGGGCGTTCGGCCGGGTCCGGCAGCGCCCGCTGCGCGACCTGCTCGACGGGCAGGTCACCCGCGAGCGTCAGCCTGTAGTCGATACCCATGGCGAACCTCCCGGAGTCGTCACGTGCAGAGTCTGTCCCACCGCGGTTCGGCCGGCTGTCCCCGGCACGGGCCGCCTCGCAGATCTCGGCGGTCGAGCTCCGGGTTCGACCTGGAGGGGTCCGCCCGCTGTCCGGTAGGGTCGTCCGCGTGGATCTGGACCGCACCGCCGCCCTGCTCGGGGTGCCCGTCACGGAGGTCGAACGCGTGCACCGGCTCGCCGGCGACCTGCCGTCGGCCCCGCTGCCCGCCAAGACCGATGCGCCCGAGATCCTCGATCGGCTCGCGGTGCGGCCGGACGACGCCGCCGAGATCATGGCGGGCTGGCCCGACCCCGACTCGCCACTGTGGACTCCTGAGCTGCGCTGGCTGCTCGACCGCTCGATCGCCCTGGTCCGCGCCGATCTCGGCGGCCACGACTGGCTGCCGCCCGGTCCGGAGCTGCCGCGCGACCGGGGCCTCGCCTGGCGGCATCTCTATGTGTACGCGTACCTGGCGCTGGTCGACGTCGTCCTGGGCTACCACCGCGACCATGGCATCGCCGAGGCCGTCACGTGGGCGTCTCTCGCGGACCTGGGCCGCAACCTCGCGATCGACCGGCGGATGCACCGTGAGGGCTGGCCGGTCATGCAGAGCTGGCTGTCGCTGCACGCGCGCGGCAGCATCTACGAGCTCGGCCGGCTGCAGTACCACCCTGGCGACACCACCATCGGCCTGCACATCGCCGAGTCGGGGCCACTGACCCCGCAGGCGGTCTCGGCGTCGCTCGACGAGGCCCGCGCGTTCTTCCCGCGTCACTTTCCCGACCAGCACTACACGGCGTTCACCTGCGGCTCGTGGCTGCTCGACCCGCAGTTGCTGGACTACCTGCCCGAGGACTCCAACATCATCCGGTTCCAGCAGAGGTTCGAGCTGGAGCCCTACGAGGAGCCGGAGGGGCTGGACGCCGACGTGGAGGTGCTGCGGTTCGTGTTCCGGTCCCTGACCACGCCGCTCGACCAGCTGCCGCGCGACACCGTGCTCCAGCGCGCGGCCGCCGACCACCTGCGGGCAGGCCGCCACTGGCGCTGGCGCCGCGGCAGCTTCCCGATCTGATCAGGAGGTCGGCATGTCGATGCACGACATCGAGGATCTGGTGTCCGCATCGGTCGTGGTGCTCGACGCCCGGCACGCCGAGCACGACGACCGGCTGCGGGACTGGTTCACCGCGCTGTACGCGTTCCAGGCCGGGTTCGACTGCTCGTACACCCACGGGCGGGTGCTGGAGATCCTGCTGCGCCGACGGCACACCTACCGGTTCCCGCTGCCCGAGCACCCGGACTACGCGCAGCGCCGCGAGTTCTTCGACGGGCTGACCGCGTTCCAGGCGCTGCGCGAGTTCGACGAGGACGCCGACGACTTCGCCGGTTACGACGACTGGCTGCAGGACGGTTACGTCGACCCGCCGTGGCTGTACTGCGAGGCGGGCACGGCCCTGTGGCGCCGGCTGGTCGACGCGGGACGGCTGCACGGCCGGGACGCGGTCGCGCCCGCCCACGTCGCGCTGCTCGACGTCGTCACGGCGGTCGCCGAGGCGGCCGAACAACACGGCGACCCGGGGCTCGTCGCGGCGTGGTACGCCCTCGGCCCCGGACCGCTCGTCGACGGCGCGCTGCTGGATGTCGAGGACCTGCGCGCCGATCCCGGCGTCACCCGGCTGCGGGAGATCGTGCAGCGCTGCGGTGCCGCGTCGGCGGAGCTGCCGGACGGCTACCGCCCCACCGACGAGCAGCTCGACATGCTGGGCGACGAGCGCGAGACCTGGTGGTACGGCATTCTCGCGCAGGCGGGGACGCGCTGACGGACCGGCGGGTCAGCCCGCGGACGCGTCGGGCAGCTGGGGCGGGCAGGGGCGGCCGGCCTCGGTCGTCAGCTCGAAGTGCCAGATCTCGTTGGCGTACACCTGGCAGAGGCCGTAGGCGGCGCCGTTTCGCTGCAGCCAGCGGTCGGCCTCGGGTGGTCCGGCGTCGATCGCGTCACCCGTCACGTGGGTGGACCGGTCGGGTGTGTTGACGCGCCTCCTCGCCTTCTCCAGCCCGTCGGTCGCCACGGCCTCGTCGAGCAGGTGCTGCTGGTGGCGGCGACTGCGCCAGCCTGAGTTGATCAGCACCTCGACGCCGTCGCGGCGGGCGTCGGCGGCAGCCTGCCGAATGGCGGTACGCAGCTCGGGGCGGAGGTTGTCGACGGCGGGGTGGCCGTCGGCGAACGGCGACACCGGCTCGTCCAGCGCGCCGTCGGCCGAGGTGACGCCGCTGTCAGCCGAGGCGATCTCGGCGTATGTGGGGACCGCGATCAGCAGCGCGGCGGCGATGCCGACGCCGGCCTTCAGGCCCAGCGAGCGGCGCGGGGGTGGGCACGACATGTGAACTCCTTCTGGCACCGAAGTAGGGGTCCGGTGACTTACGGAAGATCACTTCAACACGCTGCGTGTTATGGCAACGTGAACCGATCACCACACATGCTCTTAACATCGTCGATAAGCACGCACGGACAGTTCATGCCGCCTTTAAGGTGTGAATCGGTCATCAGGCATGCGGCCGTAGACCGTGTTCCAGGCCGTCGACAGGAGCGCGCCCGCCGCACTGTCCAGCAGGTCCGGGGCGCCGCAGGCCAGCGCCGCCTCGCGCAGCGCGCTGTGGGCCGACGCCCACGGCTCGGTGGCGTCCTCCTCGCCGTCGCCGTCGACGGTCCAGGCCCCCGGTCCCCCACGGGCGTGGGCACTGTCCTTCGCCAGCCGGTGCAGTAGCCCGAACCCGGACCCGATCGGCGACCCCACGCCGGACGGCCGAGGTTCGGCGAGCCAGCGCTGCCATGCGGCTCGGCAGGCGTCCTCCGCGTCGCGGTGCCTGGCCCGGGCGAGCCGGTGCGCCGTCGGCTCGTCCAGGGCCCGCGCGGCATCGAGGACCCGCGTCACCGCCGCGCCGTGTCTCCCGAACGGCAGCGCCGGGCTCAGCTCCGCGACGACGTCGACGGCCATCGCGTTGGTGTAGCCGGCGCCGGGCAGGATCCGGACGCCGACCTCGGCCAGGGTCGCCCGCTCCGCCGCCGTCGCCGGGGGCAGCGCCCGCACCGAGAACAGCCGTCCCGGCCACCGGTTCACCACGATCCGGTCCGGCGACTCGTACACCACCAGCCACGGCGGCCGCGGCGCGGGCAGCCGCACCCGGCCGCCGACCTCGGCGGCACGCTCGTGTTCGGGGGCCGCGTGGTCGACCCACAGGTATCCCGGTGCCATCGATCCCTCCCGAGCCTCTCGCTGCCCGCCGAGCCTAGACGCGACGGACGACGCGTCCGGGGCGGGCGTGTCGCGCCGGAGGACGTACCTTTGCGGCATGGGTTTGGCTGATCGGTTGAAGCAGAAGCTGCGCACGTTCATGGAGCGCCCCGGAACGACGGTCAGTCTGGACCGTTATGAGGCGATGCTGCCGAAGATCCGGGACCTGGAGGACGAGCTCACCGCGTTGACCGACGCGCAATTCACCGAGCGTGCGGTGGCGCTGCGCGACCTCGTCAGCGAGGCCGAGGACGGGCAGCCGTTCGTCACGCTGGCCGAGCCGCTGCCCATCGACGAGCATGATCTGGCCGAGATCTGCGCGCTGGGCCGCGAGGCCGGCCGCCGCGCGCTCGGCGAGCGCGCGTTCGACGTGCAGCTGCTCGGGGCGATGGCGATGCTGCAGGGCAACGTCGTGGAGATGGCCACCGGTGAGGGCAAGACGCTGGCCGCGGTCATCGCCGCCTTCGGCTACGTCGCGCGCGGCTCCCGGGTGCAGGTGCTGACCGTCAACGACTACCTCGCCGACCGGGACGCCCGCTGGATGGGTCCCGCGTACCGGCTGCTCGGTCTGACCGTCGGCGCCGTCGGCGAGGGCGCCGCCCACGACGAGCGCGCCGCCGCGTACCGCTGCGACGTCACCTACGTGTCGGTGAGCGAGGCGGGCTTCGACTTCCTGCGCGACCAGATGGTGCTGCGCGCCGAGGACGCGGTCATGCCCGGCCTCTACACGGTGATCGTCGACGAGGCGGACTCGATCCTGATCGACGAGGCCCGGGTGCCGCTGGTGGTGGCCGGCAGCCTCACCGACGCCGCATCGGACGCGAAGGCGGCGGCGACGCTGGTGGCGGCGATGCGGCCGGGCCGCGACTACGAGGTCGTCGACGACGGCCGCAACGTGCAGCTCACCGACACCGGGGTGGCGCTGGTCGAGCGCGCCTCCGGCGGCATCCACCTCTACGCCCAGGAGAACCTGCCCAAGCTCACCGCCGTCAACCAGGCCCTGCACGCGCGGGCGCTGCTGGCCGTGGACGTGGACTACATCGTCAAGGACGGCCGGATCGCGCTGGTCGACGAGTTCCGGGGCCGGGTCGCCCGACGCCGCCGCTGGCCCGACGGGCTGCAGGCGGCGGTCGAGGCCAAGGAGGGACTCACCGCGACCGACGAGGGCGAGATCCTGGCCACGATCACCGTGCAGGGCTTCATCGCGCTCTACCCCACGGTCGCCGGGATGACCGGCACCGCCTCCACCATCGGCGACGAGCTGCGCGAGTTCTACCGGCTCGAAGTCGCGGTCATCCCGCCGAACACGGCCAACATCCGGGTCGACGAACCGGACCGGGTCTACGCGACGATCGAGGAGAAGGAAGAGGCGCTGATGGCCGAGGTGGCCGCGGCGCACGAGACGGGCCGGCCGGTGCTGGTCGGCACGCTGGACGTGGCCGAGTCGGAGCGGCTCGCCACGGCCCTGCAGGCCCACGGCATCGCATGCACGGTGCTCAACGCCAAGAACGACGCGCACGAGGCCGCGGTCATCGCCGAGGCGGGCGGGCGCGGCGCGGTCACGGTGTCCACGCAGATGGCCGGCCGGGGCACCGACATCCGGCTGGGCGGCAGCGACGGGCAGGACCGGGCGGCGGTGGCCGAGCTCGGCGGCCTCTACGTCCTCGGGGCGGGCCGCCACAACAGCCGCCGGGTCGACGACCAGTTGCGCGGCCGGGCGGGACGGCAGGGCGACCCGGGCGGCTCGATGTTCTTCGTCAGCCGCGAGGACGAGCTGATCGTGCGGCACGGCGACGGGATCGGCGGCACGACCGCCGGCGACGGGCGGGTGACCGGCCCGGCCGTGCACTGGGCGGTGGGGCACGCCCAGCGCGTCGCCGAGGGGGTCGACTTCGAGATCCACCGCAACACGTGGCGCTACGGCGTGCTGGTCGAGAAGCAGCGCCAGGTGCTCGCACAGCGCCGCAAGGCACTGCTGACCACCGACGCCGCCGCGGAACTGCTGCGCGAGGGCAGCACGCGGTTCCCGGCCGACCCCGACGTGGTCGCGGCCGGGCTGTGGGAAGTCGACACCGACGACCTGGCCGACGGCGAGCTGGACATGGTCGCGGTCGCGGAGCGGTACGCCGAGGTCGTGGCCGCCATCGGCGAGCAGGCGGCCGAGGAGGTCGCGCGGCAGATCGCGCTGTACCACCTGGACCGCGGCTGGGCCGACCACCTCGGCATGCTGGCCGACGTGCGCGACGGCGTGCACCTGCGCGCGCTGGGCCGGCAGGACCCGCTGGACGAGTTCCACCGGGTGGCGGTGCCCGCGTTCAGCCGGCTGCTGACCGGCATCGACGCCGACACGGCGGAGACGTTCATGGCGGCGCGGATCGAGAGCCCCGACTGGACGCCCGCCGAGGCGGGTCTCGAACGTCCGAGCGCCACGTGGACCTACATGGTGCACGACAACCCGTTCGGCTCGGAGATCGAACGGCTGATCTCCGGCATGGCCAAGGCACTCCTGGGCCGCTGACAGGTCCGTCCCGGCCGGATCGCGCCGCCGCTCGGTGGCGACGCGATCCGGCCGGGTGACCGTCACCCGCTCACGGCGAGGTCGGCGGTCGGCTGTTGAGGATGCGCTCGAAGAGGAAGCTGTCCTGCCATTCGCCGTTGATGTAGATGTAGTCGCGGGCCGTCCCGTACTGCTCGAACCCGTTCTTCGTCAGCACCCGCTGCGAGGCGACGTTCGCCCGGCTCGTGGTGGCCTGGACCCGGTGCAGGCCCAGGTCCCGGTCGGCGATGCCGCAGAGCACGTCGACCGCGGCACTGGCGAGTCCCCGCCCGGCCTCGGCGACATCGACCCAGTAGCCCAGATTGGCGCTGCACAGCGGGCCGAACGCGATCGTGTTGAGCGAAGCGCCGCCCACCACCAGGTCGTCCCGCTGCATCGCATAGGCCAGCAGCGTGCCCTCCTCCTGCTGCCGCAACAGCGAGTCCAGCCGGGTGCGCTGGCCGTCGAGGGTCCAGAAGGACTCGGGTCGTTCCGGATCGAAGGGACGGAAGTGCTCGCGATTGCGCACGTACGCGTCCAGTAACGCGGATGCGTCGCCGCTGTCGAGTGGACGCAGTCGGACACCGCCGGGAAGCACCGCGCTGGTGATCATCCCGGCAGCGTAGAGGAGGCGGGCGCCGGCGGGCGAGCCGTCACCAGGGCCGGTGCCGGTCGCCGGCGCGAGCGGCGGATGAACCATTCGGCCACCGCCAGGTTGATGAGCCATCCCGCGGCCATCGCGACGAAGCGGCCCCGCTCGTCGGGCACGTTCCCGGACACGAGCCAGGGCAGGTGGGTGAAAGCCTGGGTGCCCGCGCCCAGCCCGATCGCGTAGGCGCGCATCATCCAGGCCCGGTGCGCGGTGAAGTCCCGCCGTCGTACACAGGCGAAGCCCCACACGATGGCCAGTGCCATCGTGCCGCCGAACACCAGCCGCAGCACCATCACCCCGAGGCCGTCGACGGGCGGCAGGTCGTAGAAGACCGCCATCCAGATCCCGGTCAGCGCGACGGCCAGCCCGCACGGGATCAGCACCCGGCCCGCAAGGCGATGCCGGCGCGGCCGCCGCCGGCGCAGCACGGCATCGAACTGAAACGCGCCCAGCAGGCAGTACACGGTGGCGCCGATGATGTGCAGCACCACCGGCAGCGGCTGCGCGAAGAACCTGGCGTTGGCGTCGTCGACCGGTGCACCGGAGGCCAGTTCGGTCACCCGGAAGGCGCCGGCCACGACCGGCACGAAACTCAATGCGATCAGTCCGTACGGGACGAGGCGAGAACGATTCATCACGTGATTGATGGTGCGACCGAGCCCGGCGGCGTTCATCGGTCTTCAGGCTCGCAGCGGCACCACCGGCTCATCCTTTGGTACTACGACCTGCCCGGCCTGTTTCGTATGCCCAGATCGCGGCCTCGACCCGGTTGCGGACCCCCAGCTTCGCCATCAGGCTGCCCACGTGGGTCTTCACCGTGCTCAGGCTGATGAACAGGTCGGCGGCGATCTCGGTGTTGGTGCGCCCCGCGGCCAGCGCGCCCAGCACCTGCTCCTCCCGCTCGGTCAGCGGCTCGACCGGCTGTCGGGGTGTCACCTGCTGATCCTGCCGGGCGAAGGCGTGCAGCAGCCGCGTCGTGACGCTGGGCGCGATCAACGCGTCCCCCTTGGCGGCGGCGTGGATCGCCTGGCTGAGCAGCGCCGGACCGGCATCCTTGAGCAGGAACCCGCGGGCGCCGGCGCGCAGCGCACCGTAGACGTACTCGTCCAGGTCGAACGTGGTGATGACGACGACGGCGAGCGGCCGGTCGACGCCCGGGCCGGCCAGCCGCCGGGTCGCGGCGATCCCGTCCAGCACCGGCATCCGCACGTCGAGCAGGCACACGTCGGGTCGCAGCCGTTCGGCCAGCCGCACCGCCTCCAGGCCGTCGGCGGCGGTGGCGACCACCTCCAGGTCGGGCTGCGCGTCGAGGATCATCGCGAGCCCGGTGCGCACGATCTCCTGGTCGTCGGCGACCAGCACTCGGATGCTCACCGGGCCGGCCCGGCAAGCGGCAGCTCCACCGCCACGCTCCAGCCGCCGGCCGGGGCGGGACCGGCCCGGAACACCCCGTCCAGTAGCCGTGCGCGCTCACCCATCCCGGTCAACCCGAACCCCCCGCCCGTGTCCTTCGCCGGCGTGCCGTCGTCGTCGACCCGCAGCCGCACCACGTCGTCACCCACACTGACCCGCACCTCCACTCGTGTCGCCTGCCGCGCGTGCCGCAGCGCGTTGGTCACCGACTCCTGTGCCATCCGGAACAGCGCGCCGACCAGCGGCGCGGGCAGCGATGCCAGGTCTCCGTCGACGTGCACGTCGACCGGCAGGCCCGGGCCCGTGGGGCGGGCCAGCCCGCGCAGGTCGGCGACGGTCGGGCTCGGGGCGTACGCGGCGGGTTCGTCCTGCCGCAGCACCCGCACCATGGCCCGCATCTCGGCCAGCGCCCGCGACGCTTCGGCCTCGATCACCCGCAGCGCCTCCGTCGCCGCCTCCGGCCTGGCCGGTGCCGCCGCCAGGCCGGCCTGGGCCCGGACGGCGATCGCCGACACGTGGTGGGCGACGGTGTCGTGCAGGTCCCGGGCCAGCCGCTCGCGTTCCATCAGGCGCACCTGCTCCAGCTCTCGCGTTCGGGCTCGCACGCGGTAGCGCCGCGCCAGGCCGGTCGCGGCGACCGCCGACACCACCGCGACGGCCCCCACCGAGTCCGCGGCGCCGGTGGTGCCGGTCAGCGCCGACAGCGCCATGCACCCGAGCATCACGGCTGCGGCGATCGTGATCTCGCGGCCCGAACCCCACCGCGTCAGCGCGTACGGCAGCAGCAGCAGGTAGACCATCGTGTAGGTGTCGGGCACCGTGTCCTGGGTGAGCAGCGGGATCAGCGCGCCGGTCCCGAAGGACAGCGCCACCATCAGCAGCGGGCGCTCGCGCCGCCACCGCAGGGTCGCCGCGAAACCGGCACTGAGCAGCAGCGAAGCCGCCGGCAGCGCGGGGCGGATCAGGCCCTCCACCACGGTCAGCGCGAGGACCGCGCCGACGAGCAGGTAGTCACGCCGGCCCCGGCGCGGGATCGGCGCCGGAGGCGGCTCACGCCAGAAGGACGGTCCACGCACGACCCGATGGTACGAGCCCGCGCGACTCGGCAGATCAACCCAAAGTACCGTCCCCGAGTCGGCCGCCGTAGCGCTCGCCGGGGCACGCTCACGCTGCTCTAGGCGACGCCTCTCGGGCAACTTGATCGCAGGTGAGCAGCACGTGAACCCGTGACGACAGCCTATAACGAATCTAAATCAATCACTAGAGATTAGTTGCACGATACTTCGCTCGCCCGGAAACTTCCTTCATCAGTGCGATGTGGACGGATCCCGTTGCCTCGCCGTGCCGCGGTCCTGCTCCACAGACCGAGGAAGGAAGGAATGAATGAGGATCATCAAGACCAGCCGCGTTCTCGGCACGGTCCTCGCCGTGCTCATGGCGACGGTCTTACCGGGCCCTGCCGCACCGGCGCAGGAACTGGCCGCGGAGACCTTCACCATCGTGATGCTGCCCGACACCCAGTACGCCTCCGAGTACTGGCCCGAGGTGTTCCGGGCGCAGATGCAGTGGGTGGACGACCAGCGGACCGCCCGGAACATCAAGTACGTGCTGCACGTCGGTGACGTCGTCGACAACTCCGACCAGCTCGCCCAGTGGAACAACAGCAAGAGCGCGATGGGCCTGCCCACCGACGACGTGCCCTACATCATCGGACCGGGCAACCACGACCTCGACTCGACCACCACCCGCGCGGCGACGAGGTACAACACCCACTACCCGCGGTCCACCTTCACCGGTCTGCCGTCGTTCGGCGGGACCTACCCCGCCAACCAGAACGACAACACCTACCACACCTTCACCGCGGGCGGCGTGGACTGGCTGGTGGTGGCGATGAAGTACGCGCCCAGCGCCGCGGAGATCACGTGGGCGAACTCGGTGGTGTCCGCGCACCCCCACCACAACGCCATCCTGGTCACCCACGCCTACCAGAACGGCGTCACCAAGGACACCAACGGCACCAACCTGTGGACCAACCTGGTCAGCAAGCAGGCCAACTTCCGGTTCACGTTCTCCGGCCACTACGTCAACGCCGGGGTGATCACCCAGCAGGGCACGAACGGCAACACCGTCCACCAGATCCAGGCCGACTACCAGAACGCCTCCCAGCGCGACCCCAACAGCTTCCTGCGCATCATGACGGTCGACCCGAACAACAAGACCCTGGACGTCAAGACCTACTCCCCCTTCCTCAACACGTACAAGACCGACGCGGCGAACCAGTTCGTGCTCAGCAACATCGACCTGATCCCGCCGGCGTGGAGCACCATCGTCGACAACACGACGGCGGACCGGTTCACCGCGAGCGCGAACTGGGGCACCTCTACCTACTCGACCCAGCGCTACGGCGCGGACTACCGCTTCGCCGACCCGCTGTCCGTCAGCGATCCGGCCTGGTACAAGGTGAACATCCCGGCGACGGGCACCTATCAGGTCGCCGTGTGGTACTCGGCCAACGCCGGATACAACGACGCGACGCCTTACATCGTCGTGACGCCGAGCGGCAACCAGGTGGTGAACGTCAATCAGCGGGCCAACGGCGGCAAGTGGGTCTCCCTCGGCAACTTCACGCTGGCCGCCGGTGACGACAACAAGGTGGGCGTCAGTCGCTGGACCGCCGGCACCGGATACGTCATCGCCGACGCCGTGAAGGTCACCCGTATCAGCTGACCCGGCACCATCCGTACGTGCAAGTGCACCGCCCGGGTGTGGGGGTGCGGCGGGACCGACGCGCCTCCACACCTGGCCGCAGCATCCGCCGGAACGCGCGACGGCAGATCCGCCCGCCGCCGACCGCGTGAGCCAACAACCGCCACGGAGTGTGTCCCGTGATCCTCACGATCCTGCTCGGTGCGGCCATCGCCGCCCACCCGCTGACCCCGTTCTCGGTCGACCAGCTGGTCGAGGTGACGCTGCACCCCGACCGCGTCGACGTGGTCGCCGTGCTCGACGTCGGCGAGGTGGCCGCCAAGCAGCTCACGCCCGACTGCGCCGCCTTCGCCGGCAAGCTGGACGCCCGCATCGGGCAGACACCGCTGCAGTGGACCGTCCAGTCACAGGAGTTGAAACGGCAGGGCAACCCGGGCCTGGAGACCAGCCGGCTCACCTGCAGGCTGTCCGCCCCGGCCGAGCCGGACGCGGCGGCGACCGTCTCGGTGGCGAACGGATACCTGACGGATCGGGTCGGCGCCAACCAGATCGTGCTGGCCGGCGTCGGCGTCCCGCCCCCGGCGGACCTGCCGCCGTACGAGCGGTCGGCGCAGCTGACCCTCCACTCCGGAGCCGACGCCGCCGCCGACCCCACCCCTGCCCCGCCGCAACGAAGCTGGCTGGAGCGCGGTGAGGCTTGGCTCACCGGCGCCATCGGAGATCCGTCACCGCGGGTCCTGCTGCTCGCCGTGCTGTTCGCGGCCTTGCTGGGCGCGGCGCACGCGGCACTGCCGGGCCATGGCAAGACCGTGATGGCCCTGTACCTGGCCGGACGGCAGGGGCGGCGGCGCGACGCGGTCATCGTCGGCGGCACCGTCACGCTCACCCACACCGCCGGCGTGCTGATCCTCGGCCTCGCCACCACCGCGTTCGCGGGCCTGGCCGCCGAATCCGTGCTCAGATGGCTCGGCGTGGCCAGCGGCGTCCTGATCACCGTCGTGGGAGTCGGCATCCTCGTCAGCGGCCTGCGCCACCGGCACGCCCACCACCACGCCCACGCCCACGGCACGCCGCACGACCACCACCATCACCACCACCATCACGACGGCCGCCGGGGCAGCCTGGCCGCCCTCGGCGTCGCCGGTGGCCTGGTGCCCAGCCCCACGGCACTGGTCGTGCTGCTCGGCGCGGCAGCGCTGGGCCGCCTCTGGTTCGGCATCGTCCTGATCATCGTGTACGGCCTGGGCATGGCGGCCATGCTCACCGCCGCCGGACTGCTGCTGCTGCGGGCACGCGACCGCTGGGCGTGGCTCGGCCGGCTCACCGTGCCGGCGGAGGCGACCGCGTCGGTCATCATCGTGGTCGGCTTCGGCCTGGCCGCCCGCGCCGCGTTCGCCAGCTGACCCGAGCCGTCCCCACCATGTCCCGCCCGGTCAGCGGAGCGGGCAGAAGGGAAGTTCCGTGCGACCTGACCTACGCCGTCTTCTCGGCACTGTTCTTGCCGGTCTCACGCTTGCGGGAGCGGCCGCGTGCGGCGAGGGCACGCCGGCCGCCTCCCCCGGCCTGACCATGCCTGCCGGACCGGCCACCACCGCCGGCCCCACCGCGACCACCGGGGCGGGCGTGCTCTCCGCCTCAGCCGTGCCCGCGGGCACGCCCGGTCAGCAGACCGTCCCCGCGTGCGATGCGGTGGCGGGTGCTCGCAGGAGCGCCATGGACGCGCTCGCGCCCGTGGCGACGGCACTCGGCCGCAGCGGGCTGTCACGGGAGGACCTGGCCAAGGCCACCAACGACCTGAACACGGCCTTCACCGCCATGCACACGGGCGTGGCCGCCGCCGCCGAACTCACCGCCGACCCGCGGCTCAAGGCGAAGCTCTCCGCGTACCAGTTGGCGGTCGAGCAGGCGATCGTCGCGGTCGAAGGGTCCGACGGCGAGCAGGCGAAGCTCAAGGCCGTGATCGACTCGCCCGCGATGCGGTCCGCCGGGAATGCCGTCACGGCCGCCTGTGCCTGACGGTTCGCGACCTGTCGACGGCGAACCGGCCCACCGGCACGCCGCGTGCGGCGATGATGGTGCTCAAGGAGGTTTCCGTGTCGATCGGCCAGGGGATGCTGCGGGTGACGCTGGCGCACCCGTCGTTGACCCGGCTGTACCGGACGAGCACGCCCCAGCTGACCGTCGACGGGGTGGACCAGCTGGTCCGGACCTGGGGCACGCACTCCGTGGCCGTCGCCGCCGGGCCGCACCGGGTCGCGGTGCGGGTCGTCCCGAACAGAGGCGAGCCCTTCGGCCAAGCCGAGGCGAGCGCCGTCGTCGAGCTGGGCGCGCAGACGGTCGTGGAGTACCGCGCACCGCGCTTCCACCGCCGCGGAAAGCTCACCATCGCCAGAACGTTGTAGCTCAGGTCTGCGAGAGGCGGACGAACTCGTCCATCACGTGGGGCCTGGCCACGTCGATCCGGGTGCGGGCACCGGTGGTCAGCCCGCCGGTGTCACACGTGGAAACCAGGGCCACGGGCGGCCGGTCCGCGTATCGCAGCAGGTAGGTGAAGTCGTACTCGTAGCCGATCGCCGGGCACACGGTCACCCGGGAGGATGCCGAATCCGGCCACAGTCCACTGTGGCGTCGCTGCCAGTCGCGCCAGGCGGCGTTGCGGTCGGGCAGCCGGTTCAGGATCGCCGCGAATTCGGCCGCTCCGGCAGTGAGCACCCGCTTCAGCGGGACGCTCGGCACTGCGCTCGGCGGGAGGAGCTCCGTCGGCAGGGAGCAGAGCACCACCTCCACCGGATCCGGCGGCACCAGCTCACCCGGCGCGTCCACGAAACGCGGGCGCTCCGGAATCATCGGGCAGCCGTTCGCGTCCAACGCGATGGTGTACGGCTCACCGGTCACGGTCTCGTAAGGCGGAGCGATCCGCCGCCGGTACGCGACCACCAACCCCGCCGCGACAAGGGCCACCGCCACCAGGCCGACCCACCAGCGCCTTCTCATCCACCCTCCCCAGCCGTGCGGCGCGACCATACCTGACGGGACAGCTCGCCGCGGCCCCTCGAAGAGCACGGCCGCGTCGGGGCTAAGGTCGAGCCTCCGGGCCCGGCCGCGGATGGATCACCGAATACGGCATCGGCTGCGACGGCATGGTGATCACGTTCCAGTGCTCGGCGATCATGGCGTGTTCGAGGCGGTACAGGTCGTAGAAGGCGGTCGGTGTGTCGTTGACGGAGCCGGTGCAGGCGGTCAGTGCGAACTCTCCGTCGGCGACGGTCACCGTATGGCGCGTGTAGCGGACGTCCGCCTCGGTCAGGGCCGCCCACATGGGACCTATGCCGTTGCCGAGGGCCGGGTCGTGCTGGACGAGGTCGGTGACGACGAACCGGCACAGCAGGTCGTGGTCGCGGGCGAGCAGGACGCGGTCGACGTAGTAGTCGACGACCTTGCGGGTCGTCGCGACCTGACCCGGATACAGCACCTGCGCCGGTCCGTCGAACTGGCTGTGGCCGTTGGCGCTGTGGGCCGCGAGGGGCTGTGCCGCGCGCCAGTGCTCGGCCGGGGAGCCGTCCTGCATACGGAAGATGTCGAAGCCCACGAAGCCGTCCGGCCCGAGCGAGGGATAGACGGTGTGCGCGGCCACCATGTCAGCACCGGCCAGCACCCGCACGATGTCACCCTGGACGTGGCTGCCGTCGGCGCCGACGCTCCCGTCCGGGCTCGCGCCGGACCGGACCGCTTCGGTGTCCTTACCGTTCATGAACCCCTCCTGGCGCAGACGGCAGAGCACGCCCAGCCAGACGTATGGGCGCCCTCACGTTCCCCGGCGAAGCCTTCCTCAAACGTGAACGTCGGCGGCGGTGGTGACGACGCCGAGGCCCGGCGCCGTCCGCGTCGCGGTCCGCCCACATTCACCTGGCCATCGTCGGTGGGTAGCCGAAGCGTTGCGATCAGCAACGCCGCGCGGCGCGGCATTTGGGTTGATATTCCAACCTTTCGTCCACAATTCGCCGCTTTTCGGACCAGCTCGTGCCGACCCTGCCCAGCACATCCAGGCGGGGAAGGTGCGGCGATCCACCGGCTCCGATACCCGCCCGTCCCGGCAGGTGTACGCGCGAGGATGGAGCCATGGCGTTCGAGGGCACCCGCGTCCTGCTGGTCGGTGGCACTTCGGGCCTGGGCCTGGCGGTCGCGCGGGCCGTCGCCGAGCGGGGCGCCACCCCGATCGTCGCGTCCCGGACCCGGGCGAGCGTCGACCGGGCACTCGCCCTGCTGCCCGCGAGCGCCGAGGGCGGCACCGTCGACCTCGCCGACCCCGACTCGATCGACCAGCTCGTCGAGCGGGCCGGCACGATCGACCACCTGGTCTACACGGCAGGCGAGCCGCTGCGGCTCACCATGCTGGCCGACCTGACCCCGGAGATCGCCCACGACTTCTGGCGGACCCGCTACTTCGGCGCCCTCGCCGTCCTCCGCGCGGTGACCGCCGCCCACGCCCTGCGGCCGTCCGGCTCGGTCGTGCTGACCGGAGGCAACGCCGGTCAGCGTCCGGGGCCGGGCTGGTCACTCGGGGCGAGCATCTGCGGCGCCATGGAGGCACTGACCCGCGAGCTGGCCCTGGAACTCGCCCCGATCCGGGTCAACCTGGTCGCGCCCGGAGTCACCCGCAGCCCGTTGTGGACGAGCATGTCGGCCGAGGAGCAGCAGGCCATGTACGACGGCATCGCCGCGACGCTGCCCGTGGGCCGGGTCGGCGAGCCGTCCGAGGTGGCCCTGGCCTACCTTTACGCGATGGAGCAGCCGATGGCGACCGGCACGTCGATCCTCGTCGACGGCGGCGCGGTTCTCGTCTAGGGCCTGACCGGCCCGAACGTCGCCGGACCCGGCACAGGTTCAGAGGTCCAGGACGCCGACGGTCTGGCCACCGCTCTGCTCGCCGGTCGGCCGGAAGCCCAGCTTCAGGTAGAACTCCTCGGGACCTCCGGCGCGGGGCGCCCAGCTGACGTAGGTGCGGGTGCCGCCACGGGCGCGAATCTCGCCGGACACGGCTTCGACAGCGAAACGGCCGTAGCCGTTGCCCTGGGCGTCGGCCGCGATGTTCAGCCGCCAGAGGCCCGAGCGCAGGTCGTCGGGATTGCCGGCCCAGGCGTAGTCGAGGAAGGCCATCACGAAGCCGACCAAGCGGTCGCCGTCGTAGATCAGCCTCGGCCAGGCCATGCCGGCGAAGACATAGGCCTCGGCCAGCGACTTGACCACCGGCGCGACCAGATCCTGCTGATCGGGGCGAACGGCCAGCTCAAGGGCCGCCGCATAGTTGTCCGGGGTGATCTGTTCCAGTCGCATGCGGCGGACGATAGCGGCCGCATGCGGGCCCGGCGACCTGATTTCCGGCGTCAGACTTCGGTGAGGGCTTTCAGCGCGCCCGGTGACAACGGCTGGTCGCTGTAGAGCAGCCGGATCGCCGCCGCGTCGGGATTGCCCGCGTCCGGTCCTCGCCAGACACGGCTCAGGCCGGTCCGCTCGACCGCTCGCAGCGACTGATCGTTGCCTTCGAGCAGGTACGCGGTGATGGGAAGCTCGGCGCGTCGCCGGTGTGCGGCAGAGATCGCCGCCGCGCTGACCTCCTGCGCGTAGCCGCGACCCCAGTATGCCGGGCGCAGGCGGAAGCCGAGATTCCAGGCGACGCCGCAGCGTACGAAGCAGCCGCCGATCCCCACGAACTCGTCACCGGCCCAGGCGGTCCACATGCCCAGACCATCGCGCTCCCATGCCGCCCGCCAGTTCCCGATCATCCGTTCGGTCTGGCCCGGGTCGTCGTGGCGGCTCAGCGGGTCCGGACCCCAGACTCGCGGATCCGCGTAGAGGTCGAACAACCGCTCCAGATCGGCGGGCACAGGCACCCGCAGCGCCAGTCGGCTCGTACTCGTCATGTGCGCCTCGGCATCAACCACGAGACGATGATGAACGATGCCGTCCGCGCGAGCACGTCGTTTCCGTCGAAGCCGCCGTGTACGCCTCGTCGGCACGACGGGTCAGTCCGGACGGCCCGGGGCCGGTGGGACGGCCGACCTGTCGGCCAGGACGGCGCCGAACGCGGTGCGCCAGTAGAGCACCTCACGTCCGGACCGCTGCTTGGTCACCGCCCCAGCGTCGAGCAGCACCCGGAGGTGGTCGCTGACCGACCCGAGGGACAGCCCGGTGAGCGCGGCAAGGTGCGAGGTGCTCACCGGTGTGCCCAGCCGCCGGAGGATGGCCGCCCGGTTCGGGCCGATGAGCCGATCCAGCCCGTCCGGCGCGGGCGGGACGGTGTCGGCGAGAACGCCACGGACCGGGTAGACCATGCCGAAGCGCGTGGGCTGGTCCCACAGCACCCAGCCGTGGCCGCAGTGCGCCGGGACGAAGCTCAACTGCTCGGCCTGGTCGAGCGGGAGCGGCGGGTCGGGCAGGTCGTTGACGCGCAGCCGGCCGTCGCCGAGCCACTGCATGGTGTCCGCCAGGTCGGGGAAGACGCCTGCCCAGCCCTCGGTGCTGAGCCGGGCGGTACGTGCCACGACATCGGCCCGCAGCCGCTGCTCGCGCACCGCCCACTCCGGACGGACGGTGTGCGTCCAGACCCAGTCCAGCACGAACGCCGCCTCCCGCGTCAGCCCGTCGACCGACAGCACGCCGTCGAGCGGCCCCGGCCGGGTCGCCCGCAGGTCGGCACGAATCTGCTCGTCAGGGCGTGCCATGACGGCCGCGAGTTCCTCGGCGAACGTCGGGGTCGCCGACGCGGGCGCCAGGGTGAGGAAGTCGGCCATGTACCGGCGCCCGAACGCCGCCACCACCAGCGCCCGCACCACCGGCCGCCGGGCCAGCATCTGCTCGTAGGCGGCTGCGTACGGCCGCCGCCAGGCGTGCTGCCACGGACGGCGCGGCCGGTGCAGCGACAGCAGCGCCGCGACGGTGTCGGTCATCGGCGAGATGGTGAAGCGGCTGCGTGCGAGCAGATCCACCGGTACTTGCCAGACACCCACGTTTCGCCTCCAGCCGTAACTCTAACGGACCCGTTCCGGGGCACCCGAGCATCAGGAAGGTGAGAACATATTCGGAGCTGTTCGCCATCCGCGAGTTCCGCAGCCTCTTCCTGGCCAACTGCGCCGGCATCGCCGCGCACACCAGCTCCGCGCTGGCCCTCGGCTCGCTGACCTACGCCGTGACCGGTTCGGCGGCGCTGACCGCGCTGAGCATGTTCGGGGCGCCGCTGGCCGGCGTGCTCGGCAGCCTGACCCTGCTCTCGGCGGCGGACAGCCTGCCGCCGCGCCGGGCGTTGACCCTCGCCGCGCTGGTCGCGCTCGCCGGCACCGCGGTCCAGGCCGTCCCGGAACTGCCGATCGGGCTGCGGCTCGCCGTCATCCTGCTCGTCGCGTACCTCGGGTCGATCACCGGTGGCGCGCGCTGGTCGCTGCTCAACGACATCATGCCGCCCGGCGGGTACGTGCTGGCCCGCTCGACGATGAACGCCAGCGTCGGCGTGATGCAGATCGCCGGCTTCGGGGCGGGCGGGCTGCTGCTGGTCTGGCTCACCCCGTACCAGGTGTTCCTGATAGCGACCGCGCTGCGGGCGCTGGCGGCGGCGATGACGTGGTTCGGCCTGCGGGAACGGCCGGCCAGGGCCGGCGAGCGGGCCTCGCTCGGCCGGACCATGCGGATCAACCGGGAACTGTGGGCCGACCGGGGACGCCGGGCGCTCTACCTCAACCTGTGGCTGCCCGGCGGCCTGGTCGTCGGCTGCGAGGCCCTGTTCCTGCCGTACGCCGGTGACCGGGCCGGTTTCCTGTTCGCCGCCGGTGCGCTCGGCATGCTCACCGGCGACATCGTGGTGGGCCGGTTCCTGTCCCCGGCCGCCCGCCGCCGCTGTGTCCAGCCGCTGCGGTTCCTGCTTCCCCTGCCCTACCTCGCGTTCCTGCTGCACCCGGACCTGCCGCCGGCGATGCTGCTCGCGCTGGTCGCCTCGGTCGGCTTCGCGGCCTCGCTGCCGATGCAGGAGTGGCTGATCGACCGCTCCCCGCCGGAGGCCCGCGGACAGACGCTCGGCCTGCAGCAGAACGGGATGATGACCGGGCAGGCGGTCTTCGCGGCCATGGCGGGAGCGCTCGCCGACGTGATGCCGACGCACCGGGCGGTGGCACTGCTGGCCGGCCTGTCGCTGGCCGTGACGCTGCTGCTCACGCGGAGCCTGCGGCACGCCCGGCCGGTCACGGTGCCGGCGGTCGCGGCCGGGCAGGCGGCGCCGGTCGGCACGTGACCTGCCGCCGGCACCCTCGCCGGGGGGCGTGCTGTGCCGGACGGATGCCCCCGTCCGGCACAGCATGCGGGGTCGCGCCGCGGGTCAGGGGTGACCGGCGAGGTTGAACCGCTGGTTGGTCCCGCTGCCGCAGGTGTACTGGATCAGGGTGGCGCCGTCGGCGGTGGACGCGCTCGTCACGTCGACGCACTTGCCGCTGCTGACGGAGACGAGCCGGTAGACCTTGGCGGAGACCAGGCTCAGCTGGAACGTCTGGTTGGCGGCTCCGTTGCAGGTCCACTGGATGATCTTCGCGTTGTTGGCGGTGGAGCCGCCGTCCACGTCGACGCACAGGCCGCTGCCCGCGTTGATGATCGTGTAGGTGTCCACGCCCACGGGCTCGAACCGCCACGACTGCGGCGACGCGCCGGTGCAGGTGTTCTGCCGCAGCTGGTTGGCGGCGGTCGTGTCGACCGCGTCGACACACTTGCCGCTGTGCTGCGCCACCGCGGTGGAGGTGAAGGCCGGTCCGGTCGACAGCGACTCGGTCCGCACCACGGTGCCGTGCCGGCAGCCGGCGCACGCGACCGCGCTCAGACCGGTCCAGCTGTTGAGGTTCGAGCTGGTCGCGGTCCAGATCCCGCCGTTGGTGTACTTGTCGACGTAGATGCGCCAGGTGCCGTCGGTCATCTGCGCCAGGGACGGCCCCTCGTATCCCGAAGTCCACAGCGTGCCCTGGTTGGTCCAGCCGCTGGTGACGCTGGTCGTGCTGGTCCAGTGCTCGATGAACTTGGACGTCTCGTTCTTGACGAACGCGTGGTAGGTGCTGCCGGACTTCGCCACGAACGTGTCGATGTGGTTGAAGCCCAGCCCGTCCATCTGCACCGGCCCGCCCCACGAGGTGAGGGCGGCGTTCTGCGCCGTGTAGACGTAGGGCCGGAAGCACGCGGAGCAGGTCGTCTGCGCCACGCTCGCGATGATGCGGACGGTGCTGCCCTCCACGTAGAACTCGGGTGCCCAGACGAACTTCGTGCTGGTGATGCCCGAGTTGACGGTGGCCACGTGCGTCCATGTCAGCAGATCGGTGCTGGAGGCGATGTTGAACGACGTCGAGTTCGTGGTCCAGGACTGGACGGTGTAGGCCACGTAGTACTTGCCGTTGTAGTTGATGATGCTCGGGTCGCGCAGCACACCGGACGGGCCGCGGTAGTTCGTGTCGGCCAGGACGCCGAAGCTGGTGCCGTTCGTCGACGAGTACAGCCACAGCTCCTCGTCGGCGACGGCGTCGCCCTTGAACGTGGCGTACACGAACGACGTCGCG
Organism: Catellatospora chokoriensis; assembly: GCF_011297315.1. Taxonomy (NCBI): domain Bacteria; kingdom Bacillati; phylum Actinomycetota; class Actinomycetes; order Micromonosporales; family Micromonosporaceae; genus Catellatospora; species Catellatospora chokoriensis. The sequence continues at coordinate 389,983 of NZ_JAAOTI010000003.1, forward strand.
GCGGACGCCGGGGCCGCTGTCACGACGGTGCCGGCGACGATGCCGAGCAGCGCTGCGGCCAGCACCCGCGCAAGCCGGTGCGGTGCGGTGATTCTCACGTGTACTCCGATCTCGTCAGGTCAGCCCGCGGCTCGGCTGACCTGCGGTCCTAAATGTTTACGTAAACATTGGTGCTCGACGTGCGGCCCGACGGAAGAAACATGGGTTTCGAGGATGTTACGGCGAGTCGAGTGTGACCGATAACATCCAAGACCGTCAAGGACTCGCACCATGCGCACGGTGTCGCGACATTCCCAGTTCGCATCGTCCATATTCGACCTGCCGGTCGCACCTTGCCGCGAGGGAGCGCTCACAGGTCGCGATCGTTCGACGAACCCTTGACGCGACTGGACCCCGATGGCATCATCTGTCCACGCCAATGTTTGCGTAAACATTGCCGACATGTGACGGCCGGGCACGTCGCTCCCCCACGCATCGCTGTTCCGCGCCCGTCGACGACTTTCCCATCACCCGGACGGCACGCCGGCGGAAGGAAGGCACACCCGAATCCGCCTGCTGAAACGATTCACCACACGTGATTCGGGCAGGCCACAGCTCTCCCCCACATGGAAGGGTGAAGCAGAGTGCACCCCTCGATCCGTCCCCGAAGCCGACGGCGCGCCATTGTCCGGGCCGTCACCATCCTGCTGGCGCCCGCGCTGGCCGGGCTCGTCGCCCTCGCCGGCCCGGCCGACGCCGCGCCGGTGACCATCACCAACGGCGTCCAGTTCACCGCCACCAACGGCAACATCGTGCACGCCCACGGCGGCGGCATCCTCAAGGACGGCGGCTACTACTACTGGTTCGGCGAGAACCGGACCGCCGACAACCACTTCTACGCCGTCTCCGTGTACCGCTCGACGGACCTGAAGAACTGGGAGTTCCGCAACAACGTGCTGACCCAGTCCTCGGCGTCCGAGCTCGCCTCGGCCAACATCGAGCGGCCGAAGGTCATGTACAACGCCGCCACCGGCAAGTACGTGATGTGGATGCACAAGGAGAACGGCGCCGACTACGGCGAGGCCCGCGCGGCGGTCGCGGTCTCCAGCACCGTCGACGGCAACTACACCTACCAGGGCAGTTTCCGCCCACAGGGCACGTACATGTCGCGCGACATCACGATCTACAACGACAACGGCGTCGGCTACATGATCTCCGCCGCCGACGAGAACTACGACCTCATGATCTACCGCCTCACCCCGGACTTCCTGGGCATCGCGTCGGTGGTCGGCAACTTCTGGAACGACGCCCACCGCGAGGCGCCGGCGCTGTTCAAGCGCGGCAGCACCTACTTCATGCTGACCTCGGCCGCGACGGGCTGGAGCCCCAACCAGGCGAAGTACGCCACCGCGTCGAGCATCTCCGGCCCGTGGTCGGGCTGGACCAACGTCGGCAACTCCACCACCTACAGCTCCCAGCCGACATTCGTGCTGCCGATCACGGGCACCGCGGGCACCAGCTATCTCTATCTGGGCGACCGGTGGGCCGGCGCGTGGGGCGGGCCGGTCAACGACTCGCAGTACGTCTGGCTGCCGCTCACGTTCCCCAGCAGCACCACCATGAGCATGAACTGGCATCCGCAGATCACCGTCGACGCCGCCGCGGGCACCGTCACCGGGCTCTCGCCCACCTACTACCGCGTGACCAACCGCAACAGCGGCAAGGTCATGGACGTCGTCAGCAACTCGACCGCGAACAACGCCGAGGTGAAGCAGTACACCTGGAACGGCGGCGGCAACCAGCGGTGGCAGTTCGAGGACGCCGGCGGCGGCTACTTCCGGATCGTCAACCAGAACAGCGGCAAGTGCCTCGACGTGGCGGGCGCCTCGTCCGCCGACGGCGCGAACGTCATCCAGTACACCTGCGGCGCCGGCACCAACCAGCAGTGGCAGTGGGCCGCGCTCGGCAGCTACTTCCAGATCAAGGCGCGGCACAGCGGCAAGTGCCTCGACGTCGTGAACTCCGGAACCGGCGACGGCGCCGACATCCAGCAGTACACCTGCGGCAGCGGTAACAACCAGCAGTGGTCGCGGACCACGGCCTGACCCGTGCCGTCGGCACACCATGTGGAGGACTCCTTGAACACCAAACGCATGCTCGCGGCCGGCAGCGCCGTACTGCTGGCCGCCGTCACCGCGGTCCTGGCCGTCGCCGTCGCCGCTTCCCCGGCCTCGGCCGCCACCAACGACTTCCGCGGCTTCAACTGGGCCGACCAACGGGACAACTTCGTCGACGACACGTTGGTGCTGGGCGGACTGTCCACCGCCGACAGCTACGCCACAACGGTGGCCAAGGCGACCAGCGTGCTCAACAGCGCCACCGCCAACTTCAACACCAACACGGTGCGCATCCCCGTGAACTACGCGACCGTCTCGGGAAGCTACTGGAACTCCTACCGCGGCATCATCGACGCCGCCGGCCAGGTCGGCTACAAGATCATCCTCAGCTACTGGGAGGCCGCCAGCGACCGCGACGGGACCGTGGACAACGACACCCAGTTCTGGTCGATGTGGCAGACCATCGTCAACGCCTACGGCAGCGCCGGGCACGTCTACTTCGAGCCCTTCAACGAGCCGTACGGCTACAGCGCCGACGCCTGGAAGAACCTCGCGGCGCAGTGGCTGTCGACGTACGCCGCCGTGCCGAAGGGCCGCATCATCATCAGCGGGTCCGGCTACAACACGGGCCTCATCACGATCGGCAGCGACAGCCGCTTCAACGGCACCTACATCTCGCGCCACACGTACAAGTTCTTCAACAACGACTACACCACCGAGGCGCAGTTCTACAACGGCCTGGTGTCCAGCGTCGGCAGTTACGCCGACCGGGTCATCATCACCGAGTGGGGCGCTGAGATGACCAACGGCAAGAACTACGAATCCCCCAGCAGCGACCTGTTCATCTCGTTCATCCGCGGCACGTCGGCAGCGGCGCGCCAGCTCGGCCTGGGCAGCGTGTACTGGCCGGGCGTACGCATCAACGACACCTACAGCATGTTCGGCCTGGGCGGCAGCGGCACCAACCTGTCGGTGAGCATCACCAACCAGTCCGGCAAGAAGTTGGTCCAGCACTCGTGGGGCATGAACGTCAGCATCGCCACGCCTCCGGCCGTCCCCGCTCCGGCGACCTACTACCGGGTCACCAACGTCAACAGCGGCAAGGTGATGGACGTCATCGGCCAGTCGACGGCCGACAGCGCCGAGGTGAAGCAGTACACCTGGAACAGCGGCGCGAACCAGAAGTGGGCGTTCGAGGACGCCGGCGGCGGCTACTACCGGCTCCGGAACATGCACAGCGGCAAGTGCCTCGACGTGGCCAGCGGCTCGACCGCCAACGGCGCCAACATCATCCAGTACGCCTGCGGGACCGGAACCAACCAGCAGTGGCAGTGGGTCGCCAGTGGCAGCGGCTTCCAGCTCAGGGCACGGCACAGTGGCAAGTGCCTCGACGTGGTGAGCTCGGGGACCGGTGACGGCGCCGACATCCAGCAGTACACCTGCGCGAGCGCGGCCAACCAGCAGTGGACGCGTACGCAGGTCTGACCCACTCGGGACGCAGGGCGGCGGCCGGTGCCACGGCCGCCGCCTTCGCGGTAAGGCGAGAAGCCATGTCGAGCACGCATGGCGTTCACCCTGACGTGTCCCGGAAGTCCAGGCGCATGCCTACGTTTCATTGTCGGCTGTCTAAATAAACAGCCATCACTCTCCCAGAAGGGACCACGTGATGGGCATCCGACGCATCCGCGCCGCCACGATCACGGGCACGGCGCTCGTGCTGGTCGCCGCCACGGCCGCGATCGCGCTGACCACCTCCGCGAGCACCGCCGCACCGGCCGCGGCCGCCGCCGACCCGGTGCTGGTCGGGGCCGGCGACATCGCGACCTCGGGCTCGGGCGACACCGCCACCGCGGCACTGCTCGACGGCATCTCGGGCACCGTGTTCACCACCGGCGACAACGTCTACAACAACGGCACGAGCTCGGAGTTCAACTCCTACTACAACCCGACGTGGGGCCGGCACAAGGCGCGCACCCGCCCGGCACCGGGCAACCACGACTACAACACCTCCGGCGCCAGCGGCTACTACGGCTACTTCGGCTCGGTCGCCGGCCCGTCCGGTCGCGGGTACTACTCCTACGACCTGGGCAACTGGCACATCGTGTCGCTGAACTCGAACATCAGCATGACGTCGGGTTCGGCTCAGGTGACCTGGCTGCGCAACGACCTCGCGGCCAGCACCAAGCCGTGCACCCTCGCCTACTGGCACCACCCGCTGTTCACCTCGGGCGCCAACCACGCGCCGTCCACCTCCACCCGGCCGCTGTACCAGGCGCTGTACGACTACAACGCCGACGTCGTGGTGTGGGGCCACAACCACCAGTACGAGCGCTTCGCGCCGATGAACCCCAGCGGCGCGGCGGACAGCGCCCGCGGGCTGCGCTCGTTCGTGGCGGGCATGGGCGGCGCGGGCGCGTACGGCTTCGGCACGATCCAGCCCAACAGCCAGGCCCGCAACACCGGCACCCTGGGCGTGCTCAAGTTCACCCTGCACGCCGACAGCTACGACTGGCAGTTCGTCCCCCAGGCCGGCAAGACCTACACCGACAGCGGCACCGGCACCTGCCACTGAGCCACTGTCGTACCTGCCTCGCGGGCCCGTGCTCGGCGCGGGCCCGCCCCCTGCGCGTCCTGACCGTCGACGCCCGAATCCTGGTCAGACCGCTGGAACCTGTGCCGTCAGGTCCTGGCGGCGAGCCAGGCGTCTTCAGGGGCGTAGTCGAACGCCTTCTCGCCGCAGGCGCGGAGGAAGACCGGGAAGGCGTCGCGCCAGTCGACCCGCCGCGTGGTTTCGGTGATCCACTCGACGAGAGCGGGCAGTGCGGCCAGGTAGTCGGTCACCGGCCGGTAGCCCAACAGCCGCTCGGCAGCGGTCATGTCCATGACATAGGGATACGGCACCGACCATGGTGTGTCGCCGATACCCGTGGTGTCGCGTCCCGGGATCAGGATCTCCTCGGGATGGTGGTCGAGCAGGCCGTTGATGGTCGAGGCGATCTCGCGGACGGTGACGGCCCGCGGGTCCGCGGCATTGAGGACCCGGCGGCCGGGTCGGTGCGCGGCCAGACGGATCAGTTCGGCGAGGTTGGCCGTGCTGGTCGTGTGAAACCGGCTCTGCCCGTCGTGGCTGAGCACCTGGACAGGACGGGAGTCCAGCGCGCGTTTGACGAACCACCACTCGCGGGGGAACACGCTGCCGGGTCCGGCGATCGCGCCCGGCCGCAGCACGGTCACCGGCAGGGCGCTGTCGAGCAGCACGTTCTCCAGCGCGACCTTGCTGGTCGAGTACGTCGACGGCCCTGCCGGCACCGTGGCCTGGTCCTCCGGGACCGGTAGGGGCAGCACCGGGAAGTCGTCAGGGCCGGTCGCCTCGTCGAGGGAGTGGCCACGGGCGTCGGCGTACACCGAGAAGCTCGACAGGACGACGGCCGTGCCGAGCCTGTCGGCGAGACCCGCCAGCTGCCGGCCATGGGCCTCGGTGTAGGCCACGCAGTCCACGAGCACGTCGAAGCCGCCGCCGACCGCCGCGGCGAGGGACTCGTCATCGTCGCGGTCCACCTGCACGCCGCGGACACCGTCGGGCCAGACGGCCGCCCGACGGGCGCCCGCGGACACCTGCCAGCCGTCGTTCGCCAACGCTGCCACGACCGCGGTCCCGACCTGTCCGGAAGCTCCAAGCACCAACGCTGTCCCTGTCACGGCCGGAACAGTAGCCCGGACCCCGCGCTGTGCTCGTATGCGTTCGCGCACGGCGTATGCGCGGTGACGGCCCGGCGAGGTGCGAGACGGATCGGCCTCAGCGCAGGGCCGGCGACGCCGTCTCCGCGGTGCCGGCGGCGTCCCGCGCGGATGAGGTGTTCCTTCGCGCGGCGGTGACCACCACCATGACTGCCACCAGAACGGCCACCGCCACCCCCGCGAAGGCCAGCACCGTTGCCGCGTCGGGGTGGATCACCGACTGGCCGCGCCTGGCCTGCCACGTGAGCACCGCGAACACACCGGTGTAGCCGCACGCGGCGACACCCACCAGCCGGGCACGGACCCGTTCGTCGCGCAGCAGGCCGCGCCTTGCCGCCAGGATGCTCAGGACGGCCGTGACGAGCAGTAACACCTGGATGCCGTTCGCCATGAGCCTCGCGCGGCGGGCCGCGCCGGACCATGCGGCCGACCCCCGGGTATGACCGGGGGCTACCCCCCGGCCGGCCGCTTCGCCGCCTCCGACGCACCGCGCGGGCGAGCTGGAGATCGCGTCGTTTCCCAAGGTCGACTTGCTCGTTCCTCCTGGCAGGCGCCGTCCGCGGGGTGGTGGCCAAGCGGGGTGGGGACTGCTCCGCAACAGGTTCGGGAGCGCCGCGGAAGCGGTGGAGGGTGTGCGACATGGTCGACCGCAGGCGGATTCTTCAGGCGACGGCGGCCATGGGCGCCGCCGCCGCGCTCTCCCAGCAGGCGGGCTGGGCCTGGGCGGCGGGTCAGGGCCGAAAAAGCACGTTGAACCCGAACAAGATCCGCAAGTACGTCACGCCGCTGGCGGTGCTGCCGGTGCTGGCGCCGGCGCGCCGCGAGGCGGGCGGGCCGGACCACTACCTGGTCGGCGTGCGCCAGTTCCGCCAGCAGATCCTGCCGCGGGGCATGCCGCGGACCACCGTGTGGGGCTACGGCGACGGGTCGAATCCGCGCAGCTTCCGCACGCCGTCGGCCACCATCGAGGCGAGGGTGGACCGTCCCGTGCGGGTCACCTGGGCCAATGAGCTCGTCGACGCCGACGGCGGCTACCGCCCGCACCTGCTGGCGGTGGACCCGACGCTGCACTGGGCCAACCCGCCGGGCGGCAGCACCGGCCGGGACACCCGGCCCGCGTTCACCGCGACGCCGGGTCCGTACCGGGGGCCGGTGCCGATCGTCACGCACCTGCACGGGGGGCGTTCGCTGCAGGACAGCTGCGGGTATCCGGAGGCGTGGTACCTGCCGGAGGCGCGCGACATCCCGCGCGGCCACGCCACCGCGGGCAGCTTCTACGACGAGTTCGGCGACGAGTTCGCGCAGCGCCACGGCGCGGCCTGGAAGCCGGGCACCGCGACGTTCCACTACGGCAACGACCAGCGCGCGGCGACGCTGTGGTATCACGACCACACCCTCGGCATGACCCGCGTCAACGTGTACGCCGGCCTGTCCGGGTTCTTCCTGCTGCGCGGCGGCTCCGGGGATCTCGCGCCCGGCGTGCTCCCGGGGCCCGCGCCGGGGCCGAACGACCGGCCCGGCACCCGCTACTACGAGATCCCCCTGATGGTGCAGGACCGCTCCTTCAACGCCGACGGCTCGCTGTTCTACCCCGCCAGCCGCGCCTTCACCGACGATGCGGGACCGTACGTCCCGAACGGCCCGTTCCCTCCGATCTGGAACCCGGCGTTCCTCGCGAACACCATGACGGTCAACGGCAGCACCTGGCCGGTGCTGGAGGTCGAACCGCGCCGCTACCGGCTGCGTCTGCTCAACGGCTGCAACAGCCGCGTGCTGATCATGAAGCTCGTGACGGAACGGCTGGCGCCGCGCCCGGCGCCCGCGGCCCTGCCGATCTGGCAGATCGGCAACGACGGCGGGTTCCTGCCCGAGCCGGTGTCACTACGGCAGCTGCTGCTCGGCCCGGCCGAGCGCGCCGACGTCATCGTGGACTTCACCGGCCTGCGTGAGGGCACTGAGCTGTACCTCGTCAACGAAGGCCCGGACGAGCTCTGCGGCGACAACTTCGACCCGTCGGATCCGGCCACCACCGGCCAGGTCATGAAGTTCACGGTCGGCCGACTGACCGGCAAAGACCGCAGCGTCCCGCCGGAGCATCTGGAACTGCCCCGGATCCGGCCGCTGGGCCGTGCGTCCCGGACCCGGAAGCTGGCCCTGGACGAGCAGCTGGGAGACGACCAGTCGATCAAGATGATGCTGTGCACGATCGACGCGGACGGGCACGCCAAGCCGCAGCACTGGCACGACCCGATCACCGAGCGGCCGGCGCTGCACGCCACCGAGATCTGGGAGCTGCACAACTGGAGCGCCCACGCCCACCCGATCCACCTCCACGTGGTGCAGTTCGAGGTGCTCGGCCGCGGCAAGGACGGCACGCAGCCGCCGCGGCCGGGCGACCGTGGCACGAAGGACACCGTCCTGACCTTCCCGGGCGAGATCACGCGGGTGAAGGCGACCTTCGACCTGGCCGGGCGCTACGTGTGGCACTGTCACCTGCTCGAGCACGAGGACAACGACATGATGCGGCCGTTCCGGGTGGGCTGACCGGGTGCGGTGGTCTTCGGGCGCACCCGGGCGGCTCGGGTTCCGAGCCGCCCGGGTGCGCCACGCCGAACGCGCTGCGCGCGTGTCCGGCCGGGTCCGGCTAGCGCAGCGAGCGCAGGCCGGTGCGGACCTCGTCGACGAGCGAGGCCGGCTGCTCCCAGGCGGCGAAATGGCCGCCCTTGGGGAGCTTGTTGTAGTGGATCAGGTTCGGGTAGGCCTTCTCCGCCCAGCTCCGGGGTGCCTGGTAGAGCTCGTCGGGGAAGACGCTCACCGCGACCGGCAGCTTGACTCCCTTGACGCCGAAGAACGAGAACGTGTTCTCCGCGTACAGCCGACCCGCCGAGACGCCCGTGTTCGTCAGCCAGAAGTGCGTGACGTTGTCGAGCACGTCGTCACGGGTCATGCCCTCGGGCACGCCCGCGAAGGACCGCGAGATCATCGCCATGCTCCGCGGGTCGTGGTCGAGCAGCCACGACGCCAGGAAGATCGGCGAGTCCGCCAGACCGGTCAGCGTCTGCGGTCGCGACGCCATCTGCAGCGCGTACGCCACGTGCTTCCAGGTGAAGTCGAGCTGCTCGCAGGTGGCCCGCTCCTCGTCGGACAGCCCGGCGGGCAGGTTGTCCAGGGCGTTGGCCGCACCGATGACGTTCTTCTGGAACAGGTTGTCGATCTCGGCGGGCACCACGCCGGCCATGTTGGTGTGCAGGCCGACCAGCCCCGGGACCTCCTGCGCCGCCATCAGGTCGACGACGATGGCGCCCCAGTCGCCGCCCTGGGCGACGTAGCGGTCGTAGCCCAGGCGCTTCATCAGCTCGCCGTAGGCACGGGCGATGCGGTCGGGTCCCCAGCCCTTCTCGGTCGGCTTGCCCGAGTACCCGTAACCGGGCATCGACGGGATGACGACGTGGAACGCGTCGTCGGCGGTGCCGCCGTGGGCGGTGGGGTCGGTCAGCGGCTCGATGAGCTTGAGCTGCTCGAGGACCGAGCCGGGCCAGCCGTGCGCGATGACGATCGGCAGGGCGTTCTCGTGCTTGGAGCGCACGTGGAGGAAGTGGATGTCCAGGCCGTCGATCTCGGTGAGGAAGTTCGGGTACGAGTTCAGCTTCGCCTGGCACCGGTACCAGTCGTAGTCGTGCGTCCAGTACTGGGCCAGCGCCTGCATCGTGGCGAGGGTCGGACCCTGCGAGTCGTCGGAGACGGTCTCCTTCTCGGGCCAGCGCGTGTGCATGATGCGCGCGTGCAGGTCCTTGAGATCGGCCTCGGAGACCTCGACCTTGAACGGCCGGATCGCGGCGGCGTCGGATGTGACAGACATGATGAGCTTCCTTGCTGTGCTGATGGGAGCTTCGGAAGGCGTCGGGCCTTCCGGCGGTGAGCGCCGGCGGTAGCCGGCTGCTTACGGCGAGCACCTGTCGGAAGGTGGTCGCCCGGACCTGCGCTAATCAGGCAAGTTGTGCCCCTATCTTGGGTGGATTCTAGTGGAATTCGGCGTTCCGAAGCCGCTGCGGCGGCAGTTCCGTCCCACCGCGGGCCGGGCATCACCGGCCCGTCCACGATCGCAGCCGGAATGGCAGACCGCCCCCGTGCCGACCCCCGGCCGACCCCCCGGTCCAGCCCCCGGGCCCCAGGGGAGAACCCACAAACAGGCATGAACTGCGCATCGTGCGCTTATCTTCCGGACGTGCCCGCGGCGCGGTCCTCCACGGTCGGCGACCCTGTGGGAGGTGGTCGCCGCCACCGTCCCGACCTGGGAGGATTCGAGCTATGGGGGCGTTGGCGGTAGGCACCCGGGCCGGACTTCGCGGGCGAGACCACGAGCTGGCCAGGCTCGACCAGGCGCTCGCCGACGCGCGAGCGGGGGTGAGCGCCGTGCTCGTGCTGCGGGGCGAGCCGGGTATCGGCAAGACCGCGCTGCTCGAATACGTGGCAGCACACGCGGCCGGCTTCCGCACGACCGGCGTCATGGGAGTCGAGTCGGAGATGGCGCTGCCCTATGCCAGCCTCCACCAGCTCTGCGCACCACTGCTCGGCAACCTGCCGCTGCTGCCCGAGCCGCAGCGCGATGCGCTCTCGGCCGCCCTGGGTCTGCGCCAGGGCCCGACGCCGAACCGCTTCCTGGTCGGCCTGGCCGCGCTCAGCCTGCTGACCCGGGCCGCCGAGGAACGGCCGCTCGCCTGCCTCGTCGACGACGTCCAATGCTTCGACGAGGAGTCACTGCAGGCGATCGCCTTCGTCGCCCGGCGGCTGACCGCCGAGCCCATCGCGATGATCTTCACGCTGCGCTCCCCCGGCGGTGACGAGCTGACTGATCTGCCCGGCATGACACTCGGCGGCCTGAACGACACCGACGCCCGCGCCCTGCTCGCCTCGGCCGTGCCCGTCGCCCTGGACCCCCGCATATCTGATCGCATCGTCGCCGAAGCACACGGCAATCCCATGGCGCTGCTCCTGCTGCCGCGCCTGTTCTCACCCGCCGACCTGGCAGGACTCTGGCCGCCCGGCCGACGCCCCGTGACCGACACCATCGAAGGCGCCTTCCATCTGCGCTTTCAACAACTCCCGCCGGACAGCAGACGCCTGTTGCTGACCGCCGCGGCCGACCCCACCGCCGACGCGGACCTGCTGTGGCGCGCTGCCGAACGGCAACACATCCCGGCCGGGGCGGCCGCGCCCGCCGAAGCCGCCGGGCTCGTCGAGTTCGACCACACCGTGCGGTTCCAGCACCCGCTGGCACGCTCGGCCATCTACCAGAAGGCGCCGGCACCGGACCGCCGCGCCGCGCACCAGGCGCTCGCCGAAGCCACCGACCAGCACACCGACCCCGACCGCAAGGCGTGGCACCGCGCCCAGGCCGCAGCCCGCCCCGACGAAAACCTGGCGGCGACGCTCGAAGACTGTGCCGTCCGGGCCCAGGGCAGAGGAGGAGCCGCCGCGGCCGCGGCGTTCCTGCGCCGATCCGCGCAGCTGACCCCCGACCCGGCCCGGCGTGCCGACAGGGCGCTGGCCGCAGCCCTGGCCGGCATCGACTCCGGCGGCCTCAGCCACGCCCACGACATGCTGGCCGCAGCCGCCGCCGGCCCCCCGGACGAGACACGACAGGCCCGGCTCGACCGATTGCGTGCCCGGCTGGCCTTCACGCAACGACGCGGCACCGACGCACCCCGGCTGCTGCTCGACGCCGCCCGCCGACTCGCCCCGGTCGACGCCCTGCTCGCCCGCGACACGCTGCTGGAGGCCTACGGCGCGGCGCTGTACGCCGGACGGCTGCACACCGGCCCCGACCGGCCGGAGATCGCCCGCGCCGTACGATCCGCGCCACAGGCCCCGGCGCCGCCGCGCTCGGTCGACGTCCTGCTCGGCGCCCTCACCGACCTGACCCTTGACGGCTATCCCGCCGCCGCCGACCGGCTGCGTCAGGCGCTGCACACCGTTCAGCGCGAGCAGCGATCCGCGACGCCCGGGGCCGACCAGCGATGGATGTGGCTGGCCTGCCCGGTCACGCCCGAGCCGCTGGCGCCGGAGCTGTGGGACGACGAGGCCTGGCACGAACTCGCCACCGGCGCGGTCACCCTCGCCCGCGACGCGGGTGCGCTCGGCGTCCTGCCGATGGCGCTGAGTTACGAGGCCTGCTACCGCATCCACGCCGGCGACCTCGCGACCGCGGCATCCCTGTCCGAGGAGGCGGCCGCGATCTCGACCGCCATCGGCAGCGCACCGATGGTGTACGCGTCGCTGCTGCTCGCCGCCTGGCAGGGCCGGGAATCCCAGGCCCTCCGGCTCATCGACGCCGCCCGCACCGAAGCCCTCACCCGCGGTGAGGGGCGCGCGCTGTCCATCGCCGACTACTCCACCGCCGTGCTCTACAACGGCCTCGGCCGATACGACGCGGCACTCGCCGCCGCGACCCAGGCCTGCCAGTACGAAGACCTGGGACTGCTCGGCTGGGCGCTGCTCGAACTGATCGAGGCCGCCACCCGCAGCGGGCAGCCCCGGGCGGCCGCTGCCGCGCTCGACAGGCTCACCGAACGGACCCAGGCCGCCGCGACCCCCTGGGCCCTCGGCGTCGAGGCCCGCTCACGGGCGCTGATGAGCACCGGGGACGAGGCCGACGGCCACTACCGACAATCGATCAAGCACCTGAGCCGGTGCCGGATCACCGTCGACCTCGCCCGCGCCCGCCTGCTGTACGGCGAGTGGCTGCGTCGCCGGCAACGCCGGGGACAGAGCCGCGAGCAGCTGCGCTCCGCCCACGAAGCGCTCAGCCGGATCGGCGCCGACGCCTTCGCCGAACGCGCGCGCAACGAGCTGCTGGCGACCGGCGAGACCGTACGCAAGCGCGACACCTCCGCCATCAGCGAACTCACCGGCCAGGAGGCACAGATCGCCCGGCTGGCCCGGGAAGGGCGCACCAACCTGGAGATAGCGGCACACCTGTTCATCAGCCCCCGGACCGTCGAGTGGCACCTGAGCAAGGTCTTCACCAAACTCGGCATCACCTCGCGCAGGCAACTGCGCGCGGCGTTCTCTTCGTCGGCACCGCCGCTGTCGACGATGTGATCCGCTTCGGCCCGATCTGGCCCATTTTCCGTGATGCGCTTGACCATGCGGCCTGGCCGCTCGCCGGTTCATGTCCCGACAGGCTCGCCCCGCTGTGCTGTACTCCACGCCATGGATCGCCGCCGGAAAGTCATCGCCACCGTGCTGGCCATAGCCGTCGCTGGTGCCGTGGGCGTCCTGCTCAAAGTCCAGCGCGATCGGGAGTGGGCGCACGGGGGCGATGATGTCGACGTCGTCGTCGACCTCCGCTTGGCCGGTAATGAAACCTTCGACGCGACCGTCGTCATGCTCGGTGGCCCGAGCCGGCACCAGACCGGTGCGCCGCTGGGCACGCAGGCGCTGGTGGTGCGGGCGAGCTGGAGCGAAGCTCCGAGCGACAACGGCCATCACTACGCCTTGATCGCGCTGGACAAGCGAGTGTCCCCGCCGCGGCTGCTGGGCGCCAATGGGGCATGGGTGGTAGGAGGCGCACCGGAGGGCACGGGCTCCCACTGGTCCAGCGCCTACACCGAGCTTGCCGAGCACTACGACTGGCTGGCCAGGACCGCAATGGTCACCGACGAGCGCGGCGTCAGCTTCCCCGGATCGGCGATAATCGCGCCGGCCCTGTCATCTGCAGCCCTTGTCGCAACCTGGTTCACGGACACGGCAGACGGGCGGCCGCCTCTGGCTGACCCGCAGGCCGAAGTCCTCATCGCGCTGGTGTATGTCGATGATGACGGCGAAGTTCGCTGGGCGAAGCGAATCTTCGGCTAAGGCCGGCCGACGGAACCCGCGGCGGCTCGACTCACGTCAACATTGATCGGGCTGTGCCGCCTACCGCATCCGGCCAAGGTCCAGCATTAGGGCGTCGTGGGTAGGCGCATCGTCGAAGGGCTTCAACTGGCCGATCCGATACCAGCCCCAAGTGGCGTATGCGGCGGACGCCGGGACGTTCTCGGGCTGCACCAGTAGTGTTGCGCGCGACTCGGTTCGGGACGCCATCAGCGCGTCATGCAGGGCTTTGGCGATGCCGCGCCTGCGCGTGGCCTGGCGGACCATGATGTAGTTCAGCGCGAAGGTACGACGACTGGGCGCTGCTGGCAGTCACCAGCGGACCGCACCTGGACGTCGTCCTCGACGTCATCGCGCACGCGATGTCGAGGAGCCCTGAAGCCTTGCGGGCCGCGTGCGAGCTTCGCGATGCGGCCTTCATCGTCGACGACATCCGGCCTGCGTTGCAACATCGCTCGGTCTCCGCCGCGACGGAGCAACGGGGCCGTGACCTCGAAGGCCTCGTCGACGGGCGCCGCTGGTGGCAGCAGCGCAGCTGACCTGGCCGGTCGGTGCTCACCAGCCGGCGGAGAACTCGTCGATGAGCCCGACACGATCCTCGAGCCCACGACGTCGGCTGGTCTGCCGTTGCAGCGACAACGGCGGCACCCGAAGCTCCCACTCCCGCCACTCGACCCACTCCAGGCGAGAGGCGGCGACCAGGCCGAAGTCCGTCGGCTCCGGCTCGTCGGCAGTGGGACCGACACCGCCGACCCACTCCACTCTGGCGCCCAGCACGGCCCGCCCCCACCAGGCGCAGAACCAGTTCGCAGGCGCCACCGGGTCCACCAGGCCGTCGAGCAGCAGTTCGCCGACGAGGAGCGCATGCGCGTCGGAGACGACGAGGTCCAGGTCACGCGGCTGGATCGGGACGCCCCGCACGGCGAGTGCGGCGCTGCCGGTCAGCCACCAGTCCACATCCGCGCCGCTCAGCCGCTGACCCTGGTCCCCAACAGCTCCGGAGCGGGCACGTTCGCGTTCGGCGCCAGCGTCCGGATCCATAGCGGCGTCGTGAACCCCGACGCCGGCATGAACGTCTTCCAGTACGGCTTCTTCGGCGCCGGCGCGTCCCAGTGGAAGGTGCAGGTCGACAAGCTCACGCCGAGCTGCCGCTGGGCCGACGGGACCAACGAGGTGCTGCTGAAGGCCACGGGGTACACGCTGCCCGACAACACCTGGGTGAAGATGAAGTGCTCGCGCCTGTCCGCGACCAGCTTCGAGCTCCGGGTGACCGACCCGGCGACCGGCTCGCTCCTGACGCCCGCGGTCACCACCACGGCCACCATGGGCGCGATCGTGCCGACCGGTGCCGCGACGATCGGCGCCAAGAGCATCAACGCCGCCAAGGACGACAGTGTCACCGACCAGTTCCGCGGCGACATGGACGACATCTTCTTCCACCGCGACTGAGCGATGAACCGATCGCTGCCCGCCGCACCGGCGGGCAGCGATCGGCCCCGGTGAAGTGGATATCGACGGGTGTCTTGACAACCGCGGAGCGGTTGCCTGATCATCGAGAGAGCGCTCCCTCGAAGATCACCAAGTATCCCCACGCCCGGGGCAGGACTCGTGACAACGACAGCTGGACACCTCGACCGTGTTGTCGCACGGGCCGCTGTCGCGCGGGCGGTGCTGCTCGGGCGAGCGGCGGCGACCCTCGCCATCGCGGGCGGTGGCCTGCGCCTTCGCGTACAGCCCGGACCGCTGGTCACCGTGCTGGTGCTCATCCTGCTGTCAGCGGCCGTCGCGCTGGTGGCGCTGTCCCGCGATCCCCACGTGGTCGCCCATCCCCTGCCGGTGCTGGCTCTGGACGCGACGATCGTCATGGTCGTCCTCGGGATCGACGGTGGTGACGTCGCCTTCTTCTGCTGCGCCGCGGGGGCGAGCGCGCTGGCCGGGGTGCTCGTCGGTTTCCGGGCGCTACTGCCGGCCGCGGGCTATGCCGGGCTCGGCTACCTGGTGGCGGCACACATGCTCGGCGCGGCACCGGGCGCGGCGAGCCTGGCCGGATTCGTCCTGGCCTTCCCCATCGTCAACGTACTGGCCGCCGTCGGCGCCGCCGTGGCGACCGCAGCGCTGGCCGCCCACGTCGAGCTTTCGGTCAGGCTGGTGGCGTCGGCGCAGCGTACGGCCGCTGCGGCAGAGCGGTCCCGGCTCGCTCGCGAGCTGCACGACTCGGTCGCCAAGACGTTGCGCGGGGTGTCGTTCGCGGCCCTGGCGCTGCCGACGTCGCTGCGGCGACAGCCCGCGCTGGCCGAGCAGCTGGCGGCGACGGTGTCGGCCGGGGCCACCGCGGCGGTACGCCAGGCGCAGGAGGTTCTCGAAGGGCTCCGCCTCGACGATCCGGATCACGAGTTCGCCGCGACGGTGGACAGGATCTGCCGCCGGTGGGCCGATCGCACCGGCGTCCCGGTGCGTTGTTCGGTGGCGACCGGGGATCTCCCGTTGGATCTGCGCTACGAGATGGCGCAGATCCTGCACGAGTCGCTGGAGAACATCGCCCGGCACGCCCGGGCGGGTTCGGTGGCGGTGGAACTCGCCTACACCGGTGACGGTGTCCGGCTGCGGGTCACCGACGACGGGGTCGGATTTCGCGTACCGGCCGAGTGGCGCGGCTGCTTCGGCCTGATCGGGATGGCTGAGCGGGCCGCCGCGATCCGCGGCACGCTGCGGGTGGTGTCCGCGCCGGGCGCGGGTACGACCGTCGTCGCGGACGCCGCGCTGCAGGCGGTCGCAGCCGCGGGAGCGCTGTCGTGATCTCGGTGATGGTCGTGGACGACAATCCCATCGTCCGCGCGGCGCTGTCCGGGTTCCTCGCACTCTGCCCCGAGGTACGCGTCTGCGCCCAGGCCGCGGACGGGCGCGAAGCCGTCGCGCTGGCCCGCCGGGACCGGCCCGCGGTGACCCTGCTCGACCACCGCATGCCGGTGGCGGACGGCCTGTCGGTGCTCGGGGAGCTGGTCGCGCACACCCGCGTGCTGGTGCTCACCAGTGACCCGAGCCCGCAGCTCATCGCGGGGATGCTGCGCGGCGGCGCACGCGGCTACCTGGTCCACGGCGCGTTCGATCCGGCGGAGCTGCACCGCGCGGTGCTGGCCGTGGTGGCCGGGCAGGGCTGGCTGTCGCCGGTGGCGGCCGCGGTCGCGGCAGCGGCTGTACGCGAACAGGCCGAACACGAGCGGACCCGGCGCGACCTCGCCGAGCGGCGGCGGCTGGCCAGGTCCCGGTTCGGGCTGACCCGGCGGGAGCAGGAGGTGCTGGCGCAGCTCGCGCAGGGCCTGTCGAACGCGGCCATCGCCCACCGGTTGATGCTGGCCGAGAAGACCGTCAAGAACCACCTGCAGCACATCTTCGCCAAGCTGGGCGTGGCCAGCCGCACCGAGGCGGTCGTCGTGTGGACCGGGCGGCGGTAGCGGCGTGCCCGTGATGTCCAGGCGGGTGCTGGGCTGGGCAGCCCTGGTGCTGGCCGTCGCCGCGACCATCGCCGTCGTACCGCCGCTGATCATGCCCGCGCCGCAGCCGGACCGCACGCCCGCGGCCGGCGGACCTCCTGGCTCGCCGACCGTGCCGCCGTCAAGCGTTCCGCTGCCGTCCGCCCCGTCGCCTCCCGCCCCGTCGCGAACGCCGGCGGCCCGCTCGCATGCGGCTGTGCCGCCGGCGAGGACGATCGCACCGGCGGCGTTCGGGCCGGTCACCGTGCATGCCGCCGACCCGGCCAACATCCGGGTGGGCGCCCGCGTCATCGAGTGCCCCACCTGCGTGGACGGCAGCCGGGTCGGCTACATCGGCGGTCCGAACACCCTCGCGGTACGCATCGCGGGGGTGCCGCGGGCCGGGGAGTGGACGCTGACCGTCGTCTACGAGACCGAGCAGCCGCGCACCCTCAAACTCGCCGTCGACGGCGGCCCGGTCCGTGAGCTGACCCTGGCCGGTGCCCGGAGCTGGCTGATCCCGGTGCGAGTGTCGGTGCGCCTGCGGCTGCCGAAGGGCGACTGCTGGATCAGGTTCTTCAACGACACCGGGTCGGCCCCCGACATCAACACGATCACGGTCAGCTGACCCGGCGCCGGGCAGCCGCCCCGGGCGGGCGCCTCGCACGCCGCCCGCCCGGGTAGCCGGTCAGAACTGCCCGGCGCTGTTGCACTTGGCGGACTGGACGATGCAGTTCTTCACCCGGTGTCCCTGCGCGTCGTTGTCCCAGACGTTGACGAAGTCGCCGTGCATGGACGAGGCCATGCCCGACGCCAGCGTGAACCCGTCGGCGCTGCCGACGGTCGGGTACGCGATGACGAACGAGACCGACGGGATCGCCACCGGGAACGCGCTCGGGCACGTTCCGTTCGGGGTGAACGCCACGTGCGACTTGTGGTCGGGGCTGTCCAGGTGCACGCCGTCCCAGCAGTCGGGGAAGACCAGCTGGAACATCAGCGTGCCGCCCGGCGAGCAGATCGGCCAGTTGCCGTCGGTGCTGCGGCCGATCTCGCCGCCGGTGGTCCCGCCGACGCAGTAGAACTGGTTGACCGCGCCGGCCGGCGTGGGCACCTGGCGGCTCGCGCTGCCCGCGATCATCTCGAAGCCCAGCGGGAAGGGCACGGTCTGGCTGGGGTCGGCCAGCCGCGAGCCGTAATACACCACGATGCCCTTCGGCTCGACCACCGCGCCGCGGTGGTACAGGGTCGGCACCCAGTACGCCGACAGGTCGGCCGGGGCCGGGGTGCACGTGGTCGTGGTGTTGGCGCGCAGGCTGTCCAGAGTGGAGTTGGCGTTGGTGCTGCGGTTGCCGAAGAAGCTGTGCATGTGGGACGCGCCCGGCAGCCCGGGGAACACGATCGGGTCGTCCTTGTAGGAGTGACTGTAGGTGCAGGTCGCGTTGAACTCCGGGACGCGTACGGCGTTGGGGGGTGCGGGCGCCACGGCCATCGCCCGGAAGGCGGCCAGTTGCGCGTTCCACTTCACCGGGTCGACGTCGACCCAGCCGGTGCCGGTTCCGGTGCCGCCCGAGCTGAACGAGAGCCAGTTGAGGTTGACGAAGTCGGCGCCGCTGCCGGTGTTGGCCATGACGGCGTACACCGACTGGACGCCGGCCGGGTGGCTGGTGAGGTTCACCGTCTGGGTGACCCAGGCCTGCCAGCCGCCCGTCGCCGTGACGGTGAACCGGGCCAGCACGGGCCCGGTCAGCGAGCCGGTACGCAGCTCGACGGTGCCCGGGCCGCCGACGGCCGAGGCGACGCGGACGGAGACGGCCATGGTGCCCGAGGCGCCCAGGTCGACACCGTCGTAGCGCAGCCAGTCCCCCCTGGCGAGGTAGCCCACGGCGGAGCCGCCGCCCGTGTCGACGGTCGGCTCGACGACGCCGCCGGACTGCGCCGAGTACGCCTCGGCCTGCACCACCAGCTCGGCCGCGGCACCTGCCGACGGCGTCAACGCGACCACGGCCGCCGCGAGCACCATGGCCGCGGCACCGGCACCGAGCGAGAGCACCCGCACCCGCCGCCTGATCCAGTCCCTTGTCATGCGCGACCTCCTACGTCGAAAGAGCGAGATCTTTTCAACGTAGTTACGGACGTGAGTCGCGTCCTGAGGCGAAAGCCTCAGGAGCCGCCGATTCCGGGGCCCACTTTCGACCTCCGCGCGGTGCTCTGGCGCACGATGAGTTCAGCCGGGAACAGTTCGCGGTGCCCGGGTGAGATGTCACCGGACACCAGCAGCCGCACCGCCGCGGCGGCCATCTCCTCCACCGGCAGCCGCATCGTGGTCAGCGGCGGGTTCGTGCAGATCGCGGCCACGCTGTCGTCGAATCCGATGACGCTGACGTCCTCGGGCACCCGCCGGCCGCCGGCCGTGAGCGCCTGGACCACGCCTGCCGCCATCAGATCGCAGGCCACGAAGACCGCGTCGAGGTCCGGGTGCTGCTCCAGCAGGCGCTGCGCGGCGTCGTAGCCGCCTTCGCGCGTGAACGCGGCGTCGGCGCTGATGTCGGCCAGCCCCAACCGCTGGATGGCACGCAGGTGCCCGATGCGCCGATCGGCGGCGCAGGTGCTGATCGCCGGGCCGTGAATCGCGGCGATCCGGCGGCGACCGAGGCGGTGCAGCTGCGTGACCGCCGCGCACGCCCCGCCGATGTTGTCGGCGACCATCGCCGGGACCGTGGCCGCGGTCGGCACCAGCGAGACCACGCGGCGGCACCGGCGGTGGAACCGCGCGGCCAACGCCGGGGTGATGTCGGACAGCACCGCGCCGAGCGTGACACCGGCAGCGATCTCGTCCAACGCCTCGGCTGCCGACTCGTGGCTCAGGGCGTGCACCCGCAGTTGCGCGCCCATGCCTTCCAGCAGCGGCATCATCCCGGCCAGGATGCGGCTGTAGTAAGGGTTCGAGCCCAGCCAGCCGCCGGGCAGGTTGCAGCTCACGGCGATCACGTCGACCACCCGCGGGCGGCCGGAGGCAAGCGCACGAGCCGCCTCGTTGGGCCGGTAGCCGAGTCTGGCCACCGCCTCGTGGACCCGCACCCGCAACGGCCCGGACGCACCGGGCGCATTGTTGATCACGCGCGACGCCGTGGCCCGGGACACGCCCGCCATCCGCGCGACGTCATCGATCGTCGGCTTGGACCTGTTCATGTGGCACCTGCACCCTCCGCCGCGTTCGGGGATAGCGGTATTCCGACGATACGGGCGAGAGCGCTCTCACAGGTAGCATCTGTCGGGCGCTGCGTACACTCTCGACGATGAGCGATGGCCCGCTGGCCGGTCTCGACGCGGTGCCGTGGCATCTGCTGCACCACGCCTACGGCCCGGCGACGGACGTGCCGGGCCAGCTTCGCGCGCTGCGCAGCCCCGACCCGGCGCGGCGTGCCGATGCGCTGTCGCAGCTGTCCGGCAACGTCTACCACCAGGGCACCAGGTGGCAGGCGAGCCGGGCGGTCGTGCCGTTCCTGGTCGCCCTGACCGACGACCCCGAGACCCCTGACCGGGCCGCTGTCGTCCAACTGCTGCGCCGGATAGCGGTCGGCGACCGACGCGACGACGGGCTGCCCTTCGACCCACAGCGCACCTTCGCGGCAGGCGACGCTTTCGACGGCGCAGACCACGACGACATCGTCCAGCGGTTCTACGCCGAGGAGGAACTGGCGGAGGACGAGATCGACGTGCTGGACGCGGCGGCGGTGCGCTGGGCAGCCGACTGCTACTTCAGCGCCGCCGCGTGCCTGTCCACGATCACCGTCTGGGTTTCTGACTCCGACGACCAGGTGGCAGCCCATGCCGCGGCCCTGGCGGCCTGGTTCGAACCCACGGCCGCAGTGGTGTCAGCTCTGCTCGCGGTGCCCGAGCACCGGCCACGACCCAGGGCCAGCGCGAACCTGGCCCTGGCGCACTCACCCACCACGGACGTGCGTGTCGACCGGAGACTACGCGAGTTGACCGGTTCGGGCCTCGCGACGGTCGCCCTCACCGCGGCCGTCGCCTCGGCGCACCGGGTCGGCGGCGCGCTTTCCGAGCAGGCGCTGTCGATCCTCGTCGAGGCCTCGGAGCGGGACGACCTCGAAGCAGTCGTCGGCTGGGACCGTCACCCGCGCGGCTTCGTGATGCTGGCCCTGCGACGCCTCGGCCTCGGCTGAACCACACCTACCCGGCGTACGGCCTGGGCGACTCGCACTCCAGCCGGGCTGCGTGAGCAGCACCGCCACCCACGGCGGTGCCCGGTGGTGGTAGAAACACGGTCTGTGCTCGTCTGGATTTCGTGCCCACTCAAGGAGTTCACGTGACGGCGGTGGCGGAGGACGCGACGACCGGCACGGCGGATGCACCGCGCGACAGAACGCTGCTGCTGTCGGCGCTCGGCGTGCCGTTGGGCACGCTCGCGTTCCTCGGTGACGAGCTGCCGGAAACGGCCGGCCGGATCGTGCTGACGCTGACCAGCAACGGATTCGCCTGGGGCACGGCCGCGCTGGTCGCCGGGTACCTGGTGCGCCGCGCACGCCGAGCCCCCCTGGTGGCGACTGCGCTGCTGCTCGTCGCCACCACGGTGTACTACGGACTCATCCTGGTCGTCTCCCGCCGGTGGAGCGGGGCGACGCTGGAAGACGGCTCGTCCGCGGACGTCCACGGGTTGCTGTCGATCGCTCGGGCGGCGGGTTTCTGGCTGCTGCTCTCCGTGGGCGCCGGGCTGATGTTCGGCAGCCTCGGCCACTTCATCAGAAACGGACCACGCCACCGCTCCTCGGCGGCCGCGGGCCTCGCCTTCGGCATGCTCGCTGCGGAAGGGCTGTACCAGCTCAGCCACGACTACTACTGGCCTGTCACCAACGACTTCGTCCGGGCGATCGTCGTGTCGAACGCGGTGACCGTGGTGCTGTCGCTGGTCGTCACCGTCGTGTTGGCAGCGTCCCGGAGGGCGCGCGGGTCGTGGTGGGCCTACCTGGGCTCTGCCGTGGCCGCAGGAGGACTCGGCACCGTGCTGTGGGGCCTGGTCGACGCCGTCAGAGGCACCGGCTTCGGCGGGTAGCACCGGATCCACGCGGGGATCCGACGGTGGAGCGCCCGCCGGTATGCCGTGTCACCAGCCGATTCCGGCCGCGACCGGCAGGTGGTCACTGCCGGTGGCGGGCAGCACCCACGATTTCACCGGCCGCACTCCTCTGACCAGGATGTGGTCGATGCGCACCAGCGGGAACGCGGCCGGCCAGCTGAAGCCGAAGCCGTCGCCGGCCGCGTCCTGGACCGAGACCAGCCGCGAGGTGGGGTCGGCCAGCGCGCGGTCGTCCGTGGCGCCGTTCAGGTCCTGCCCGGTCTCCGCCGTGCCCACCTGTGTCATCGTCTGTCCTCGCTCGCTGCCGGTCACAGCTGGCCACTCCACCACGCAGCGTGTTACCGGACCGTGAGCCGCTCACCGGACATGGTCTTCGCCACCGTCCCCGCACGCAGAGCGACACCGTTCCTGGCAAACCACATCGTCGTCCCGGCCGGGGGGCTCCGGTTGCCGCGGTGTGCTCCTAGCCACCGCAGTCGGCGGCAGCTGCCTGCCGGAACTCCTGCGCCCCGGCGAACGAGCTCTCATACCGGCCGCCGCCCGCGTACCGCTTCGTCAGGATGGGCCGCGCCGGATCCACCGTGCGCAGTTCGGCGATGGTGAACGGAAAGCTGGCGAGCCGCCGCTCACCCGTGCCATCCCACACCCGCACCTCGTAACTCTGCCCGTCCTCGAGGGCGGGCAGAGCGCGGTCGGACTGCCACGTCGGACCAGGTTCGGCGAGCGGAACCTCGGCATGGTTCGCGTCCGGCGCAGCGCCGGTCCGCGTGAGCCGCAGCAGCGGATCGCCGACGCTGCCGTCGGAGCGCGCCGGATACAGCACCAGCGTCGCGGGCGCACCGAAGCTCTCACACCAGGCGAGCACGGCTACCAGCCGGCCGGCATCGTCGAGGACGACACCACCGGTGCCGGCGACTTCCGGACCGCAGCCCGCCGCCGCCAGCATCGCGAGCACGGCCGGCGTGATCGACATCCATCGCCGCCTCATGGGCCGATCGTAAGCAGCCGGCACCACCGGCGTCGACGTGCGCACCAGGATCGCTGGTCGCGTCGCGCGCTGGCAGAATGACGCCCGTGTCGATCGCCTATGTTCTGCTGCACAGCCCGCTGGTGGGACCGTCGACCTGGGCCCCGGTGGCACAGCGCCTGCCGAACGCGGTGGTGCCGTCGTTCCTGCATCTCGCCGAGGCGGAGCCGCCGTTCTGGCCGCGGGTCGCCGAGACCGTGGCCGCCGCGGTCGCCCCGTTGCCGCCCGAGACCGAGGTGGTGCTGGTCGGGCACAGCAACGCGGGCCGCTTCATGCCGGTCGTCGTGGACGCGCTCGACCATACGGTGCGGAGTTGCATTTTCGTCGACGCATCGCTGCCCGCCCGCGCAGGTCTGACCGACGCCGTGGCGCCCGCACTGCTCGAGGTCGTCCGCCGCAAGGCGGAGGGTGGACTGCTGCCGCCCTGGTCGCAGTGGTGGGACGGGATCGACCTCGCCCCGCTCTTCCCGGACGCGGAGACCATGCGGGCGATCAGCGACGAAGAGCCACGGCTGCCGCTCTCCTTCTTCGAGCAGCCCATCCCGGTCGTGGCCGGGTGGGACGACCGGCCATGCCACTATCTGATGTTCGGACCGGACGGCGCGCAGGCGCAGGGCGACGACCACAAGGCGGCGGACGCGCGCGAGCGGGGCTGGCGGGTCGAACACATGCGAGGGCTGCACCTGCACCAACTCGTCGACCCGGACGGGGTCGCCGACATGATCCGAACAATGGGTTAGGCGGCCGCACCTGGGTGTGGCCGCCTAACCGCTCTCCCGGCGCCGGCAGCGCTGCTCGTGACAGCCGGGTCGAGCGACGACGTCGTGCCCGACGGTCAGGTGATGGGCTCGCCGGTCGGCGCGACCAGCCACCACAGCGCACCGAAACCGTTCACGCCCTGGCCGTTGGTCTGGCCCGGCGCCGTGTCCTTGACGAAGTAGTAAAGCGGGTGATCGTTGTAGAGGACCTGCATCGAACCGTCGTCGCGAGCGACCGTGCTCAGCTTGTCCGCGGTCACCCCGGCGCCGGCCTTCGGCGCACCCGTCGTCACCAGTGGCGGCCAGGCGACCGCGCACTCGCCGGTGCAGGTGGACTTGGCGCTGGTGTCCGCCACGAACAGATACAGCGCCCTGCCCTGGCCATCGGTGAGATACGTGCCCATCGGCCCGGTGCTCGTCTGCACCGTGACCTCTTCCGCCGTCGTCGCGCGGAGCGGGTTCTCGGCGACCGCGGTCGTCGCGGCCCCCAGCACGGCCGCCGCGGCGAACGCGAGCGCGACCGTCACCCTGCCCAGCCCGTGTGCTGCCTTCGGGCCCATGTCGGAGTCCTTCCGCAAGATCTTCCTGACGTGACAACCCTACGCCCGCAATGACCTGGATGAAGACGGTTCGCGCTCACCCGCAATGAGGCCGGGGCCCGCGTCCGGGCGAGCCGCATTCTCCACGCCTCCCGCTGGCAGGGTCACCTGATCCGCTGATCGCGTAACAACCGGGTTGCAGCCCATGCCCGGGGCGACATCGCGTCCAGGGCCGGCAGTGCCAGAATCGGTTCGTGCGCAACGAGCAACGCCTACCAACGAGGACGCCCGAATCGCGCGCATTCGCGGAACGCGTACAGACCGTCATGGGCCTGACCGCGCGCCTGAATGCGCTTCCTTTCGATCACCTGGACGCGCGCAGGGCGGTGCTCACCGAGATCTTCGGCAGGCCCGTTCCGGATTCTCTGTCCATCCTGCCCCCGTTCTATTGCGACTTCGGGCTCGGCGCGTCGTTCGGAGAGCGCGTGTTCATCAATCAGGGATGCTTCTTCCTGGACTACGGGGGCATCACCGTCGGCGACCGCGTCCTGATCGGTCCCGGAGTGACGCTGAGCACGGCGGGCCACCCGGTCGAGCTCGACGAACGCTACGACTTCATCACGCACGCACCCATCGTCATCGAGGACGACGTATGGATCGGCGCCGCGGCCACGGTCACTCCCGGCGTGACGATCGGCCGGGGCTCGGTCGTCGGCGCGGGTGCCGTTGTCGCGAAGGACGTGCCACCGCTCAGTGTGGTGACGGCGACGAGCGTCGTGGAGCGCAAGCGCCTGAAGCCGGCGCCCACCGCAACCTCCTGAGGCGCGTCTGCCCACCTGCGCTCATCGACAGGAGCGCGCCGATCGGGTCCGGCCCGAACCGGCGACCGCCGACCCAGCTGTCGCCGGGCCGAGCACGCGTCCGGTGTCCGGTACACCGGCGTTCAGGGACCCCCGGGACCAGCCTCGATGGCTGCCGTGTCCGGTGTTTGTCGGCGTCTGACACTCCACACCCGACCATCGGATCCACTGGGCGGCACCGGACGAGAGGAGCCGCGAATGACCGGACTCGATGCCGTCGAAGCCCACCTGGTGGCACGATGTCGATCAACGGTCTGATCCTGCTCATCGCACCACCGGTGCTGGGCGTCGTCATCGGCTATGCCTGCGGGGGTCGCCTCGCCGAACTGCGCGGCATCCGGCTGTCGGCCCTGTGGCTGCTGTGGCTGGCCGCCGCCGTCCAGGCGGCGCAGTACTACGTGACTCCCCTGCGGCATCCCGCCCTGCTGATCGTGGTGTTCGGCCTGGTCCTGTGGTGGCTGGCCAGGAACCTTCCGGCCTGGCCGCTCGCGATCCGCGTCGCCGGCGTCGCCATCACGGTGGGTGCGCTCGCCAACGGACTGACCATCGCCCTCAACGGCCGTATGCCGTACGAGCCGGCCGCGGCCGCGGCAGTCGGCCTGCGACCGGATCTCACCACGCCCAAGAACGAACCCGCCGACGAGGCGACCCGACTCGCCTTCCTCGGCGACACCATCCCGGTGTCGCCGCTGAACAAGGTCGTCAGTGCCGGTGACGTGCTCATCGGCACTGGGACCGTCGCACTGACGGCGCTCGCGATGCGCCGCCGCCGCGACCAACCCGATCCAATACCCCAGCTCATGACGGGAGGTGAAACATGACCCTGACCATCGTCCGGCACCGGGCCGTCTACGCGCTGCTCACGTTGGCATCGCTGGCCCTGCTGCTCTACACGATCGGCGCGCCGATGACCGAAGGAAGCTAGGAGCGCATGCGAATCCGCATCATCATCGCGCTCGCCTCGCTGGCGACGCTGCTCTACACGGTCGGCGCACCGCACGAACACGGAGGCTGATCCGGGCTTGCCCGACATGCGGTGCGGTCGGCGTCTCGCCGCCCGCACCGCCCCTGCCAGCCCCTCCGCGTCACCAGCTGCCCTGCCCAGCTGACGGGGCCACAGCTGGTGTGTCATCGGTCTCGGACGAGTCGGACGAGCATCTCAGTGTCCTGATTGTTGCCCACGAACTCCGAGAACT
This sequence comes from Catellatospora chokoriensis, assembly GCF_011297315.1. Taxonomy (NCBI): domain Bacteria; kingdom Bacillati; phylum Actinomycetota; class Actinomycetes; order Micromonosporales; family Micromonosporaceae; genus Catellatospora; species Catellatospora chokoriensis. The sequence continues at coordinate 416,640 of NZ_JAAOTI010000003.1, forward strand.
CGCCGGCCGCAAAGGTCCAGCCGCCCTCGGCGACGATCGCGCGGAGCCTGTCCAGGGGCACTCGAACGGCCGCCGCGGGCATCTTCCACTCTCCGACGACGACCTGCTCGGCCCGTTCGGCGAGGGCGTCGAGCGTGTCGAAGGTTTCCGGCTCGACGTCGTCGACCTCGAACCAGTCGCCCTCGGCGGCCACTCGCAGCAGGGTCGCCTCGGCCGCCTCCGGTCCGTCGATGTCCTCCTCGATCCAGTCGTGTTCGAAGTAGGAGAAGCGGAGTAGAAGGCTCTGCGCGGGCATCCGCGCATCGTACGACTGCCGGCGCCCCGGCGGCACGCTGCCGCCGGGGCGCCTTGCCTGTCGTTACGCGATGTCGCGGCGGCGGTTGAGCACGATGCCGATCGTGGCGGCGACCAGCGACCAGCCGGCCATGACCAGCACACCGACCCACCACTGCGCGGCCTGCGGATACAGCTTCTCCGGCGACACCATGACCTGCGATGCGATGGACGGCATGACGACCGCGGAGGTCAGCACCCAGTCGCCGTGGATGAGAAGGTTCCGGATGAGCGTGAACACGCCCATCCCGCCCACGAACCCGCCGAGATAGATGATCATCGCCGTGACGACCGCGCCGATCTGGCTGTTGATCAGCGTGCCGAGCCCGAAGCCGAGCAGCGCCCACAGCAGGTACGCGACCAGATTGAAGATGATCGCCCGCTGGACCGGCCACTCGCCCAGGGAGTTCGTCAGGCCGATGTTGTCGAAGAACACCAGCCCGGCCACCACCGACACGGTCCGCGACACGAGCCAGAACAGGAACCCGAGGCCGAGTACGGCAAGGAGCTTGCCGAACACCACGCGGGTGCGCTGCGGTGTGGTCAGGAACGTGGCCGTCGCCGTCTGGTACTGGAATTCGTTGGTGATGACGAGGGCGCCCAGCAGCATCACCAGCAGCAGGCCGAAGAACTGGCCGCTGGTGAAGATGTTGCCGGCCGCGTTGACCGCCTGCAGGTGCAGGTCGTGCAGCTGCGCGAACTCCGCCTTGGCCGCGGCGGCCTCCGCGGCGCTCATGCCGCGGCCCGGCCGGAACACCGCCGCGGTGTCTCGCGCACGTTCGATGTGCTGCGCCGCCTCGGACATGTTGATGAACAGGGCGAGCCCGGTGAAGACCAGCGACGCGATGCCGAACAGCCACCAGGCGTTGGTGGTGGTGATCTTCCGGATCTCGCTGCGGACGAGCCGGAGCCCCGGGATGCCGACGTGGGCGATCACCGGGCGGGGCGCGGCCGGGGGCGCCTGGAGTGTCGCGGTCATCGAATGTCTGCCTTTCCGGCCGTCAGCTGGAGGAACACGTTCTCGAGGTCGCGCCGCTCGACGGTCAGCTCATGGATCTCGGCGCCGACCCGCATCGCCGCCGCACCGATCGTCGGCCCGTCCGCGCCCACGATCCGCAGCGCTCCGTCCTCGACGGGAGTGGCGGTGACCCCGGCGCCCAGCTCGGCGACCAGCGCCTCCGGGCGGGGCGTGCGCACGAGCATCTGGGCGCCACCGGCGGAGTCGATGACCTCGGCCAGCGGACCCTGCTGGACCAGCTTGCCCGCCGCGATGATCACGACGTCGTCGGCGAGGAGCTCCATCTCCGACATCAGGTGGCTCGACACGAGGACCGTGCGGCCCTCGTCGGCGAGCGACTTGAGCAGGTCGCGCATCCACCGGATGCCCTCCGGGTCCAGCCCGTTGGCGGGCTCGTCCAGGATGAGCACGTCCGGGTCGCCCAGTAGCGCCGCGGCGATGCCCAGGCGCTGGCGCATGCCCAGCGAGTACCCCTTGAACTTGCGGTCCGCGGCCGGCGTCAGCCCGACCGTGTCCAGCACGTCGTCGGCCCGGCTGACGGGGATCCCGGCCGCGTCGCACAGCACGCGCAGGTGGTTGCGGCCGGTGCGGCCGCGGTGCGCGCCCGACGCCTCCAGGAGCGCGCCGACCTTGCGGATGGGATCGGTGAGGTCGGCGTAGCGCCGTCCGCCGATGGTCGTGGTTCCCGCCGTGGGACGGACCAGGTTCAGCACCATGCGCAGCGTGGTCGTCTTCCCCGCGCCGTTGGGCCCCAGGAAGCCGGTGACCCGGCCCGGGCTGACGGTGAACGACAGGTCATCGACCGCGCGCACGTTCTTGTACAGCTTGGTCAGCCCATTGACAGCGATGCCATCGTCGGCCATCGACCAGCTCCCTTCCGTCCGATACATAGAAGCGTGATGCATAGTAGTTCTAGGTATCGGGAGCACGCAAGAACCGGGCGGTACGGCCTCGCGTCAAGCGCGCCGGGCCAGGTCGGCCCATCGCACAGGCACACAAAGCAGGCGAAATGGATCCGGCCGAGCGCGTGTCCGGCGTCGTCCGGCACGGCGGAAGTTCCGCATGCACCGCACCAGCGTCGACCGCTTCCGTGTCCGGTGTCTGCCGGGATCCGATGACCCCATCTCGGTGATCGGGTTCCCTGAGGAGGAGAACCGACACCCCGGCTCATCACCCGAGGAGGTGAACCATGACCCTGACCATCATCCGCCACCGGGCCGTCTACGCACTGCTCACGCTCGCATCGCTGGCCCTGCTGCTCTACACCATCGGCGCACCGGCGACCGAAGGAAGCTAGGTGCAGGCATGCGGATCCGCGTCATCATGGCGCTCGCCTCGCTGGCGACGCTGCTCTACACCGTCGGCGCACCGTACGAACACGGAGGCTGAGGCATGCGATTCCGCATCGCCCTCACCCTCGTCTCACTGACCACGCTGCTCTACACCGTCGGCGCGCCATTCAACCACGGTGGCTGATCCCTGCCTCGCCCGGCATCTTGCCTGCATCGAGCCGCCGAAAGACGCCGTCGGGCCCAGAGCCGTCGACGCCGATCTGGTCCCCGAGCGGCAGCGCAGGCTGACGGTGGGTCGGCCACGGCGCAACCACGCCGTGGCCGACTCACCGCTCAACTCACAGCGCCGGAGACACGGTGGTGATGTCGCCCGGCACCTCGGCGGCGTTCGCCGCCGTGATGAGCTGGTCGATGTCCATCCGGTGGTGGGTGTCGTCCCAGGGGTCCCAGACGGTGAAGTTGCTCGTGTACTGGCCGGTCTCACCAGCGGTGCTGTCGCTGGAACCGTAGCCGTAGATGACGACCCAGTGGCGCAGCAGGCCGCTGCCCCCGGAGGCGCCCCACGGCAGCAGCTGCGGCTTGACCAGCAGGATGCTGGGCTGGCCGTTGTCGATGCCGCGGCGGACCCGGTCCAGTCCGTACTCCAGCGGCAGGTTGCCGTCGCCGAACGAGTACCAGCCGTAGGTCTTCAGCCCGGTCCCCACGATGGGCGTGAACGCGGACATGGTCGAGGCCATGCTGCCCGGCAGGGTGCCGGTCGAGGTGGAGCCGGAGTGGCTGGCCAGGCTGGACTGGCTGGGCAGCGGGCTGGCGTCCATCGCCTCCAGCGCCGCCTGCATCGCGGCCGGGCCGCACCAGGTGCCGTTCTCCTGCGCCGACCCGTACAGGCCCACGTTGCCCACATGCAGTTCAGGACGTTCGCTGCCGCCGACGGTGACCTCGGCGTCGGCCGTGGAGGGACGCCACTTGCTCGCCGTCTCGTAGCCGCTCTGGCATCTTCGCCAGACCCCTGCCCTCATGTAGTTGGTCTGGCAGGTCAGCACACCGCCGTTGTGGACGACCATCGCCCGCACCGGCATGTCGCTGGACGGCCGCACCGCGAGCACGGCTCGCGTGGACGCGCCCGTGCCCTCCAGGCACAGCAGGTAGGTCACGCCGAGGTGGGTCTTGCTCTCGGTGCAGGTCGCGTCCGCGGGGATGGCCGGGCTGTTCTGCCACACCTGTGAGCCGTCGTTGACCGGGGCGACCACGGCGTAGATGTTCTCGTGGGTCGGGCCGGGGCTGACCGGATCGTACGGACCGACGAGCCGGACCTCGTTGTTCCAGTTGCCCTCGATCGTGGTGATGCGGCCGTCGGGGTCGACGCCCACCACCACCCCGATGTGGTTGCTCGCTCCGGAGCTGGCGCCGAACATCACCACGTCACCGGGCCGGATGTTGTTCTTGGACCGCAGCAGGCCGCGAGCCTGGCCCCAGCCGTAGAAGCTGCCGCTGTACGGGAAGAAGACGTCGATGCCGCCCTGGCGCCAGGTCCAGCTGGCGAACATGGAGCACCACGCCCACCCGCACTTGACGCCGCTCTGGCCGTAGGGATTGCAGTTGTCTCCCCACTCGTGCGTGCCGAGCTGGCTCTTGGCCGCGTTGACGATCTTGTCGCGAACCTCCCAGTCGATGAAGCTGCCCGGCGCCGGGGTGCCCGGCACGGTGGGGTTGCCCGGCCCGCCGGTCGGCTTCGGGGTGCTGTCGCACCGGCTCATGACGATGTCGTCGCTGCCGGTGGAGATGTAGTAGTCGGCGACCCACAGTCCGTCGCTGGTCTTGTCCCACACCGCCGAGCCGCCGTAGTTGAACTCGCCGTAGGCCTGGCAGACGATGGTGACGTAGCTGCCGCCGGGGTACTTGTCCACGGTCGCGGTCGAGTTCAGGCTCTTGCCCGAGTAGCCGTTGAGGGTGGTCTTGGCGAGGTAGCGGTTGCCGCTGCCGGACGGTCCGTCGCTGTCGCACCTGCTCATCACGATCCCCGACGAGCCGGTGCGCACGTAGAAGTCCGCCACCCACAGCCCGTCGCTGGTCTTGTCCCAGATCGTCGAGCCGCCGTAGTTCGCCTCGCCGTACGCCTGGCACATCACCGTGATGAACGTGCCCTCGGCGTACCTGTCCACGACCTTGGTCGCGGACAGGCTCTTGGCGTGGTAACCGTTGAGCGTGGTGCGCACCTGGAACTGCCGGCCGCCGTTGGGATTGGTGGTGACCCCGGGCGAGATACCGAGCGAGGTGCAGGTCGGCACCCCGGGGATCCGGCCCGACGTGCCGGTCTGGACGTAGACGTCCGGCACCCAGTAGCCGTCGTAGGTGTAGTCCCAGAGTGTGCTGCCCTCCACCGCGATGCCGTAGTCCTGGCACTTGAGGTAGAGCAGGCTGCCGGCCAGGTAGGCGTCGACCCGCACCGTGTCGGTCGGGTTGGCACTGCCGCGCCCGTTGACGTCGACCTTGGCGGCGTATGGGCCGTGCGGCGAGCCGGCCGAGGCGTGGCCGTCGATGCCCAGCGAGAGGCAGCGCGGCACGCCGCTGACAAAGCCGCTGGTGCCGGTCTTGACGTAGGCGTCGGGAATCCAGTAGCCCTCGCGGGTGTAGTCCCAGATCCCGCTGCCGCCGACCGACGGGCCCGAGTCCTGGCACCTGAGGTAGATCTGGGTGCCCGTCAGATACGCGTCGATCCTGGTGCGGTCTTCGGGATTCATGCTGCCGCGGCCGTCGATGGCGGTGGCGGCCGGATAGGGCCCGTACAGCGGGAAGGTGGGGTCCGCGCTGGCCGGCGTGGGTGAGGCCAGGACGGTGATGCCGGTCAACAACAACATCAACGCGGCACCCCCCAGCATGCTCTTTTGCAGGCGCAAGTGAAGTGCTCCTTGCCGAAGGGGATGAGTGGGGATCACCGCAACGTCGCAAGATGATCACCGATGGGCCACCCTAGCAGTGTCCGATCGGCCGAGACGATGGGTTATCACCCCGCAGGCAGGCCGCGCACGGCTTCGATCAGGCAGCTGATCCACATTGGAACCAGTGACATCAATCTTGTGTGATATATCGCATTATCGGGAAAGATAGAGCGACGCCGGGAATTGACGGCTGCCGACTCGCGGCGGATCATCATCGCGCACGAGAGTGGGGAGCCGATGTGGACCGCTGGGAGCGTCTCCTGACGCCGGTGTTCGACAGATACGACCGGGGGCGCGACCGGGCCCAGCACTGGATCGACGAGACGGCGGGCAAACCGATCAGGGCGTGGGTCGCCCCGATCCTGCTCGCGTTCGCCGCCACCGCCGCTTTCGTCGGCCTGTTCCGGCTCCTGCTGGCCGCGGCGGGCGGGTTCGGCCCCGCCGGCCGCTGGACGGTCGCCGCGATCATCGGCACGGTGGCCGTGATCGTGCTGGTCATCGTCACCCGCAACGTGGTCGTCTCGCTGGCCGACCCGAGCCAGCGACGCCTGCTGCTGATCGCGCTCATCACCTCGGGAGCCGGCATCCTGTCCAGCGTCCAGGCCGTGGTCGCACTGACGATCGCACTGTCGGACGACCCGCCGTCGCTGTGGACCATCGAGCGGTTCTACCTGTGGCGGCTGGTCGGCTCCGTGCCGCTGCTCGACATCCCCGCCCGGCTGGAGTGGACCGAGCCGCCGGTCCTGCCGGGGGTCAGCGGCCACGTGCTCGAACTGGCGTTCGCCCTCGTGGTCATCCCGCCGTTGGTGCGCGTCGGCATCGCCTTGTACGGCCATGCCGAGGACCGGGCCCGGGAGCGCAACTACTCGGAGGCCCTGGCCCACCGGTTCCAGGCCCGCAGCTCGTGGTCCAGCCTGGCCGACCCGCGCCTGACCACCATCGCGGCCGCGGCCGGCGTCACGTGGACCCTGGTGGAGCTCTACCGTCACACGCCGACCCGAATCCTGTCCCTGACGACGCTGGCAGGTGTCGTGACGGCGGCGGCCCTGGCCGTAGCGGCCCGGGCGGCCGTGCGCCGGATGTACGACCACCTGAGCGAACAGGCCGTCCTCATCACCCTGGCCTGCGCCGGCTTGCTCGTCTGGTTCGACAGCCCGGTCCGGGAGCTGCTGCTGCCGTCGGCCGCCTCGCTCGGCCTGTGGGCGAAGCTCGGCGTGACCCTGGCCGCGTGGCTGGTGCTGCTGCTGGTCGTGCTGGTCTTCGTGTGGTCGGACCCGGAGTTCCTGGAGGCCCTGCTCGCGCTCACGCTGGTGATCGGCTTTCTGGGCGCCGACGCCCCGGCCGCCGGATGGCTGCGCGAGCACGTCACGTGGCGGCCGTGGGAGCTGCCGCTGGGCCAGGCGCTCGCCACCGCGGGCGGCTGGTTCACCGTCGCGTTCCTGGTGCACCTGGTCTGGGCGGTCGCCCGGCGGCAGCAGATCCTGGGCCGGGCCGATCACGGCGACACGGCCAGTGGGCTGCGTCAGGATCTGCGGGCGTACGCGCTGCGGGCGGTGCACCTCGTGATCGCGGCCGGTGCGGCGCTGACGCTGCTGCGTTCCGCGCACGCGGCCACCGTGTCCCGCCCGACGGCGGGCCCGTGGACGGAGGCCTCGCAGTCGCTGACCGCCGCGGTATGGCATGTCGTCGACTCGCTGCCCGGCCCGGACGTCACGGACATCCTCGACTGGCGGCTGACCGCCGACGTCACCGGCCGCTGGGCGGGCCTGGTCATCATCCTGGCCGTGGGCGCGACCGTGCTGCTGGTGGCGCTGCCACTGATCCGTACGGTCGCGTTGTGGGCCCGGCTGACGGCCGGCCGACCACGCAGCAGCGACGCGCTGGCCTCGGTTCCCGGCGCGATCGCCGACGACCTCACCGCCGTCGTCGCCTTCATGGAAGACGTCGCCGCCAACGGCCGGCCGGAAATGACGTTCGTCCCCCGCGACCGGCCGAGGCCGTTCGGCAGCCGGGTCCGGCTGGTCATCCCGACCGACGCGCCGGCGCGGCGGCTGGTGCAGGCCGAGCTGAACATGGCCGCGCTGGTCCGACTGTTCGGCCACGAGTCCGCCTGGTACCAGGCGGCGGACCGGGCGTTCACGGCCACCGCCCGCGCGTTCGGTGTCAACGGCCTGCCTGCGGCGCCGCATCCCGGCGCGGGTCGCCGGCAGGACACCGTCGCCGCCGCCCGAGCCGCCGTGGACGAGTACACCGCGCTGATCGCGGGATGGCGAGCCGCCTGGCAGGCAGGCGCGCCGGTCGGCGAACCCGCGGCCGCTCCCGCCGCCACCGAGTGAGGCCGGGTCGGAACGACTGGCGAACCGCGCGGCGGCTCGTTGCGCCGATCGTCTCAGACCCGGCCCCTATCCTCGGGACATGGCCGTTCAACGCATGGACAACGTCGGCATCGTGGTCGACGACCTCGACACCGCCGTCGCCTTCTTCACCGAACTCGGCATGGAGCTCGAAGGCCGGATGCCGATCGAAGGAAGCTGGGCGGGGAAGGTCGTCGGGATGGACGGCACACGCACCGAAATCGCCATGATGCGTGTCCCGAACGCCGCCGGCCGGCTGGAACTCGTGACATACCACCACCCGAAGGCGGTCACCCCCGAGCCGAAGGTCACCCCGGCGAACACCCTGGGCCTGCACCGCGTCATGTTCGCCGTCGACGACCTCGAGGACACCCTCGCCCGCCTCCGCCCGCACGGCGCCGAACTCGTCGGTGAGGTGACGCGCTACGAGGACAGCTACCTGCTCTGCTACCTGCGCGGGCCGAGCGGCGTCATCCTCGCGCTGGCCGAGCAGCTGAGCTGAGCCGAACGTTCCGGAGCTCTGCGGGCAACCCGATCGACGCCCGGGCAGCGATGTCCGACAATGCAGTGGTGCTCGGGACGTCAGCGACAGGGTTCGATCCCGTGGACGCAGCGGGACTCATGGTGCTGATCGGGGTCTGCCTGCTGTTCGCGGTCGGCGTGGGCTACGCCTACGCCAAGGTCTGGCTGCGGCGGCTGCGCGGCGTCAGCGGCTGGGCCACGGTCGTCCGCCGCTCCGACCGCCATGAGGACGACCTCGTCACCCATCACGCCGAGGTGCGCATCGACGGCGGGCCGACCGTGCACCTGCGGCTCGATGACCGGCCCGCGGTCCCCGTCGTCGGCGATCGCATCAGGGTCCGCTACGACCGGCACCGTCCGTCCAACATCGACGAGATCCGCCGTACGCCGGGCGCCTATCTCACTGCCGCCGTCGCAGAGGTGATCATGATCTTCTTCGCGGTGGGTTCGCTCGCCACCGTCGTGGTCCTGATCGCGGCGATGCTCGACCCCTGACCGACCACCCCGTGTCGTGGGCGTCGGGTGAGGACACCCCGGGTCGGCGTGTCACCGGAGTTCGCCGGGTTCGGCGGCGAGCTCCTCGTCGGGCGCGAGGTCCAACTGCAGCCAGGTGACGTCGTGCCAAGCGCCCAGCTTCCAGCCGACTCTGCGGTAGGTTCCGACGTCGGAGAAGCCGAAGGATCGGTGCAGCCCCATGCTGGCCTCGTTGGGCTGGGTCACGCCGCCCATCACCCGCCGGTATCCGCGGGCGGCGAGAATGGCCAGCAAGGCGGTGTAGAGCGCCCGCCCGCCACCGGTGCGCCGGCGGTCCATCTGCAGGTAGACGCTGGCGTCGCAGGCCCAGCGGTACGCGGCGCGGGTCCGGTGCTCCGTGCCGTACGCGTAGCCCACGACCGCGCCGTCGACCTCCAGCACGAGCCACGCGTGGCGCAGGTTGGCGGCCTCGATGCGCCGAGCCATCTCCTCCGCGGTGGGCGGCTCGGTCTCGAACGTGATCGCGGTGTCGGTGACGTACGGCGCGTAGATCGCGGCGCAGGCTGCGGCATCATCCGCGGTCGCGCGGCGGATGTTCCCATCCCATGTCATGTCCTTTATAGTAGTCACAGCGTTTACTATAGTGTCAATGGGAGTCCGATCGTGACCGATGACCTCACCGCAGCCCTCGCCGCGACCGTGCGCGCCACCAGGGAACAGCAAGGGCTCACGGTCGCGGCGGTGGCCGAGGTGTCCGGCGTGTCCCGCGCGATGATCTCGAAGGTCGAGCGCGGCGAGGCCCAGCCGACCGCGGCGCTGCTGGGCAGGTTGTCCGGTGCCCTCGGGCTCACCCTGTCGGAACTGATCGCGCGTGCCGAAGGCGACGCCGTGCGCCTGTCACGGCACGATGAGCAGCCCGTGTGGACCGACCCCGATACCGGCTACACGCGCCGCGCGGTCTCGCCACCGGGCAGCACCGCCCTGGAACTGGTCGAGGTGGAACTCCCGCCCGGCGCCGAGGTCGCCTATCCGGCACAGGCCTACCGCTTCATCGACCAGCAGATCTGGATGCTGTCCGGGCACCTGCGCTTCGTGGAGGGCGAGCAGGTGCACGAGCTCGACGCCGGGGACTGCCTGCAGCTCGGCGCACCGGCCGACTGCGTGTTCGTCAACACGACCGCGGCCCCGTGCCGCTACCTGATCGTGCTCGACAAACTCGCCGCTCCGAGGCGATCGCCGTAGCTGCGCCTACGCGACGTCGGGCCGTGTCATCAGCGGTGCCCGCAGATGCAACGCCAGACTGGGGCCGGTCAGGGGCACGGTGCTCCACGTCGCGACCGCCGTCCCCGAGCCGACGTCGACCAGCAGCCGAACCCGGTGCGGGGTGGTGATGACGCAGAGGTCGGCGACGAACGTGTCGCCCTGCCAGGCGCCGGCCGCGACGACCGGGCGGCCGAGCGGTGCGCTCTCCCGCCATTCGCCGTGGCCGACCTCGACGTCGAGAGACGGCCCGAGTCGCACGAGCCACCCCCGGTCCACGGGATCGACGATCACCGTGGTGCCGTCGGGCAGAGCCGAGTCCTCGGCGGAGGCGTCGAGTCTCGCCTTGATGGCACGCTCCGGGGCGGCCACGCCCGTGACGGGCGCGAGTGACAGCTGGCGCAGCCGCGCGGCGAGGATCTCGTCGTCCGAGGCGCTTCCCGTGTCGTCCAAGCCGGGCAACAGGCACTCCCAGAGTGCGTCGAGCACCATCTGGGCCTCTCCTTGGGCGGTCACGGCGACCACGAGATCGTGCGACGGCACCACCACGCACTGCTGACCGAAGGCGCCGTGACCGTGGTAGCCGTGCCGCGACATCCAGAACTGGTAGCCGTAACCGCAGCTGAAGTCGCTGTCGTCGGACCCGTCGTCCTTGAACGGCCCGCTGTCGATGTGCCGGCTGGTCGCGAGTTCCACCCATTCGCGCGGGACGAGCTGCCGGCCGTCCCAGAGGCCGCCACGCAGCAGCAGTTCACCGAAGGCGGCGACAGCCTCGGTCGTGAGGTGCAGTCCGTGGAATCCGAACGCGGCGCCGCTCGCCACCCGATCCCACTCGGCGTGGTCGACGCCCATCGGCTCGAAGAGGTGGTCGTCGAGCAGTTCCGGCAGGCCGCGGCCGGTGACCCGCTCCACCATCCGGGCCAGGACGTAGGTGGTCGCGTTGTCGTAGGCGTGCCGTGTCCCCTCGGCTTCGGCGAACGGCACCCGCAGGAAGCCCCTGACCAGGTCGTCCGGTTCCAGTCGCCAGGCCTCGGCGAGGCTGTCCGTGCCGTGTCCGGTCGTCATGGACAGCAGGTGGTGCACGGTGAGGCGGCGGCCCTGCGCCGAGACGTCGGACGGAACGTGGTCGGGCAACACGTCCACCACCCGGTCGTCCAGCGAGAGCAGCCCGTCGGCGATCGCGAGCCCCACGGCTATCGAGGTGAACGACTTGGTCAGCGAGTAGAGAAGGTGTGGGCGGTCGGCCGAGTAGGGCGCCCACCAGCCTTCGGCGACGACGTGACCGTGGCGCACGACCATGATGGAGTGGCACTCGACGGGCTGCGCTTCGAGCCGGTCCAGCAGCGCGGCGACCGCGCGGGAGGACACCCCCGCGGCAGCCGGTGCCGACCGCGGCAGCAGGAAGCGTGGAGAAGACATCCAGGCACGCTAACAAAACCGCCCCGATGAGGTACGACCATTACGGCGAGCGGTGCGGTCCCTGTTCTGCGGTGCGGCCTCGGGTCGGCCGCCCCCTGATACCGTACGCAGATGATCACGGGGCAGACGGTGCTGGGCGCCTACTTCCACGGGACCGACGAGAACACGGACGCGATCGATGCGCTGCCCGCCGGCCTGCTGACCCACATCTTCTACGCGTTCGCCACGATCGAGGACGGGCGCCTGACGCTGCCGCCGCAGGCGCCCGCGCACCTCGCGGCCCTCGCCGCGCGCAGGCGGGCCGAGCCCGGTCTGCGGATCGTGCTGTCGATCGGCGGCTGGGGGGCCGGCGGGTTCTCCGACGCGGCCCGCACACCCCGGTCGCGGGCCGTGTTCGTCGAGCAGAGCCTGGAGCTGGCCGCCGACTTCGACGGTCTGGACCTCGACTGGGAGTTCCCCGTCTCGGGCGGTCCCGTCGAGCTGGTCCACCGGCCCGAGGACCGGCACAACGCCACGCTGCTGGCCGAGCAGCTACGCCACGGGCTCGGGCCGTCCCGGCTGCTGGCGGCAGCGCTGCCGGCCGGCCGGTTGCAGTCGGCGGGCCCGTACGACCCGGCGGACAGTTACGAGCTGGCTGCCTTCACCGAGCTGCTGGACTTCGCCAACCTGATGACCTACGACTTCGGCACGGGTTTCTCGCCGATCGCCACGTTCAACGCGCCGCTGGCCGAGGTGGCCCAGGACCCGCTGGACGCCGGCCCGCGCCGGTGGAACAACGTCACCGGCGCCGTCGACTACTACGAGCGCCACGGCGTGCCGCGGGACAAGCTCGTGCTCGGCGTGCCCTTCTACGGCCGCGGCTTCCGCGTCGCCTCCGCCGGTGAGCAGGCGGGGCTGTACCAACCCCAGGTCGGCACCGTGGAAGTCGGCGACTGGCGGGACATCGCGCGTGACCTGCTGGCTGATCCGGCCTGGCAGCGCCACCGCCACCCGGTGGCCCGCTCGCCATGGCTGTACCACCCGAGCGACCGGACGTTCGTGAGCTACGAAGACGCCAAGTCCATCGAGGACCGGGCCGCGTTCGCGGCGCGGCACGGGCTGCGGGGTGCGTTCACCTGGCATCTCGGCGGAGACGACGACGAACACACGTTGCTGGCCGCGATGACCCGCCCGTTCCGCGCCGAGGCGGGGTGACGGCGCGGGAGTTCCGCGCCGTCACCCCGCCTCGACCGGCGGAGATCAGCCAGAGGTCACGGTGAATCCGTCGAGCACCGCGTAGCTGCCGGACAGTTTGGTGACCACGATCGTGTGCGTGCCCGCGCTGAGCCCGGTCCTGCTGAACACCGACACGTTCGCGTGGCGCACCCCGTCGGCCGGCAGCGTACTGACCACCTGCTGCGCGCCTCCGTCGATGCTGATCCCGACATTGCCCTGGTCGGTGTTCTGCTCGCCGTAGACCGCGACACCGGTGCCGGTGAACGTGAGCGTCGCGGTCGACCCGTTGGCGGTCGCGAAGTGCACGTCGCCGTTGAGGTCACCGAACGTCCGGCCCGACTGCAGGGTGAAGCCGCTGTAGCCGATCCGGCTGTCGGTGTCGTCGAGACGCGTCGTCGTCGGGCCGGTGTTCGTGACCGAGAACCCGTCGAGCACCGCGTAGGAGCCCGACAGTTTGGTGACCACGATCGTGTGCGTGCCCGCGCTGAGCCCGGTCCTGCTGAACACCGACACGTTCGCGTGGCGCACCCCGTCGGCCGGCAGCGTACTGACCACCTGCTGCGCGCCTCCGTCGATGCTGATCCCGACATTGCCCTGGTCGGTGTTCTGCTCGCCGTAGACCGCGACACCGGTGCCGGTGAACGTGAGCGTCGCGGTCGACCCGTTGGCGGTCGCGAAGTGCACGTCGCCGTTGAGGTCACCGAACGTCCGGCCCGACTGCAGGGTGAAGCCGCTGTAGCCGATCCGGCTGTCGGTGTCGTCGATGCGGCCCGAGGTCACCGGACCACCGCCGTCGCCGACGCGGATGTCGCCTGCCGTGGTGCCGGACGGGATGGGCACGATCAGGAATCCGCCGGAGACGAACTGGACGCCGGTGGCGCGCACGTTCTTGACGTAGACCGGTGTCGTCGCGGTGAAGCCGTGCCCGCCGATGAGCACCTGGGCGGTGTTCGTCGGGGAGATGTAGCGGACCTCCGGCGTGCCCGCGACGGGCTGGGCGACGTATGCGGAGGTGAGCCCGGCGGCGGCGAGGACGGCCGACGGTATGTGGCCGGGTCCGGGTGTCGCCGGGATCGACACGTTGCCGGAGGCGTTCGAGTCGATCGGCGGGTTGCAGGCGTACGACTGGTGCGGGGCCGAGAAGTAGTTGTTCCGGATCCAGAAGTGGCCGGTGGCACTGCACCCGCCCTGGGCGGCGCCGCCCGCGCTGAAGGCCACGTTGCCCTCCCAGTTGATCCATTCGGAGCCCGCGTCGTCGTAGTAGGTGAAGTTGGTGGACCGGCCGTTGAACGCGACGTTGCCCTTGACCTGCAGACCCTTCGCCAGCGTCGCGACGGGGTCGAGGGAGCCGTCGGTCCGGTAGACGTAGCCCGCCTGGTGGCCCTCGGCGTAGATCGCGCCGCCGTCGTGGCGTACCGACATGTAGTCGTGGAAGAGGTTGTTGCTGATGGTGTTGTTCTCGTTGATGTTGGTGGAGTTCTGCGGCGTGCTCGCCTGATCCACGTGGCCCTGGATGACGCCGGCGGTGATCGCGGTGTACGGCAGGTCGTAGAGCACGTTGTTCGTGATCTTCGTGCCACGGGAGAACAGCAGCGTGATGCCGCAGGCGGAGGAGTAGTCGGTGCCGATGTGGTGGATCACGTTGTCGGACACCGTGGTGTTGGTGAGGATCTCGTTCAGGCCGATGCTGTCGCCGCTGACCGCCGCGGGGTCGGGCGCGCAGTGGTCCTTGATGCCCTGCGCCTCGGACGCGTTCGCCGGCGTCGGGTCGTAGGTGCAGCCCAGCAGCAGCGCCGTCGAGGAGATGTCGGTGAACTCGTTGCCCCGGATGACGGTGTCGCGGGCGCCGTACATGACGCTCAGGCCCGCTCCGCCGAGGTTGACGAAGCGGTTGCCGGCCAGGGTCAGGTTGGTCGTGGCGGTGAACGCGACGTTGCCCAGCGGCTGGGTCAGCGCGCCCCACGGGCAGCTGCCAGCCGGGTTCGCGAATGTGCACATACCCTGGTTGCGGCCCTCGGTGATGCGCAGGTTGCTCTGCACGTCGGAGAAGCCGTGCGAGCGGGAGGGGTCGTTCCAGGTGGCGTAGGAGAACTGCAGCCCGGTGAACGTGATGTCGTGCAGCGGGTTGGCGAGCGTGCCTGCGCCCTGCAGCAGCGTCTCCAGGCGCGGCAGTTCCACGGCGAGGTTCAGCATCTGCTGCCAGGACTCCGGCTGGTAGTACAGCCTGGACGCGCCCGAGTCCAGGAACCACTCCCCCGGGCTGAGCAGCGCCCGGGCGTTGTCGACCCGGGTCGGCTTGGTGCTCACCGACATCGAGGGCAGCCCGCCGCTGCCCTGGCTGAACGCGGCCCGGTTGGTCACGTTCGTCCAGCACGGCTGCGCCATCGCCAAGGTCGCCGTCGCCGCCGAGTAGCTCGCGACCCGGCAGCGTGACTGCGTCCACGGGCCGTTGCCACCCGGGTAGTCGAACTCCACCTTCGCGACCTCGGCTGCCGAGCGCGCCCCGAACCATGCCTTCGCGGCGGCGTCGCCGTTGATGTTGTAGCCCGAGGACGACCCGGCCCAGCCTCCGTTCCAGCCGAGGTCCGCCAGCGCGGCGCCGGCCACCGGGACCTTCTCCCCGTCGACGTACACCTGCCGGGTGTCGCTGCCCGCGGGCACCGGCGCGGACCACAGGCCGCTCGTGCCCTCCTGCGCCCAGCCCGTCACCCGGGTCGCGCCGGAGATCACCGGAGCCGCGCCGGGCGCGGCGCGCCACACCACGGGATGTCCGGCGCTGCCCGAGTCGGCGGCGGTGAACTTCCACGTGCTCGACAACCGGTAGGTGCCGTCGGCGAGCTGCACCTGCACGTCGGCGCTGGGATCAGCGGCTCGTGCGGCGCGCACCGCGCCTTGCGCGCCCGTCAGGGAACACGGTGCTGCCGGTGTGCACGACGATCCGGAACCGGCCGGGGACGCGTAGAGGGTCACCGCTGCGGCGGCGGCGGCTGGTGCATCGGGCATGACCAGCAAGCCGGTCAGCGCAGCTCCGGCGGCGAGCGCCGTCATGCCGGCGAGTAGGTGTGTGGAGCGGGACGACACGACCGCCTCCTGTAAATCGTAGATCCCATAGGATATATGACCTTCGATAGTCCCCTCGTCTCCTTCGGGTGTCAAGACACCGCCACCGGTGGTGTTCCCGGCGCGAGATACCCGCGGCACCACCGGTCGGGCACGGCTGCGGCCCGCCTGCCGGGTGGAGCTGGGCAGGCGGGCGGCAGCGGAGGGCCGGGCTACGGGCGGGTGCCGGTGACCTCCATCTCGTAGATGGAGTAGCCCCACTGTCCGGACAGCTGGGTGCCCTGCATCCGCAGGTAGCGGGTGTCGACGTTCAGGGCGATGTCGTCCCGGCCGCCGTCGCCGGCGGTCTGGGTGTGCACATCGGTCCAGGCCTGGCCGTCCGGTGAGGTCTGGATCCGGTAGCCCCGGGCGTACGAGGCCTCCCACTGGATGCCGACGCCGGTCACGTGGCAGGTGCTACCGAGGTCGACCTGAAGCCAGTTGTTGGCGTTCTGATTGGCGGCCCAGCGGCTGGCCGGGTCGCCGTCGAACGCCATGGCCGCGCTCTGGGTGGCGCCGGAATCGGAGGATGCCGACGCCGGCCGGTTCAGCGCCAGGTTGCCGCTGGTGCCGCCGAAGACGAGGTCGACGGTGACCTGCTGGTTGGCGCGCAGCGGCAGGACCCGGGCGATGTTGCCCAGCGGCGAGCCCTGGATCGCGATGCTGCTACTGGAGATCGACTGGATGCCGCCGCGCTGGATCAGCGTGAGGTTCTGGTCGACGGCGGAGGTCAGCGTCACCCGCGCGGTGCGGTTGTCGGTGTTCCAGTCCAGCTTGTCGATGGTGAACCGGCTCTTGCCGCGGATGCCGGACACCGAGCCGCGGTTGAGCCCGTTCGGCACCGCGGGCAGCAGTTCCAGGGTGCCGGGGCTCGTCGTGGCCAGCATCTCCATCATGATCGTGGGTACCGAGTTGACGACGTCGGTGGCGAACACCCCGTGGTTGTTGTAGTGCGAGGTCGCCAGGCTGGTGTAGTAGTAGTCGTCCTTGGCGAAGCGCAGCAGCTTGGCCCCGACCGACGCCGCGTTGTTCAGGTTCGCCGCGATCAGCGCGCCGTGCAGCAGGCCGTGGCCCGCGTTCTCGTAGCTGCCGCCGTCCTTGCGCTGCAGGAACACCTTCGCCGCGTTGAACTGCGCGGCGTTCTTCTCCGGGGTGATCTCCCGGTACGGCCACACCGGCATCAGGCCGCTGGAGTGGCGGTGCTGGTACTGGCTCTTGTTGGCCAGGTCGGGCCACGCCCACTCGGCCAGCGCGCCGTCGCTGTTGATGAGGTACGGCGGCAGGTTGTCCAGCCGCTCCTGCCAGACGGGGATCTTGGCCTGGTCACGGCCGAGGGTCCGGCTCGTCTCGATCAGCGTCGACAGGGCGAACCGGGCGCCGGAGATGTCGTAGACGGAGTTGACCGACAGCGGCACTCCCCCGGCGGGGCGGTTCTCCGGCGAGATCGACCCGGCGAAGACGTACTTGCCGTTGCCGTCCTTGCGGACGAGGAAGTCCTCGTAGAAGTCGCCCATGTCGCGGATCAGCGGGTAGTACTGCTGCTCCAGGAAGGTCCGGTCGCCGGTGGTCTGGTAGTACTCCCAGAACGGGTAGAGCAGCCAGGACTCGCCACCGGTGACGTACTGGTAGGGGTAGTCGAAGTTGATGTTCGAGATGAGGCCCTCACCGTTGGGGGTGTTGCCGCCGGTCAGCATGCCCCGGGTGCCGAGCAGCTTCTGGGCGTTGGTGCGGAAGTCGTTCTGCCACTGCTTGTTCAGGGAGAAGTAGCCGGCCATCGCCTCGGGCATGTTGCCGATGTTGCCGCCGGAGATCTGCAGGTTGAGGTTGGCGTCGAGGTGGTAGTAGCCGTCCCAGCCGACGTTGCTGTCACCGGTCCAGTTGCCGAGCAGGTCGGGCGCGGCGGTCTCGTTGCTGGAGGCCAGCAGGTGGTAGCGGCCGGAGTAGAACAGCCGCTCGTACAGTGCCGCCGACGGCGTCGTCGCGTTCTTCTGCTCGGCGAGCAGCTGCTCGTTGGACTTGGCCCGGTCCGCGGCGCTGGCGCCGTAGTCGATCGAGACCCGGTCGAAGATGCCCCGGTGGACGTTGGCATGCCGGTTGAGCAGCGTGTTGTAGTCGGTGGTCAGACCCGACAGCCTGGTCTGCAGCGTCTGGCGGTTCCACTCGGTCTCGGCGGTGACGCCGCCGTTGAACGTGCCGTCGTAGCGCTGCGTCTGGGACAGCAGCAGCACGTAGGTGGCGTTGGTGACCGACACGTTGGTGCCGCTCATCGCCTTGGTGCCGTCGGTCACGATCCTGGCGACGCCCTCGTAGCCGGCGTTGTAGGTGCCGCTCGCGTACTTGGCGCGCAGGTTCAGGAAGGTGGTGTTGGAGTTGTTGGTGTAGGTCACGCCCTTGTTGAGCAGGTTCATACCCGCGTCGATGGACACGCCGAGGGTGACGTTCATCCGCTGGCCGGCGGGCGCCGGCAGGTACTGCACGGTCACGCCGTCGGGCCGGGACACGAACGTGTCGCGCTTCCAGGCGCCCTTGTCGTCGGTCCAGTTGACCGACACCACGCCGGAGGCGTAGTCGGTGGCACGGGAGTAGTCGCGGACCGTGCCGCTGTCGGGCAGCTGGATCGTCATCTTGAAGCCCGGGTGCTTGCTGCCCTCGCCGCCGCCGGAGTATCCCTGCACGTCCGCGGCGAGCTGGTTGGCGGCCTGGTAGTTGCCGGCCAGCAGCAGGTCCCGAATCCGGTTGAGGTTGTCCTGGCTGACGGTGTTGAAAGTGCGGTGCGGGCGGGCCTCGCTGCGGGCCATGAAGAAGTCGCGGTCGTTGAACACGACGGTGTCGTTGCGCGGGTTGCCGAAGACGATGACGCCCTGCTTGCCGTTGCCGGCCAGCAGGCCGTTCTCCCAGTCGTCGTAGACCTGCGGGTAGCTGGTCGACCGGGCCACGGTCGGCGCGCCGGTGCCGCCGCCGGTGCTGTTGGTGATGCGCAGCGCGGAGATGGCGTCATTGTTGCCGGTCCCGGCGAGGTTGGCGTTGTCGGCGGTGAAGGTCCACGCGGTGCCGGAGAAACCACCGTCGGCGTACGCGGTGACGGTGAACCCGGCCGGCACCCGGATCGACGAGACGCTGTCGTTGGTGATGCCCGCCGCCTGCAACTGCGCCAGGTCGTAGCTGCCGACGCCCAGGCCGACGCCGGTGCCGCCGTAGCTGGGGTCGGGGTAGAACGTGGGCGTGGTGACGCCGCCGGCGGTGTCACCGTAGACCTCGAACTCGTACAGCGAGTAGCCGTACTGCGTGTTGGGCGTGACGCCCTGCATCCGCACGTAGCGCGTGGTCCGGTTGACGGTGACGGTCTCCGTGCCGCCGACGCCCGTGGTGGTCGAGACGACGTCCTGCCACTGCGTCGCGTTGTCCGACACCTGGATCTTGTAGGCGCGCGCGTAGGCGGCCTCCCACCGCAGCACGACGCGGGTGACCGCGTACGTGCCGCCGAGGTCGACGTGGATCCAGGCGTTGTTGTCGTTGCTGTGGTCGCTGGACCAGCGCGACGTGGTGTTGCCGTCGATGGCCTTGTCGGCGGTCAGCGTGCCGTCCTGGTAGGAGGCGGCCGCTCGCGCGCCCGTGCCCCGCGACAGGTTCGTCTCGGCGGCCTGCGCGCCGGTGACGAACGTGGTCGAGGCGAGCACGAGGACCGCGCCCAGGGCTACGCCGAGCATCCGCCGGCCGGTGGCCGACCTTGATCTGATCAGGGTGCTGCGCATGGGGTTCCCTTTCTCGAAGCGAACCTTCGGGGCGCGGTCGGGCCGCGCCACGGCCCGACCGCGCGGTGGTCAGGCGGTGGCGAAGTCGAACTGCTCGGCGGTGCCGACGGTATCGCTGCTCGCGATCAGCGGCTGCGCGCCGCCGCCCGGCGCGGTCACGTACTTGTTGTTGATCGTGGCGCGCAGGCTCACCGTCCCGTTGGCGTTGGTGATCCGCTGGAACGTCTCCCACGGGCCGGCCGAGGCGCGGTTGGCGACCAGGGCGGCCGCGCCGGAGTTCTCGGCGCAGACGTACATGCCGTTGGCCTTGGCGCGCAGGGCGACGTTGCCCCCGCCGAGGTCGACGACGTCGAAGCGCTGCGCCGTGCCGGCGGTGCCCGCGTTCGCGGTCAGCGGTGCGGACCCGGCGGTGACGTAGAGGTTGTTCGCGCGCGAGCGCAGGGTGGTGCCGGTGCCGCCGCCCGTGGCGGTGACCCGCAGCGAGGAGATGGCGTCGTTGTTGCCGGTCGCGACGAGGTTGGGGTTGTCGGCGGTGAAGGTCCAGGCCGTGCCCGCGAAGCCCGCGTCGGCGTACCCCGTGACGGTGTACCCGGACGGCACGCGCAGCGACGAGATGGTGTCGTTGGCGATGCCCGCCGCCTGCAGCTGCGCCAGGTCGTAGTTGCCCACGGCGAGGGTCGCCGCGGTGCCCTGGTAGTCGGCGGCGGCGTAGACCGTCGGTCCGGTCACCCCTGAGGCGGACTGGCCGTACAGCTCGAACTCGTAGAGCGAGTAGCCCCACGCGGTGTTCGGGGTGACGCCCTGCATCCGCACGTAGCGGGCGGTCCGGTTGACCGTCACCGTCTCGGTGCCGCCGACGCCCGTGGTGGTCGAGTACGCGTCCTGCCACTGCGTCGCGTTGTCCGACACCTGCACCTTGTAGGCGCGTGCGTGGGCGGCCTCCCACTTCAGCACCGCCCGGCTCACGTTGAACGAGCTGCCGAGGTCGACCTGGATCCAGGCGCTGTTGTCGTTGCTGTGGTCGCTGGACCAGCGTGACGTCGCGTTGCCGTCGATGGCCTTGTCCGCGGTCAGCGTCCCGTCCTGGTACGACGCGAGCGCCCGCGCGCCGAGCGACAGGTTCGCCTCCCCGGCCGGCGGCGCGGGCGGGTTCGGCACGGTCTGACCGGCCGGCGGCCACAGGGTGAAGGAGTTCGCGCCGTTGCGTGCCCCGGCGAACGGCCCGGCCATCACGTTGCCGGTGTTGATCGCGCCGCCGAAGTAGTCGGTGGTGACGTCGGCGGCGATGCTCTCCCCGGCCAGCGGGATGGTCCCGACGCGGGCGCGGGTCACCGGGGTGAGGCCGCTGATGCCGGCCGTGTTGAGGTCGAAGGTGAGCTGCAGCTGCGTGTTCGTGGCCGTGTAGCGCACGTTGGACACGGCGTTGCTGACGTTGCCCTCTTTGACGTGGGTCTTGCCGGTCGCGTTGTTGGGCAGGGTCGAGCCCTGGACCAGGTTGTTGTACCAGTGGAAGCGCTGCGTGCTGGTGGTGGCCGTCGACTCGTTCATCGTGCCGGGCTGGAAGTAGTACGCCTCCCGGCCGCCGCCGTCGATGTTGACGTTGCCGTTGTCGACGAACAGGTTGTTGGCGAACACGATGCCGGTGGCGTCCAGCGTGCGGATGTCGTGGTTGCCGATGAAGACGTTGTTGTCGACCAGGATCGGCCCGAACACGGCCTCTGCGTAGTAGCCCCACGGGGCGTTGATGACGATGTTGCCGGTGACGCGGACGTTCTGGTTGCCCCAGTCGGTCCAGATGCCGGCCGAGTTGCCGCCCTGGGAGTTGCGGATGTAGTTGCCCTTGATCAGGCCCTCGTTCATGTAGTGGACCTTGATCGGGGCGGTCTCCGCGCCGCTGAACTCGTTGCGGTAGTTGGTGTCCTCGATCCGGTTGTAGAGCAGGTCGGAGTTCCACGAGAACACGCCCGCGATGCCGGACTGGCCGGACCGGGCGATGTAGTTGTTGCGCACGATGTGCGAGCCGTACAGGCCGGTGTTGTGGAAGTGGGTGCGGATGTTGCCGGGGCGGTTGCCGGCCCATTCGTCGTTGCCCAGGCCGATGTCGATGCCGATGGTGCGGGCGTTGACCACGATGTTGTTCTCGATGATCCAGCGCAGGCCGCCGTTCACACTGATCGCGCCCGCCTGGCTGCGGGTCGGGCTGCTGGGGAAGTCGGAGTAGATGTTGGCGGCGTGCTTGACGGTGAAGCCGCGCACCGTGACGTAGCCCAGGCCCCAGGCGTCGGGGGCGAACACCTGGCGGCGCACGTTGACCTCGGCGAGCCGCGCGTTGGGGTCGGCGCTGCCGAAGTTGGCCTGGATCGTCGTGTTGCCGCCCGACACCTCGGCATACCAGGTCTCGGGGCCGGACTGCACCTCGGCCAGGGTGCCCTTCTGCCGGTAGGCCAGCTCGTCGAGGTAGACGTCACCGGCGGTGTACACGGGGAAGAAGTCCCCGCCGCCGCCGTTGGGCTGGCGGGTGGCGAACGGGTTGTACGCGCCGAAGAAGTTGCTGGGCAGGGTCACCCGCCAGACGTTGCCGCCGGCGCGGGTCCAGCCGTCGACCTCCTCCGAGCCCTTGATGACGACCTCGCCGTCGCCGGCGTTGGTGTAGGTGATGCGGTTGGCCTCGTCGGAGCCGCCGCGGGCCGGTTTGACCGTCTCGCGGTAGAGGCCGGCGTGCACGATGACCGTGTCGGCGGGCAACGCCTCCTGCGCCGCGCGGTTGATCGTCAGGTACGGCTGAGCCGCGGTGCCCGGGCCGGAGTCGTTGCCGTTCTTGGCGACGTGGATGGCGCGTCCGGCCGCGGCGGCGGGCGTGGCGAGCTGGGGAACGGCCCCGATGGTGAGGGCCAGCGCCGCCACGGCCGCGCCGAGCAGGCGTCTGCCTGCGGCGCGGGTGAACGGGCGGGAGGATCGGTGGTGCATGGGCACTCCTCTTATGTGGATGCGGTTGGCCGGCCACAACGTCCGGTCGGACGGCGTCGCGGTCGGCCCCACTCGCCCGGGCGCGGACACGTTGGGGCGCAGGATGTGCGGACGCCGACCCGGCGGTGGAGGCGCCAGGTCGGCGTGTTTCGAAAGCGGCGGGTCCGGCCCCGGGCGCAAGGGTTTCTGCGGGGTTACATTATTAATCTATGATTCGTCGAAGCGTCAAGTACCACATCGGAGCAGCGGGAGGCGGGGTCCGGACACGGCGCAGCGGCGCTCGTGACCAGTACAGACAGGACGCCGGCCTACTCCGGTGCGGCGACCTTGGGGCCGTGGCCCGGCGCGACCGCGCCCTGCAGCACCAGGGCCGCACCGCCGATCGCCGCGGCGTCGCGCGGGTTGCTCGACAGGTCGACCTGCACGGCGTGGATCTGGCGGGAGTAGGCGCGCTCGGCGAGGTGGTGGCGGATCTGGGTGACGTAGATCGATCCGGCGACGGCGAACCCGGGTCCGGCGAGCACGAGCGTGTCGAGATCCCACAGGTTGGCCAGGGTCACCGCGCCCTCGGCCAGCAGCCGGGCCGAGGCGTCGAGCAGGGCATGCGCCTGGACGTCGCCGTAGATCGCGGCGCGGGCCAGGATGTCGAACGCCCGCGCGGCCGGATCCTCGGGGCGGATGTCGAGCCGAGCGGCCAGGCCCGGCGTGGACCGCGCCTGTTCGGCCAGGACCCGGGGCGCGGCGTACTCCTCCAGGCAGCCGCGGTTGCCGCAGTGGCACGGCCTGCCGTCGCGGACCACCGCGACGTGGCCGATCTTGCCCGCGTTGGAGCCGGCCCCGCGGTGCAGCGCGCCGTCGAGCACGACGCCCGAGCCGATCGCGGAGTTCATGTACAGGCAGCCGAAGGTCCGCTCGCGCGAGACCTGCCGCCCCCAGAACTCGCCGACCGTCGCCGCGGCGGCGTCGCTGTCGATGAGCACGGGCACGCCGAGCTGCTCGGCCAGCGCCGCGCCGAGGTCGATCCCGGCCCAGTCCTCCAGGCCGGGCAGCGCGAGGAACCTGCCCTGGGCGACGTCGACGGGTCCCGGGCCGACGACGGCGAGCCCGGCCACGCTCTGCGGGAGCAGGCCGAGGCCCCCGGTGACGTCGCGGTACAGGGCGGCCAGGCGGTCGACGGCGGCGTCGGGTTTCTCGCCGGCGGGCCGGGCCACGAGCTGGCGGCCGACCGTGCCGCCGCGGGTGTCGGTCACCACGCAGGTGAACGCGTCGGCCGCGACGTGGATGCCGACGCCGTACGCGGCGTGGGAGTTGATGACCAGCAGGATCCGCGGCTTGCCGCCGGTGGACACGGTGGCCCCGGTCTCGCGGACGACGCCGTCGTCGATGAGGCGGCGGACGATGATGGAGATCGTCGGCTGGGTCAGGCCGGTGGCCGTGACGAGCTCGGCGCGGCTGATCGGCCCGGCGGAGCGGATGAGGTCGACGATGAGCGCCCGGCTGCCGGGCCCCGCGGCCGCGGACTCCCTGCGCGCCACTCGCGACCACCTTCCGCCTGCATCGATGTCCGACCCCACTACGTTACGGGGAACGAGACTGGGTACGCGAACGAGACTAGTAGACACGAGAGGACCGCCATGGCACCGACCAAGACGATCACGCGCCCGCTGTCCGGCGTACCGGTGGGCCTGGCCCTGGTGCGTGACGCCGAGGTGCTGGGGGCCGAACCGTTCTTCCACGAGTTCATCGCCGGCATCGAGCGGGTGCTCGTGCCGCGGGGCGTGCCCGTGCTGCTGCAGGTGGTCGCCACGGTCGAGCAGGCCGGCGAGCGCATCCGCGCCTGGGCGGCCCAGGGCCAGGTGCAGGGCACGATCCTGATCGACCTGCTGCCCGGCGACGAGCGGGTGGCCCTGGTCAAGGAGCTGGGCATGCCCACGGTCGTGGTCGGCGACCCGGTCACCGCGGGCGGGCTGCCGACGGTGTGGACCCAGGACGAGGTCGCCATGCACGACGTGGTCGTCTCGCTGGTCGAGGCGGGGCACACCCACCTGGGCCACGTCGCCGGTCCGGCGCACATGGCGCACACGATCATCCGCAGCCGTACCTTCGACGCCGTGGCCGCCGAGCACGGCGCGCGCGCCACCACGTTCGAGGGCGACTACTCGGAGGCGGCGGGGGTGCGGGCGGTGGCGGCGCTGTCCGGTGACGACGACCGGCCGACCGCGCTGGTCTTCGACAACGACGTCATGGCGCTGGGCGCGCTGCACGAGGCCCGCCGCCTCGACCTGGCCGTGCCGGGCGATCTGTGCCTGGTGGCCTGGGACGACTCGGCACTGTGCCAGCTGGCCGACCCGCCGCTGAGCGCGGTCAGCCACGACGTGCAGGCGCTGGGCGAACTGGTGGGTGACGTATTGGCCGAAGTACTTCTCGGCCGAACGCCCGAGCCGGTGCTGGCCCCGCCCGCGACGCTCGTTCCACGGGGCTCCGGACTTTAATAGATTAAAAATATTACTCGTTGACTTTTGGAGTTTCGATGCTGCACGCTGTGGTCCGGCACCGCCCAGCGCAACATCCCGGCAACGCCTCAGCAACCCCCGGACCCACCGTCCGGGGCGACCGCGCGTCGATCGGCGGCGGTCTCAGGCGTGGCCTGGATTCCCTTACCGACAAGCAAAGGAAGCTCCATGGACCATCGCTCCACCTCCAGGGCGACCCGGGCCGCAGCCGCGGCCGCCCTGGGCGCGCTCCTCCTGACCCCGGCCCTGGTCGCCTGCGGCTCCGACGAACCCGAGGCCGCCGCCACCTCGATCGAGGTCGTCACCCGCTGGACGGCTGGCAACTCCGCGGCCGCCGCGCAGAAGCGCGTCCTGGACGCGTACGCCGCCGAGACCGGTGTCACCGTCAACCTCACCGAAGGCCTGGAGACCATCGACGACCAGGTCGAGAACGCCGTAGCAGCGGGCAAGTCGCCGGACCTGGTCATCGTCAACCTGTTCGACAAGACCCTGGGCTGGCTCGACGCGGGCGTCACCGTCCCCGTCGACGACTACCTCAAGGAATGGGGCCTGGCCGACAAGGTCAAGCCCACCGCGCTCAACGAGTGGCGGGTCGGCGGCACCGCCGACGGCAAGCTGCAGGGCCTGCCGTTCTCCGGCTTCAGCTGGCCGCTGTGGTACAACACCGACCTGCTCAAGAAGGCGGGTGTGGACCAGGTCCCCGCCACCACCGACGAGCTGATCGCCGCCGCGGGCAAGCTGCGCGC
The DNA here is from genome assembly GCF_011297315.1 of Catellatospora chokoriensis. Classification (NCBI taxonomy): domain Bacteria; kingdom Bacillati; phylum Actinomycetota; class Actinomycetes; order Micromonosporales; family Micromonosporaceae; genus Catellatospora; species Catellatospora chokoriensis. The sequence continues at coordinate 442,543 of NZ_JAAOTI010000003.1, forward strand.
GGCCGGCATCGGGCCGGTCATCGTGGGCGGCAACGACTGGACCGGGCAGAAGCTGTTCTACCAGATCGCACAGTCCTACGCCGACGCCGCGACCATGAAGACCGTCATGCAGAAGGGCGGCTACTGCAGCACCGCGCCCGTCATGAGCGGCATCAAGCTGTTCACCCAGCTGCGCGACGCGGGCGTGTTCGTCGACAACGCCGCCGGCCTCAAGGCCGACGACATGTACGCCACGTACTACTCCGGCAAGGCCGCGATCATGCCGGCCGGCTCCTGGGCGTACACCGAGTCGGCCGCGTCCGGCACCGGCATCGAGAAGCGCACCACGCTGGGCGGCTTCCCCATCCCGAGCGGGGCTTCCTTCACCAAGCCCACGGCCTTCCAGGGCTTCACCGGCGTCGGCTTCATGATCACCAAGCGGGGCGCCGAGCCCGGCCGCATCGACAACGTCCGCAAGCTGATCACGAAGTTCTACCAGGACGCGGCCGTCGGCGACTTCGTCAAGGACGCCAGCATCCTGCCGCCGACCACCGGCGACTTCGCGTCGTACGCCACCGATCCGCTGCTGGCGCAGTCGGTCGGCCTCGACGCCAAGGCCGACTACGCGGTGCTGCCCGACGTCTGGATCGGGGCCGCCTCCGACCCGATCATCACGGTGCTGACCGGTGCCTACGGCAAGTCGACCCCGGAGCAGATCTGCGCCGACCTCGACAAGGCCACGAAGGGCTGACACCCGCCGACCGAGTGGGGGCCGCCCGAGGCGGCCCCCACTCCTGTCTTAAGGAACCGCACGACATGCCATCGACCAGCACGCTCGCCAGGCCCGCCGGGCCGGGCGACACCGCCGTCGCGCACCCGCCCCGCGTCAACCGGCGCCGGCGCGCCAACAGCCTGCAGTCCGCCCGCGTCCTCTGGCTGACCGTCCCGTCCCTGCTCTGGTTCGCCGCGTTCTCCATCGGCCCGCTCGCCGCGATGTTCGTCATCGCCACCATGCGCTGGAAAGGCCTGCTGTACGAGCCGGCCTACGTCGGCGCCGAGAACATCGGGCGCGTCCTCACCGACCCGACGTTCCACGCCGCCGTCCGCAACAGCCTGATCCAGGTGGCCGTCGCCGTCCCGGTCATGATCCCGCTGGCCTTCATGCTCGGATACCACCTCAACACCAAGCCCCGCGGCTACCGCCTGCTGTCGGTGCTCTACTTCTCCCCCGGCCTCATCTCGATCTCCATCACCGGAATGATCTTCTACGGCGTGCTGTCGCCCAACGGCGGCGTCAACGGCCTGCTGCGCAGCATCGGCGCGGAGTCCTGGGCCACCCCGTGGCTGGCCGACCCCGGCACCGCGCTGGCCGCCCTGATCGCCATCGACCTGTGGCGCGGCATCGGCTGGACCGCCGTCCTGTTCGCCGCCCGCCTGGCCAGCCTGCCCGCCGACGTCATCGAGGCCGCCCAGATCGACGGCGCCGGCCGCATGCGCACCATGTGGCAGATCGCCTTCCCGATGACCCTCGACTACGTCCGCACGCTCACGATGCTGCAGTTCCTGTGGACGCTGTTCACCTCGGCCGCCCTGATCCTCCTGCTCACCAAGGGCGGACCCGGCACGTCGTCGACCACGCTGTCCTACCTGGTCTACGCGAAGGCCTTCTCGCAACGCGACCTCGGCTACAGCCAGGTGGTCGGTGTCGCGCTGCTCATCCTCGGCATCGGCGGCATGATCCTCATCCGCGCGCTGCTGCGCAGCTCCAAGGAGAACACCCGATGACACCGCCGAACGCCGCCCGCCGCGGCCGCGCCACCGGCCGGCTGGCCGGCACCCTGTCCTGGGCGTACGCGCTGCTGCTCGCCGCACCGCTGTACTACCTGGTCGTCAGCGCCCTGAAGACCAACATCGAGATCTTCACCCAACCCTTCTCCCTGCCCGCCGACTGGCTCTGGGACAACTTCGGCACCGCCTGGCAGACCGCCGACCTCGGGGCCGCGCTGCTCAACTCCGCGCTGATCTCGGTCGTGGCCATCGCGGTGACACTGGGCCTGTCGGTGCCCGCCGCGTACGCGCTGGCGTACCAGGACAACCGGCTCTCCCGCCTGATCACCGGGGTGTTCTCGGCGGGCTTCCTCATCCCGCCGTTCGCCGCGCTGATCCCCACCGTGATCCTGGCGATCGAGCTGGGGCTGTTCTACACCCGCGAGTTCCAGATGCTGTTCCTGCCGGCCAGCGCCCTGCCACTGTCCGTGCTGCTGCTCACCCAGTTCATGCGCACCGTGCCGCCGGCCCTGGTGGAGTCCGCGGCGCTGGACGGCGCCGGGCACTGGCGGCTGCTGGTCAGCGTCTACATCCCGATCGCGATGCCCGGCATCGTCAGCGTGACGATCCTGCAGCTGCTGACCTTCTGGAACGAGTACCTGTTCTCGCTGACCATCACCGGCACCGCCGCCGACGTGCGCACCGCGCAGGTCGCGCTGCCCACGCTGCTGTCCGACGCGACCGACTTCGGCGTGCTGGCCGCCGGCACCGTCCTGACGCTGCTGCCGGTCTACGTCGCCTACACCATGTCCAGCCGACGCATGCAGGAAGCACTCACCGCGGGGGCGGTCAAGGGATGACACAGACCACGCAGGCCACGACCGTCACCGCGACCCGCCACGACCTCGGCGGCCAGTGGGAACTGACCTGGTCGTCCGGACCCGACGACACTCCGGCGAACATCCAGACCACCACAGTGGCGGCGACCGTGCCCGGCGAGGTGCACACCGCGCTGCTCGCCGCCGGGCTGCTCGCCGACCCCGACGTGGCCTGGGGCGAACTCGCCCAGACCTGGGTGGGCCACTCCCACTGGACCTACCGCCGCCACGTGTACTGGACGCCGACGCCCGGGGCACGCACCGACCTCGTCGCCGACGGCCTGGACACCTTCGCCGACGTGTACGTCAACGGCCACCCCATCGGCGCGGCCCGCGACCAGCACCTGCGCTACCGCTGGGCGGCCGACGACGCGCTGCGGCCCGGCGACAACGTCGTCGAGATCCGCTTCACCTCGGCCTGGGACGCCGCCCTGCGTCACGAACGCGCGCACGGGGCGCTGCCCAGCCCGTACGACGAGCCCTACTCCCACGTGCGCAAGACCGCCGCCAACTTCGGCTGGGACTGGGGCCCGCACCACGTCACCGCCGGGATCTGGCGCGACATCCGGCTGGAGACCTACACCGGCCGCATCGAGCACGTCCGTCCGCTGGTGCGGCTGAGCGACGACCACCGCGTCGCGCACCTGTCCTGCCATGTCCGCGTCGACGCGCCCGAAGGCTCGCTCGTCCAGGTCGACCTCACCGACCCGGCCGGCCTGCCCTGCGGCTCGGCCACCGGCACCGTGGTCGGCGACGAGGCGGTCGTCGCGCTGACCCTGACCGACCCCGCGCTGTGGTGGCCGACCGGCCTCGGCGCACAGCCGCGCTACCGGCTGCGCCTCGAACTCCAGCACGTCGGCGTCGTGCTGGACACCACCGACACCCGCTTCGGCGTACGCAGCGTCGCGGTCGACGAGACCCCCGACGCCCTGGGCACCCGCTGGACGCTGGTCGTCAACGGTCGCGAGGTCCGGGTCCGCGGCTACAACTGGATCCCCGACGACACCTTCCCCAGCCGCGCGACACCCGAACGCGTCACCGCGCGCATCGACCAGGCCGTCGCCGGCAACGCCAACATCCTGCGGGTATGGGGCGGCGGCCACTTCGCCACCGAGGAGTTCCTGGACGCCTGCGACGAGCGCGGCATGCTCGTCTGGCACGACTTCCTGTTCGCCTGCGCGGCGTACTGCGAGGACGACGACATGATCGAGCTCGTCACCGCCGAGGCCGAGCAGGCGGTCGCCCGCATGTCGGCCCACCCGAGCCTGGTGCTGTGGTGCGGCGGCAACGAGACGGTCCAGGGCTGGCACCACTGGCACTGGGCCGACCAGGTCGGTTCCCGCGGCTGGGGTGCGGCCTACTACCTGGACGTGCTGCCCCGCGTCCTGCACCGGCTCGACCCCACCCGCCCGTACCTGCCCAACTCCCCCTGGTCGGGCAGCATCGACCGCGACCCCACCGCCGACACCCACGGGCCCAGCCACCTCTGGGACGCCTGGAACGAGGCCGACTACACCCACTACCGCGACCACGACCCCGCCTTCGTCGCCGAGATGGGCTGGTGCGGGCCACCCGCCTGGACCACCCTCACCCGGGTCGTCGACGGCGAGACCCCCGGCCCCGGCTCCCCGCTGACCCGCCACCACCTGCGTGCCATCGACGGTGTGCACAAGCTGAGCCGCGGCCTCCAGCCGCACGTGCCCACCCCCGCCGACGGACCCGACTGGCACTACGCGACCCAGGTCGTGCAGGCCCGCGCCGTCGCCACCGGCGTCGAATGGCTGCGCACCCGCGAACGCTGCGGCGGCGTGGTCATCTGGCAGCTCAACGACTGCTGGCCGGTGGTCAGCTGGTCGGCCGTCGACCACGCCGGCATCGAGAAGCCCCTCTGGCATGCCCTGCGCCGCTCCTTCACCCCACGCCTGGCCACCATCCAGCCGGTCCGGCCCGGCCCCACCCACGACCCGGCCGGCGCACAGGGCCTGGAACTCGTGCTCGTCAACGACTCGCCCACCGACTGGCAGCCGGACATCGCCGTCCGCCGGGTCGGCCTCGACGGCCACGAACACCACCGCGCAGACCTGCGACCCGCCTGCCCCGCCGGCGGCATCGTCCGGGTGCCGCTGCCACCCGCACTCGCGCAGCCCACCGACCCCCGGGCCGAACTCCTGGTCGCCGACACCGACGGCACCAGGGCCACCTGGGCCTGGCGGCCCGAACGGGACCTGCTCGCCCCGCCGCCCGAACGCCGCGTCGACACCGCCGTCGTCGACGGCACCCTGCACGTCACCGTCAGCGCCCTGACGACGCTGCGCGAGGTGTGCGTGTTCGCCGACCGGCTCGCCGTGCCGCTGGGCGTCGAGCCGGACCAGCTCGTCGTCGACGACGCGCTGGTCACGCTCCTGCCGGGCGAGCACCACGTGTTCCGGGTGAGCCGCCGCGACGGTCTCCCGCTCACCGCCGCGCAGGCGTCGGCGCTGCCCGACGGCGCGTTCGGCCTGGCGGCCCGGTCGTTCGGGGAGGTCGCCCGATGAAGCGAGTGCTGGCCGTGGACGTCGGCGGCACCAAGTTCGCCGCCGCCGTCGTCGCGCAGGACGGGACCGTCGCCATCCGGTCCGAGCGGGTCCACCTCGACGCCGACCCCGACGCGGTGCTGGCCGCCGTCGTCGCCGACGTGCTCGCCGGGCCCGTCGACGCCGTCGGCATCGGCACCGCGGGGCCCCTGGACCCGGTCACCGGCACCGTCTCCCCGGTCAACATCCCGAACTGGCGGGACTTCCCCCTGGCCGACGCGGTCCGGCGGCTGACGCCGAACCGCCCTGCCGTCGCCATCGCCGGGGACGCGCAGTGCATGGCGATCGGCGAGTGCTGGCGCGGCGCGGCACCGGCCGGTCGGGCCGTGCTCGGCGTCGTGGTGTCGACCGGGGTGGGCGGCGGCCTCATCCTGGACGGCCGCCCCTACCTGGGTCCCACCGGCAATGCCGGCCAGCTCGGGCACATGACGATCGACCCGGGCGGGCCGCCGTGCCCGTGCGGCAACCTGGGCTGCCTCGAAGTCCTCGCCAGCGGCCCCGCCATGGTCCGCCACGCGCTGGCCCTGGGCTGGACTCCCCGGACCGCCGCCGACGCGGCGGAGCTGGCCGCCGACGCCGCACGCGGCAACGCCGCCGCACTAGCCGCGTTCGACCGGGCCGGTGAGGCACTGGCGGTGGCGTTCCAGACCACCGCGGCGATGTGCGACCTCGACGCGGTCGTCGTCGGCGGAGGGGTGGCCGCCGCCGGACCCGTCCTGCTCGACCCGATCCGGCGCGGGCTGGCCCGCCGCGGCGGGCTCGCCTTCGCGAGACGGTTCGACGTCCGGATCGGCGCGCTCGGCCGGGACGCGGGGCTGGTCGGAGCCGCCGCGCTCGCCTTCGCGCAGGTGTCCGCCGACCCGCCGCTGCGGACCGAAGCCGTGGTGTGAGGCAGGTCGTGGGGCCGCCCAGCACCCGCGTGCCGTTCTTGACCGCCCGGCGCAGGAAACCGATCATCCGGTC